>JAFWGJ010000130.1 GCA_017512405.1 bacterium | reverse complement strand
TTGAGATGATGCTGATGCTTGGCTTGTAGAACCAGGAGTTGCTAATCCACCAGGTAAATATACACTTACAGCATTTGCTTTGCCTGAGCCCATACTATTATCGGTTGATTCATCTCCCAAGCCTTCAACGAAGGTTTGCTCTGATACAGAAGCCTTTTGGGTCGGATCATATATTATGCTCGATTTTTCAACAGGTGATTGCTTTAAGGATGTACTAACAGTTACAACAAAGTTACCTTTTCCGATTAACCTGTCTAATTGAGCATTAACTTTTTGTTGCATGTACTTGTCATTTTCTTCAACTTTTGAAAGCATTTCATCTTCTGCGCTTATAATGCTTGAATATACGTTGCCGTTTGTATCCGTAATTGAAATGTTATCAGCAGTCAAGCCTGTTACACTTCCAAGAAGCAAATTTGTAATTGCTTTAATTTTTAACGGAGGTAATTTTTCACTTATTTGTGGTGTTAATTGAACTGTTGCTGTTACAGGCTTTTGCATTGATGAAAACATTGTTTGTTCAGGTATTGAAATAAATACGGAAGCATTATCAATACCATCCATTTTTCTTATTAATCTTGCAAGTTCACCATTTATAGCTCTTGCCAAACGAATTCTTTTATCTTCTTTTGTTGATGTAAAATCACCTTTATCAAATATTTCAAGACCAACATTTTGATCCATCAAACCGCTTTTAACAATTGTTAAAAGCGCTGCATCACGTTGATTTTGGTTATAAGTACCACTTTTTAAAACAATTGATGACTTTGTACCATCAAGTGCACGGGATGCCTGAATACCTGATTTTGCAAGTAGAGCTTGAATTTCAATTGCTTTTCCCAAATTATCGGTTGTCAATAAAACCAAATCTTCTTTTATCGGTTTTTCACCTATAACTTTTGCTTTATCTGAACCGCCACTGTTACCAGCGGTCATTACAACTGCCATTATACTTATTGCAATAACGACAATAACAACACCAATGATGCCGTATAGTACCGCCTTATTTTGTAAAAGTTGTTTAAAATCCATAATTCCCCTGCTCAGTCTTTAAATATTTTTATATAATCTTATTACTATCGCATTATAATTCTATACTTGAATTTGAACAATTTTATCATACGCTTGAATGACTTTTGAAACTGCGTTTGTTGCAACAGTCAATGTGATTTCAGCCTGTGACATTGATATCATAACATCATGAACATCTACTTCACCTGTTCCGCTTGCTGCTTTTGCCAATAAGTCATCTGGTTTATTCATTTGCTCATTAACAGTTGAAACCATATTTGTTAAAACATCTTTAAAACTTGATGTTGCGTTTGTACTTTCTAAATTTGAAACTCTTCCAAATGCCATCTGTGATTGCATTGATGGAATTTGTGAATTAAAATTAATTGAATTTAAACCGTTCATAATTACCTCGCTCTATTCTCTTATCCTCTGTTTTTTATTTCGTCTTTTTTTTTTTTTTATTAAGTAAATTCGTTAAATATCATTTTTTTGATTTAGAAATATGTTTATAATCATCCGTTTAATGTACCTTTTTCTTAATGATTTGTTATGAAATATCAACATGGCAATTCACAAAACTTAATACATATTGTAAAATGAGGTTATGAATAAAAGTCCTGAAAAAATCAAAGAAATGTTCAATCAAATTGCAAAAAATTATGATTCAAATAACAATTTGATTTCTTTTGGCCTGCATAAATACATAAAGAAAAAAGCTATTGAAAACTTTGAATTTAGCGGGAAATGTTTGGATTTGTGCACAGGAACAGGTGATATTGCTTATTTACTAAAAAATAAATGCGATGTCACAGGATTCGATTTTTCTGAAAATATGCTTAAAATTGCAAGAGAAAAACATCCAGATATAAATTTTATTGAAGGTGATTGCACTAATCTGCCATTTGAAGATAATTCTTTTGATTCGGTTGCAATCAGTTTTGGATTAAGAAATATAGAAGATTATAATAAAGCACTGGACGAAATAGCCCGAGTTTTGAAACCTGACGGAATATTTTTTCATCTTGATTTCGGTAAAAAAAATTTTTTAGCAAATTTCATTTTTGATTATTTTATTCCAATACTTGTAAAAATATTTTATGGCAATGATTTGCCATACAAATACCTTGTACAGTCAAAAAAATTATTTTTTAATGAAAAAGAACTTCAAAACTTGTTTGAAAAACATAAATTTGAAGTTCTAAAAAATAAATCTTTTTTATTTGGAACAATATCTTGTCAATATTGCAAAAATATAAAATAAAAAGCATCTTTACGATGCTTTTTATGTTTATCTTGATGGTTTATAAACCTCACGACCGCTGTTTACGTATTCTTCAAGCACTTTTTCACCTGCTTCAACTTCTATATCACCTTCTACGGTAATACCACGTTTTGCAAACTCTTCATGCCAGTTTGGTTTAAAACCTTCGTCAAATCCTGTAATTTCTTCAACACGTTTTGACGGAACACCATAATAAACGTGTTTAATACCTGACCACATAATCGCACCGACACACATTATGCAAGGTTCTGCATTAACATATAGTGATAAATTATATGGAGCCAAGTCATAAGTATCTAACTTTTTACAAGTTGCTCTTATTGCATTAACTTCTGCGTGATATATCGGACATTTATCGTTTACAACCGAATTACCGGCTTCGGCAACAATATTTCCGTTTTCATCATAGACACTTGCAAAAAATGGTCCGCAGCCTTGTTGTATTACGTTTGATGTCTTTTTATGAACTTCTAAAATTCTGTCTTTATCTTGTTGTGTTACTGTCAATTTTTTACCCTCTTATACTAATTCTGCCAATGCTTTTTCCATTTCTTCATCATTTGGAGCTTTACCGTGCCAGCCTGCTTGGTTTTCCATAAATGATACACCTTTACCCTTAGTAGTATGAGCAATAATTGCAGTTGGTTTGTCTGAATTATTTTCTTTTGCGGCTTTTAAAGCATCATAAACTTGATTCAAATCATGACCATCTATTTCTACAACATTCCAGTTGAAAGCTTTTAACTTGTCTGCTAATGGTTCTAACGCTTTAACTTTTTCAACATCACCGTCAATTTGCAACATATTTCTGTCAATGATTGCAGTAATATTGTTCAAATGTCTGTGAGGAGCATGCATAAATGCTTCCCAGCAAGAACCTTCCTGTAATTCACCATCACCCATATAACAGAATACATGTGCAGGATTGTTATCCAATTTTAAGCCTAAAGCCATACCAACAGCCATTGACAAACCTTGTCCCAATGAACCTGTTGCAACTTCAACACCCGGTAAGTGAGTATTTGGGTGACCTTGTAATCTTGAACCGAACAAACGGAATGTCATTAATTCTTCTTCCGGAAAAAATCCTCTTTGAGAAAGAACTGAGTAATAAACTGCCGAAGCATGACCTTTTGATAAAACAAATCTGTCACGTTTTTCAAAGTCTGCAGCTTTATCCCATTCAGGATAAACAGTCATAATTTTTTGGTATAAAGTTGTTAAAATTTCAACAGCTGACATTGCACCGCCAACGTGTCCTGATTTTGAATTATGCACCATTTTAATAATGTTACGTCTTGTTTGTTTACATAAATCTTTTAATTGTTCTAAATCTTTTTGTTCCAACATTTTATTACCCTTTCTTTATCAAATTTTCTTTAATTACATTATACACAAAAAATGGCAAAGTCGGAAATATTCTTTTAAATCTTTCCGGTTGCTTGATTGTACGATATAACCATTCCAATCCCATTTTTTGCCAAATTTCAGGAGCACGCTTGACCTCTCCTGCCCAAACATCAAAACTCCCGCCTATTCCTATCATTAATGTTGACGGCAAAATTGATTTCAGTTCATATATAAATTCTTCTTGTTTTGGTGCTCCTAATGCTACAAATAAAATTTTAGGCGAAACATTTTTTATTTCTTCGTAAATTGTATTTTTATCATCGAAATATCCGTCATGAGCATAAACAATATTCAAATCAGGAAATTCTTTTTTCAAATTCTCTTTTGTCTTTTCTATAACATGCGGTTTTGCACCAACAAGAGCAATAGGCATATTATTTTTTGAAGCATTTTCAATTAAATTCTTTGCAAAACTAATACCAGTAATTCTTTCTGTATTAATACCGTTTATTTTTAATCCTATTTTTATACCAATACCATCGGGAATAACAAGTTCTGCCTCATTCAAAATTTTTGCAAAATTTTCGTTTTTATTTGCAAGTTCAATAATTTCAGGATTTATTGTTACTATATGCGAACTTGATGAACTATCAATTAACGAATTTGCATAATCCATAGCTTCCTGTGTATTAAACAAGTCTATATTATAACCCAGTAGTTTGTATTGACGTCTTTCCATATTTACATTATATCAAAAATACTTGAAAAGCATGTATTTAAGTTATATATTTTTCTTGTTAAACAGTCTGAAAGGAGATTATTATGAAAAAAAATTTAGTTGTTATTTGTGCATTGGCAATGGCATTAACAGTTTCAACTGCAACTGCTGCTACTGTAACTACAAATGTAAGTGGAACAAGCGTATCTGTTACAAGTGCAAAAGTTGATAAGGCTTTAAATAAAGTTGACAAAGCACAAGCTAACTACGAAAAAGCTAAAAAAGATTACAAAAATGCTAGTGAACAATCAAAAGCTGCGGCTAAAAAATCAATGGACAGAGCAAAAGCTGATTATGAAAAAGCAAAATCTGATTTAAAACAAGCAAAAAAAGATTTAAAAACAGCAAAAGCAAATGTTAAAGAAAATGCAAAAGCTACAGCTAAAAGCAAAGCTAATGAAAAAATTAACAAATTCACAGAAAAGAAAGGGTTTAGCATAAAAATTAAATAGTTTTTTAACTAAATAATAAAGAATCAGGCGGCCGTGTAATAGCCGCCTGATTCTTTATTAAATTTAAGATTGCGGTAATCTTCTATAATAACCATCTACATGAACGCCATCTGCTCTTGTATATGATGATACTTTAACCAAATTTCCTTTGAACGCTAATTCTTGTGCTTGAGATTCTTTTAATATTTTTCCTTTTGCCAGCCTTGAGGATATTTCTTCATCATAAATAATATATAAGTCCGAAGGCATATTTGCAATATCTTTATCTGTAATTTCTACATCGCCAATTTTATCAATAAATGATTTATTTTCATTTTTATATTTCTCTAAAGGTATTGCATTATTACAATCACCAAAATTTGATATTTTATGTGCTGACAAATTACCAAACGGATTAATCTTTTCTGTAAGATATTTGTGCGGACTATCAACTATATATGATTTACCTTGAGGGGTTCTTAACTTGGAAACAGGGTCGTTCGGGTCTCTGTAATTTACAACCAGCTTATCTATATTATCGTTGTTTAAATTTTCTACAAGTTTTGGATTTAATCCGTATGCATTAAATGTTACCGTAGGCAAGTTTTTTGATAAGCCCACATACAAAGCTTCACTTCCACCTTCCGAGTGTCCTATAACTCTCACTTTTGATGACGGATTATTTTTCATTATTTCTTCACATAGATTTAATGCTAATTCCATTTGTTTTGTTGGTTTACCTGACAGATACATTTTTAGATTTGTACTGTGGTCTTTTATGCTAAATTTTTCTGTACCCAAATAGCAAATGACTATTTCATCATTATTTTTGTAAACAACTGATTTAAAATGAAATTTATCTCTTTTTGTATCTAAAACCTCATAACCTTTAGGCAGTTTTACGGGGCGATGTTTTAATACGTCGCCTGCCAAATTGCATAAATCTCTGTAATCGTTTGCATGTGCATGAATTTGTAATGTGCTTTCATCTGTTTTCGTCATTAATATTCTCTTTCTTTTAACTAACAAATAAAAGCATATCATTTTTTATTCAATATTTTGTCCGTGTTACTACGGACAAAATATTAATTTATGTTACAATCCTAATAAAAATATTCAACATCACGATATTGCCATTGAGCATATCTGAAATATCCATATACTCTTTGCATAACACATTCCCAAGTTTTCTTTTGAATAT
>JAFWGJ010000017.1 GCA_017512405.1 bacterium | reverse complement strand
CAAAAGGTATGTCTTTATCTGTTGCCTGTGCTAAAAATAGAAATTGAGGACTTTTTGCACGGGTATATGCTATCAATTCACTCCAAAAATCAGAGGGTTTTGTTGCCGCATTATCCGCTACAATGCCATCTGCTCCAATTTCAAGCATCATGTCAACAAATTTTTTATATTCATCAAGTAAATCTAAATTAATTCTGCCGTTTTTTCCTGTAAATAATGCTCTTAAATCCGTATAATCGGCAGGAACAACAGGAGCTCCTGCACCGTCTGTCAAAAACAACAGATTATATTTTAAATAATAATCATAAGATGCAAATGCAGGTAAATCAACTATTACCCTAATTTTTCTTCTGTGCGCTTCATCTACAAATCTTATTGCTTGTTCTTTTACGGATAATTTTGATTTTTTACTTGCAAGTTGTGAGTTTAATTCATCAAAAGCGTTTAATGCATATAACGAACCCGCCGTTCCGACAGCTTTTATTTTTCCTACGGGAGTTATTGGTAATAAATGTACTGTATTTACGCCTTGCATAGCAAGTTCATCAAGTCTGTCTATGGCATTTAAAAAATTCCCTCTTTCTTCCCCCTGCTTTAATTCAATAATACCATTTTTATTCAAATCTTTTGCATTAAATGTTCTTATATTAATTCCTAAAATTACAAGAGAATTTGTTTGAAACTGCGAACGTGTATCATTTATCCAAACGGTTGCAGAATATGATTTTAAGCCAATAAACAATAATAATATAGTTAAAAATATTTTTTTCATTTCAATCCCCATTTTTACTTATTTTACCAAAAAAAGCGGCATGCAACAAATATTTAACATATTGTTGCATGCCGCTTTAAAGTATAAAATTAAACTCGTTTAGGCTGATTCTGCTTATCTCTCCAAAAATCAATTAACATACTTGCAAAGAATATACTTGAATAAGTACCAATTGCGATACCCAATATCATTGCAAGTACAAAATCTTTGGTTGTAACACCACCAAAGAAATATAATGCCAAAAGAGTTATTAATGTTGTGACAGATGTATTAATACTTCTTGCAAGCGTTTGGTTTACACTGGCATCAACAATTTCACCGAAAGACATTTTCTTTGCGTAATATCTTAAATTTTCACGAATACGGTCAAATACAACAATTGTATCGTGAACAGAGAAACCGATTACAGTAAGCAATGCCGTTATAAACAAACCGTCTATCTGAACATTTAGGAAGTAACATAACATTGCAAACACACCCACAACAAACAGAACATCATGTATTAATGCTAAAATTGCGGCTACCGCAAAATCAAACTGAAATCTGAATGACAAATACACAACAATACCTAAACATGCTAATGATAAGGCAATCAAAGAATTTTTAAACAATTCTTTTCCTAACGTAGGCCCAACAGAAGTTGTAGAAATTAATTCCGCATTTTCGTAAGAAGATTTTATAACGGATGTAACTTTATTTGCAGTTGTAGTGTCATCTTCTGCAATAAATTTGGTTCTTACTGCAATAATATCATTGTTTGAAGTATTAGTTACGCCGTCATTAACATTAATTATCTGCAATGAAGGATTTTCTACTCCGTTTTTAACAAGCTCTTCTCTAATTGTTGAAAGTGAACTGTTTTCTACCTTTTTATCGGTCATGTATTGTAAAACGGTACCGCCTGTGTAATCAATACCGACTTTTAGCGGTAAGTGTGACGGAGAATTTATTGATGCGTAAATCATTGTAATTATTCCCGGTAACAAGAATAATGCGGAAAGGCACATCCATAACCATCTGTATTTTACAACATGAATTCTAATTTTATTTTCCATTTTTCACCTCACTAGTCCAATACACCGAATTTTGCTTTTTCACGTTTAGTTTCTGATGCAGTATAGGCTTTGCCGATTTCATCTTTTCTTAAACCGAATAAAGCAGGGTATTTCAATTCACCGGTACCAAATATTAAATGCATAAAGTTCTTAGTAACAGTAATTGCACTAAACATTGAAACAATAACACCGAGTGCAAGTGTCAAAGCAAAACCCTTAACTATGCTTGTACCTAAACAATAAAGAATTATACAGGTTATAATTGTTGTCATATTTGAGTCAAAAATACTTGTAAAAGCTCTGTCAAAACCTGCATTAATAGCAGTAAAGAGAGTACGTCCTGCTCTTAATTCTTCTTTGGTTCTTTCAAAAATCAAAATGTTAGCATCAACAGCCATACCTATTGAAAGTATGAAACCGGCAATACCTGCAAGAGTCAAGGTTACAGGAACCATCTTAAACAACATAAACAGAATAACACTATAAATTACAAGTGCAATGTCTGCAATTAATCCGGGCAGTCTGTAATATGCAATCATAAATATCATAACGATACCCAGACCAATAATACCTGCAAATTTGGATTTTTCAATACTATCAGCACCCAAAGTAGCTCCAACCGTATTTTCTTCGATAATTTTTGCCGGAACCGGTAAAGCACCCGCATTTAATAAATCCACCATTTCTTTTGCTTCTTCGTATGCAAAACCGTTATCTCCGCCTGAAATTTGAGCTCTTCCGCCAATGATAGCTTCTCTTATAACAGGGGCTGATGTTAATTCACCATTGAAGAAAATTGCCATAGGTTTACCAACAAGTTGTTGAGTCAAATCTGCGAATTTTTTTGTACCTTTGTCATTAAATTCCAAATCAACAACCCATTGACCGGTTGAGCTTGTACTTAAAAGAGCTTTATCTAAATCATTACCTGTAAGACCCGTATCAACCCATTGCCCTGAACCTTCTTTAAGTTCTTTTTTAAATGCGAGTTCTGCTGTCTCACCTAAGAATTTCTTAGCTTGATTTAAGTCTTTTACTGCCGGTATTTCAACTACAAGTCTTTTTTCACCTTGTCTTTGAACAACTGTTTCCGCTACACCAAGCTTATTTACACGGTTTTCAATAGCAAATTGTAAACTATCCATCATTTCGGGAGTAATTTTTGCAATTGTCGGAGTTGTCTGAGCTTCAAGTACAAGCCTTGAACCCCCAACCAAATCAAGACCCAATTTTGTCGGTTTAATAATAATCATAGCTACTGAAAAAATGACAAGTGCCACAATTATCCAAAATAGTAAAATTTTATTTTTCATTTCTTCTTCCTTATAATAAATATAATTTGTATTCTTATCTTATCAAAAAAATCAATAAAAAGATTACCAATATCGGCTATAATTTTTCTATTTCATCCATTAACGCAAATAGCTCCGCTTTTTGCTCGTAATTTAAAATAGTAAGCGGTAATCTGACATAATCTTTTATAATACCGTTTTTTGATAATGCTGCTTTAATAGGTACAGGATT
>JAFWGJ010000129.1 GCA_017512405.1 bacterium | reverse complement strand
GAACTTCCGTTCTCATTTGTCGCATTTCCTATAATTTTCTTTATGTTTCATCTAATGCCGGTTTGGTTATATCTTGGAGGTGCACTATTTGTATTTAGAAAATACAAGCATACAGAATACATAGTTACAGACAAAGGTGTTTACATTTCAGGCGGGGTATTTTCTTATACTTGTAATATGAAACCGTTTACTGAACTTGCAAGAGTGAACATACACAGAGGTATTATCGACCAGTTTATCGGTGTTGGTGATGTTGTTTTAACAAGCAATAATTCCGCAGATTTGTACGGTTCTGGTATAAGAATAAACGGCATACCAATGAATATAGGCACAACAATTGCAGATATTCAAGATTACAGAAGAGTTTTTGAAATCATTAAAAAATTACAGGAAGATATCTACACGGATACTATGTATCCAAACGATTTAAGACCTGAAGAAAATCACGGATACAGAACAAAATATAAAGGCATAAATTAATTTATGAGCGAAAAATATGTATCCTATAAAATGAGCCTTGATGAAATACGTTCAAACCTTTATGATTATTATAACAATGTAATGCGAGGATTTGTATCGTCAGGTATTTATGCGATAAAAAGACAACAAACCGTTAAAAAATTAACTAAAACCTATGTTATAATAACATTATGTTTTTCGCCTTGGATTTATAAGGGCATTGTTTCAGGTGTTAATAAAGACGAGATATTAATATTTATTTTTAGTTTTATTTGTATTTTATTTCCGATAATTTTTCTAATATACTTTTTTGCTTATTTAATTATAGATAAGGATTTTTCAAATGTAATTAAATCGGATTGTTTAAATAATTTGCTTAAAACTCTTTTAAAATTAAATGTTGAAAGCGAAAAAGAAACAATTACAGATGAAGAAATTAATAAAAGCGGTTTATTTGAAAAATGGAACGGCAGAACTACAGAGGATGCATTTATTGTAGTATCTGACAAAGCAAAATATCAAATTTCCGAGACCTCTATGGTATACAAAACAGGTTCAGGAAAAAATACTTACACAAAACCAATATTTGACGGTTTGCTTATTAAACTTGAAAATAGTAAAAATTTAGAATCATCAATTGAAATTACTACAAAAACAAAAGAGAGCATTATCGAGGATACTCAGGATTATACAAAAATCAATTTTATATGGTATTCAATAGGTATTTTAATTGTTTTTACCGTCTTATATTTCTTTTTAAGGGATATTTTAAATTTCATACCTTTTGTCGATAATTTTATGGAAGAATTTTTTCTGTATTTGTGGAATAGTTATAAAATTCCCACAATATCTGTTTTTACGGTAATTGTTTTAATTTTGTCGAAAATTTACAGAGATTGGGATGTTAAAAGATTACAGAAACAGCAGCAATTAAGACTTTCTAAAAGAATAAAAACAGGTAATTCAGGTATAGATGAAGATTTTGATATCGTTTTGTCTGATAATAATTCGGATGCATATAAAATTATTAATCAAGATTTAACGCAGCTTATTTTAAATATTAAAACATTATTCAATGCATCAAAAGTTCAATTAAAATTCTACGGTAATTCAATAATGCTTGCCATATTTACAAATAAAGATCTTTTTGAACTTGGCGATTTAAGACATACTCCTCTGCATACAAAAGTTTCCGGCAGTTTTATATCACAAATTGCAGGTATTTTGATGTTTATGGATTATGTAGAAAATCAAATTAAGTAAAGTGGTTAATACATTTGTGTTTAGGATATTTTAAAATCTAAACATGCAAAAAATTATAAGAAATACCATTTTAAAATATATTCCTAACGATTTTTGCGTTGAATATAATATTAATCCTGCAAGAATTTTAGAAATTAATGATAATTCCGTAAAACAAGGTTATGTTATTTACTTAACTGAGAGAGAAATAAGAGCGAAAGATAATTTTGCACTTCAATTTGCAATTCAAAAATCTGCAAGTTTAAATTATCCCCTAAAAATTATCTGTCCAAAAGTAAATGTTGCATACGAGCCAAAACAAAAATTTTTAAACAGACAAATTCAGCAAACAAAAGAAAATTTTGAAAAATTAAATATGGATTTTGAAATTATCAATAGGGATGATATCTTGAAATATCTTGAAAATTTAAAAACAACTCTGTTAATAATAGATTTTAATCCTATTTTAAATAGAGTTTGGCTTAAAAATGCCAAATTTAAAATTTATGAAATAGACGGTCATAACATAATTCCTGCAAGATTTGTATCGGATAAACAAGAATATAACGCATCAACTTTAAGGAGAAAAATATACAAAAATATTTATCCGTTTTTAACAGAATTTGATAACAAATTTGATTTAAAAACAGAAGCAGAGGATGCTTTGCAAGAATTTATAAAAAACAAGTTGCAGCATTACTCACAATATAGGAATAATATTTCAAAAAATGTTTTGTCCGGATTGTCAAAATATTTGAATTTAGGATTTATTTCAAGTCAAAGAGTTGCAATAGAGGTAATAAAATCGTCTGTTGATGAGTTAAATAAAGAGACATTTTTGGAGGAATTAATTGTAAGAAAAGAGCTTTCAGATAATTTTTGTCTTTATTGTAATGACTATAAAAATCTTTCCTGTATTCCCAAATGGGCTTATGACTCATTGATGTTTCATCAAAAAGATTATAAACAGTATTTGTACACAAAAGATGAATTAGAATACGCAAAAACTCACGATATAATATGGAATACGGCACAAGTACAGCTTTTGAATAAAGGTGTAATTCATGGTTATTTAAGAATGTATTGGGCAAAAAAGATTTTAGAATGGTCAAAAACGCCTGAACAAGCGTTGGAAACAGCTAATTTCCTTAATGATAAATATGCCTATGATGCACCGTCTGCAAATGGTTATGTCGGAATATTGTGGTCAATAGGCGGTCTTCACGACCGAGCCTTCAAAGATTATCCTATAACAGGCAAAATCCGACGAATGTCATCAAAATCTATAAAAAGCTCTATACAGCGGATTAGTTGAAACAGGAAGTTTTTTTATGTAAAATGTTTTTAAAAGGGGATATTTATGAAAAAATATTTAGTGTTATTGTTTGTCATAATCTGTGGAACGAGTGTATTTGCCTCAGACTATAATGTTTATAAATTTCATAATGGTCATACTGTAATTATCAAACAAGTTAGTTCTAATCCAATTGTAATTATTGATACTTGGATAAAAACAGGTTCAATAAACGAAAATGACAAAAATAACGGTGTTTCTCATTTTCTGGAACATTTGTTTTTTAAAGGAACGGAAAAAAATCCTCTTGGAACTTTTGACAAGCTCATAGAATCAAAAGGAGGAGTTACAAATGCTGCTACAAGCAAAGATTTTACGCATTATTATATAAAAATTCCGTCAAAAGATTTTGATTTAGCCCTAAATTTACACGCTGATATGCTTTTAAATCCTGCAATTCCTCAGGCTGAAATGGATAGAGAACGTATGGTTGTAATTGAAGAAATTGCAAAGGATAAAAATTCTCCAAACGACCTGGTATACGATAATTTAAACGAATTAATTTACAAAGTTCATCCATATAAAAGGCAGGTTATAGGCACAAAAGAGATTATAGAAAATATAACAAGAGATGAAATTTTTGATTATTATAAGAAACATTATTCGCCTGAAAATATGGTAACGATTGTTGTTGGTGATGTTGACCCTGATAAAACTGCTGAAAAAATTGAAAGAGCGTTTACAATTTCGCCAAGAAAATTAGAAAAACCTTGTTACAAAAAGGAACCTCCAATTACAACTCAAAGAATTAAAGAAGAAAAATTTGATTGCAATTCAGCATATATGATGATAGGTTTCAGAGGTACAAATGCTGTTCATAAAGACGAATTTGCACTTGATATTTTAGCGACAATTTTGGGTGATGGTCGTTCTTCAAGATTTTATCAAAATATAAAAGATAAAAAACAACTTGCAAATTCAATAAGTGCAAGTAATGGTTCATTTAAAGATGATGGTGTATTCTATATAAGTACAAATTTTAAACCTGAAAACAAAGAAGAATTGAAACAAGCTATATTTGATGAAATTCAAAAAATTCAGAAAAATGGTGTAACCGATGATGAAGTAGAAAGAGCAAAAAATATTATAGAGAGAGATACTCACTATTCAAGAGAATCTGTTTCAAATGTTGCTATGGAAATGGGTTACACAACAGTGCTTACAGGTAATCCAAAAGATTATGATAATTATCTTGAAGGTATTAAGAAGGTTACAAAAGAGGAGGTTTTGCGAGTTGCAAGACATTATTTGGCAGAAAATAAGTCTGCAATTTCAATAGTTTTACCAAAAACTTATGTAGAAACTTCAAAATGCGGTGTTGAAGAACAACCTAAAAATCACAATGCAAAACTTGTAAAATCAGCTTATAACACAAATAAATACGTTTTAGATACAGGTGCAACTCTTTTGTTAAATAAACATAAAAATAACGATATTATAGCATTTGCTATTCGTGCTAAGGGTGGTGAATTTGTTGAAAAACTTTACGGAACAGCAAATATAATGGCAGGAACAGCACTTAAAGGGACTAAAAAATATTCAAAAGAGGAACTATCAAAAATACTGGATGAGAGCGGAATAAAGTTTACTCTTGGTTCCGGTTCGGATTATTTTATCTTGAATGTAGTAACAACAAAGCAGCAATTACCTCT
>JAFWGJ010000128.1 GCA_017512405.1 bacterium | reverse complement strand
TATATTTTTTTCTAAAATTATGGTATTATAGACAAGTAATTAAATAAAAAGGAGAACCAAACCATAGCAGGCGAAGATAGAAACAGTCAAAAAAAAGACTCAAAAGATAAAGTAATAATGAATGAACGAATAAAAGTAAAAGAAGTTCGTTTAATAGGTGAAGACGGAGCTAACCACGGTGTAGTACCAACGGACGAAGCTCTGCAAATGGCAGAAGACGCAGATTTAGATTTGGTATTAATAAATCAAAATCAAGATCCTCCGGTTGCCAAAATATTAAATTACGGAAAATATAAGTATGAAGTTGAAAAAAGAGCTAAGGAAGCTAAAAAGAAACAACATACAGTTGATATAAAAGAAATAAAAATCAGATATAAGATAGATGTACACGATTATCAAGTACGTATAAACAATATCAAAAAATTTATTTCGCAAGGAAATAAAGTAAAAATAGTCGTTATGCTAAGAGGTCGTGAAATGCAACATTCAAAACTTGCGTTTGATTTAGCAGAACGATTTGTTGAAGATTTGAAAGACGAACCAATAGCATTAGAAAAGAAACCTCAAATGGAAGGACGTAATGTAACATTGCTGTTTGGTCCGCCAGTCAAATAAAAACTTGACTGAAAAAATTTATAATGTAAAATAAAAATACAAAAGAGGTGTTAAATGCCGCGTTAGCTCAGTCTAGGTGAGTGAAGCGGAACCGAAATCAAATTGAGTTAGAGCTTACTCTACCAACTGATTTCACCAAACAATTTAATACAACATGCCGCGTTAGCTCAGTTGGTAGAGCAAGGGACTGAAAATCCCTGTGTCCTTGGTTCGATTCCGAGACGCGGCACCACTTTTAAAAAAGCGACAAGAGAGGTTCGGAATCGAACCCTCGGTTCTCCCCTCTCGCAAACAATTCACAGGATTGTTTGCTCGGCAGAGTGAGACGCGGCACCACTTTTGAAAAAGTGATAAGAAGGGTTCGGAATCGAACCCTCGGTTCTCCCCTCTCGCAAACAATTCACAGGATTGTTTGCTCGGCAGAGTGAGACGCGGCATCACTTTTAAAGTGATTATGCGGAAGTAACTCAATGGCTAGAGTCCCTGCCTTCCAAGCAGGTTGTTGCGAGTTCGAGTCTCGTCTTCCGCTCCATAAAAAACCGATGAACTTTTGTTCAGCGGTTTTTTATTTAATGGAATGACCGAGTCGAGAATTTTAGCTGTCCACTTTTTGAGGTACGGTCCAAAGACAAGTCTCGTCTTTCACTACATAAAAATTATAAAGTTTTATCTGTTTTTATTGTTTTTATGGTATGATAAACTTAGTATATCGGCTTGGAAGGTGTTTATATGACTAACGAAAGAAAAGAAAAATACAGAAAATTACAACTAAAAAGAAAATTTTTATCGGGAAGACGACAAGTAAACAGATTTTTATCAGACAAAACATCTTTTAATGAATATTTTAAACAAAAAATTTCAAATTACAAAAAACTTCAAGCAATTACGGACACATATAATAATCTTGAAATAAATTATACTGATTTGGAAAACAACATTACGAATTTAGCCGCCTCAATTCAATCTTTTGGAATAAAAAAAGGTGATTTTGTAGGAATATTTACAGAAAATAACGGACTTTGGGCAACCGTTGAACAAGCTACAATGCGATGCGGCGCAATATGCACGCTAAGAGGCTCTAATGCTCCTGTTGAAGAACTTGATTATATAATATCTCATAGTGAAGCAAAAGGGTTAATTTTAAAAGATGCTAATTTATTACAATCTTTAAAACCATACATTAATAAATATAATCTCAATTTCATCATTATTATGTTTAAAAAAGATAATGACGATTTGTCTGAAATTAATTGCCCTGTTTATTATTATGAAGATGCAGTTGAAACAGGTAAAAACAAATTATCCGAATTTAATGCACCGGAACAAAGTTTAGATGAAAATTGTTTAATGCTATATACCTCAGGCACAACAGGAATGCCTAAGGGTGTTTTAATAACCCATAAAAATCTTCTTGCTCAAATGCCGTCTATTGAAGTGGGTTTCATGTCACAACCCGGAGAAAATACTCTGCAAATACTTCCTGTATGGCACGCATATGAACATATTACACAATTATATTACCTTGTTTCCGGATGTCATCTACATTTTACAACCTTATCAGGTTTAAAAAATGATTTAGCGAGATACAAAATAGATACATTTATGTCTGTTCCAAGAATTTGGGAAGCACTAAGGCTTGGCATTTTCCAAAAATTAAAGCAAAAATCAATACTTGTCTATAAAATATTTGATTTTGCAGTTAAATTAAGTATCACTTATAAAATTCATAAGATGTATTCGGAAAGAAGAATAACAAATAAAAAAGGTGATTACCATTTCCTTACTAATATTTACCACAAATTGGCAAGAAGCTTTTTGAAACCACTGCATGTTTTATTTACAAATACACTATATAAAACAATTAAAAATGCAGCAGGTATAAATTTCAGAGCATCAATATCAGGTGGTGGTGCATTATCTATGAAAGACCAGCTTTTTTATGACGCAATAGGTGTAAATTTAAGAGAAGGTTACGGATTAACTGAGACATCACCGGTACTTACATTAAGATATATTAGTGAACCTAATTTCTTGGGTTGCTGTGGAAAACCTTTTATGGGAACTGAAATTAAAGTACTTAATATTGAAACAAAAGAAGAATTAGGTATTCTCCAAAAAGGTGTAGTATACGTAAGAGGACCACAGGTTACTAAGGGTTATTATAAAGATGAAAATGCAACCAAAGAGGTATTTAGTGAAGATGGCTGGTTTAATACAGGAGATATAGGCTGGCTTACGGCTGATAATAATTTGGTACTTGTCGGTAGATTAAAAGAAACAATAGTTCTTTCAAACGGTGAAAATGTAGAACCTCTGCCAATTGAAGAAGCTTGTCTTGAAAGTCCATATATCGACCAAATTATGCTTGTCGGTCAAGATCAATCCTCAATTGGAGCCTTAATAGTACCATCAGAAGCAGCTTTACAAAAATGCGGAATATTGGCAAAAGACATTAAATCAGGCACTAATTTAACTATTTCAAATCCAACTTTAAGAGAACTTATAAAAAAAGAAATTGCAACATATATTAAAAATAAAAAGAACTTAAAATCTTTTGAAAAAATTAAAGATTTTGAAGTTATAAATGAAAATTTTTCGACTACAAACGGTTTAATGAGCCAAACTGCAAAAATGAAAAGAAACTCAATATTTGAAAAATATAAAAATTTAATATCAAAAATGTTTGATAAAATGTAAATTGCTTTATATTTACAATAAAGCTTTATTTGGTAGAATTAACATGTATCAGAAAAAAGAAAGGAATTTGCAATGAAATTTGTATGTACAGTATGCGGTTACACAGAAGAAGGCGATCACGCACCGGAAAAATGTCCTATTTGTAGTGCATCAAGTGATAAATTTAAACAAGTAGATGAAAATAATAAAACTTATGCAACAGAACATGTAGTAGGCATCGCAAAGGGTGTTGATGAAGAAATTTTAAAAGGTTTAAGAGATAACTTTAACGGTGAATGCTGTGAAGTTGGTATGTATTTGGCAATGTCAAGACAAGCTGAACGTGAAGGCTATCCTGAAATTGCTGACGCTTATAAAAGATACGCTTTTGAAGAAGCTGAACACGCAGCTAAATTTGCCGAATTGCTTGGTGAAGTATTAACAGATTCAACAAAGAAAAATGTTCAAATGAGAGCAGAAGCTGAATTTGGTGCTTGCGATGGTAAAATGCAATTAGCTAAAAAAGCAAAAGAACTGGGCTTAGATGCAATTCATGATACTGTTCACGAAATGGCTAAAGATGAAGCTCGTCACGGCAAAGGATTTGACGGTATTTTAAAAAGATATTTTTCTTAATGAAAACAAATAAAAAAAAGATGTGGATTTAAAATCCACATCTTTTTTTTATGAATTAATTTTTAATCCATCAATATTTAATTTTGCGGCTTCAGTAAATGCCAATCGTTCGAACTCTTCAAGAGGCATTGGTTTTGCATATAAGAAACCTTGTGCTATATCACAACCGGAATCAGTTAAAAATTGAGCTTGTTCAACGGTTTCAATACCTTCTGATACAGTTTTTAAAGATAAATTCTTTGCCATCGAAAGAACACTTTGAACAACTATTTTGCCTCTTTCACTTGTAGTTGTATCATTTATAAAACCTCTGTCGAGCTTTAAAATATCACAAGGAATTTGTCTGAGCATATTTAATGAAGAATAGCCGGAACCAAAATCATCCATTGCTATACTAAATCCTTGCGCCTTTAATTCACTTACTATATCTTTAAATTTATCAAAATCTTCAAAGCTTGCTGTTTCTGTAAGTTCAAGCTCTAATAATTTTGTAGGAATATCATATTTGGCAACCAATTCTTTTAAATCGTCTATAAAGAATTCATTACTTAAATGTAACCTTGAAACGTTTACTGAGATAGGAACAGGATTATAACCTCTTTCGATCCAGCTCTTTATAGCTTTGCAAGCTTGTTCCCACATATAACGGTCAACATTCAAAACAAAACCGTTTTTCTCAAACAAAGGAATAAACTCTCCTGGCGGAATAAAACCTTTTGTAGGATGCACCCATCTTACGAGAGCTTCACCGCCTGCGATTTTTAAAGATTTCATGTCATATTTAGGCTGTAAATACATTACAAACTGATGAGAAGCTAATGCTGCATGCATTTCGTCTTCTATATTCTTTTCATTTAAAAGTTTTCGTCTTAGATTATCATCATAATAAGATATATACTTATTTACGTCATCAGAAATAGTTCTTTTAGCAAGACCTACTCTGTCGCACATCATATAGATAGGAACCGTAATATCATTGATTAAATAAACACCAAATAAAGGAACTAATTTTGCTACAACCTTATTATTCATTGTTTTAAGTTTTTTCATCTTATCATTGTTGTAATTTGAAATATCATGATGAATTTTATCAATAATATTATTTATATCGTTATCATTTGCATATTTAATTATAAATATATAAGTAGCTGCATAAGAACGTGCTAATAAATATTTTTCAGGCATATTTGCCTTTATTATTCCATATATATCTTTTAATATGACATTTGCCATATCAAAACCATATAATTCATTTATAACTTTAAATTTGGCAATATCCATCAAAATAAGAGCATATTTGTCCTGAGGCGAAACATTTTTAAGAATATTTTGAGCTTCAATAATAAACTTAGCTTTGTTATAACCACCTGTAACATCATCATAAAATGCTACTTTCATCATCTTGTCATATGCTTCATTTTGCATTTTCTCAATTCTTTTCATAATTAAGAATAACAAGCAATTTATTGCAAGCATAATACCAATAGTAAAGAATATAACTTCAATCACACTTAAAGCTAATATTTTTGCAGGTACATACAAAATAATAAGCCAATCACCAAAAGAAACCGGAGTATATGAGCAAATCCAAATTTGACCGGCTAAATGAACCCAAAAAGTCCCTGATACAAGCATTTTAAAATTGCGCATTAAAGTTGATTTTCTTATAGTAATGAAAGTCTCCGGTTGATCAAAGAAATTTTGAAAAATATCAATAGCTTTATTATCAGATCTTAAAATATACTCACCCTGAGCATTCACAATATGGCTAAACGCAGTACTATTAAATGTATTAACATCCAAAATACTTTTAAAAATATCAGCTCTTGGTTCAGCAGATAATATTGCAACTATTCTACCTCTGGATTTAATAGGTACTGCATAGACATTTTTATAAATATCCTCTACTTCATCACTTGAAATCAAAACACGACTAAAACAAGCTTCTCCGCTCTTTGCCTGAGCAAAACAATTTGATTTGGATTCATTTGTAATAATAACTTTATTATTTAAGCTTCTTTTAGTCGTATAAGCTGTACCATTAAGTTGTATAAATGAGAATGTATCAAAAGCTCCGCTTCTTCCGCCTGTTTTTAGGTAAGAATTTAAATCTGCCGGCTTAAATTTACCAAAATTATCACCAATTGAAGCGGCAATCATTTCCAAAACTTGAACATCACCGGCAATACGGTTATTTACGTTTAAAGCTATTTGTTGAGAAACCTCATTCACTATTTTTTCTGATGATTTTACCTGAGTAGACATCAAATGGAATAAAGTGAAAACTCCGATAAGTACAAGCACAAATATAACTGAAATAAATATATTAATTGCTTTATCTTTTTTTAAATCAATATTAGTATTATTTTGAGACATAAAAACACCTACATTAATTATATCTATAAAATATTATAACCCTTTTTATATCTATAATATAGAAATACTAATAAAATGTTACAAATAAAAATATTTAAAAATAATATTTAGAACAAACGCATTATTATTGAATATTATCTGCTACTTAATAATACTAAATGCTGTAATTTGATTGTGAAGAATATTAAGCCAACTATATTTAAAACAAACGAAGTCATTACAAGTACATTCATCTTCATCACAAGCACAATAATCCTCTAATCTGCAAACAATAGCATCATTGAGTGTTAAAAAATTATCTGCAACTTGTTTACATTTTCCGTCACATTTGTAGACATAACCATCAATTTTTAAATCCTGAGTAAAAACCGTAATTCTGTTACTTTCAGATTTATTAACAATATCGTAAATTGTTTTGTTTATATTATCCATAAAATAAACCCTCCTTATCTAAAGAGAGTTTATTCACAAATAACATACATTTAAATTGGATATTTGGGCTATTTAATTGCTTTTTTAGCACGGTTTAGAGATTTTTCCTTGCCTAATACCACAAGAATTGCCGTCATATCAGCCCCCCTTGTTCTGCCTGTAACGGCACCTCTAATTGCCCACATCGTAACTTTTGGTTTAATACCTTTTTCCTTATAATAACCCCTAAAGGCTTCTAATTTCTCGTGTAAGTTTTCTTCCGTCCATTCCCAGTCCTGAGCCTGCTCAACAAAAGTCTTTAATACATCTTGCGCAGTTTCTGTATCAAGTACGGTTGTTTGAGTTTCTTCGTCTATCTCAACATCATCACCAAAGAAATACGGAACTGCATCTGTTATATCCGATAAAATTGTCAAAGGTTCTCTTGTTGCTTCAACCATCTTTGTATATTGTTCATCTGTCATTGAAGATAAATCATATTTAGTTAAGAATGGTTTTAAACGCTCTTTTAATTCATCTATACTTAATTTTTTAATATATTGACCGTTCATCCAATTTAATTTGTCATATTCAAATATTGAATTTGAAGAAGATACTTCATGTATTCTGAAATCCTGAGCTATTTCATCAACTGTCTTTATTTCAACACCATCGGAAGGAGCCCAGCCTAACAATGCAACAAAGTTAATTAAGGCATCCGTTAAATAACCTTTTTCAACAAATTCGGAAACGGCAGTTGCACCATGACGTTTTGACAATTTACTTCTGTCAGGTGCCAAAATCATACCTAAATGTCCGAATTTTGGAACTTCTGCGCCCAAAGCTTCATAAATTAAAATTTGTTTAAATGTATTTGAAATATGGTCTTCACCTCTGATAATATGAGAAATTTTCATCAACATATCGTCAATTACAACCGCAAAGTTATAAGTTGGTGAACCGTTTGATTTCATAATAACAAAATCACCAATAAGGCTTGTATCTTGGTGCAAGTCACCTTTTACCAAATCTTCAAAATGAATTATCGGTGAATCATGGAAAGCTTTTTGAGCTTTTTCAACAGAAAAACGAATAGCAGGTTTTCTGCCTTCTGCTCTTAGTTTAGCCTTTTCTTCTTCTGTCAAATTTTCACATTTTTTTGAATATACATAAGCTTTTTTATTTTTTGTAGCTTCTTCTTTTTCTGCTTCCAATTCTTCAGGAGTACAGTAACATTCGTAGGCAAAACCTTTATCTAAAAGCTCTTGAACATACTTTGGATAAATATCAAATCTTTCAGACTGAGTATATGGACCGTAAGGACCGCCAACATCAGGACCTTCATCCCAATTTAGACCTAAAGCTTTTAAACTGTCAAAAATATTATCAATGTATGCTTGACTTGTACGTTCAGCATCAGTATCTTCAATTCTTAATACAAAAGTTCCGCCGACTTTTTTTGCATACAAATAATTAAATAATGCTGTTCTTGCTGTACCAATGTGTAAATTTCCGCTTGGTGACGGAGCAATTCTAACTCTAACTTCTTCTGCCATAAATTTACCTCTTTCATTTATCTTTGATTATATTATCTCACGAAAAAAGGTTTTAGAATAAAAAATTTATAAATTACTTTGGTTATGTTTACCAATACGCTGCATTAAATCTCTGTACTTCATAAAAAATCTTATTGCCTGAGGCTTTGAACCATGCGGAACAGAATATGAAAGCTGTTTATTTGTTGAAGTATCCAACATATCAATATTTAACGGACGTTTATTATTCAATATTTCGGAAGCATACATTGTAGGTTTTAAATTATATTTAAACATCATATTTGTAGCTTCACTTTGGAAAACAATATCTTTACCCCATAAATCGTTTGAAATATAAAATAAAAAACCGTCAAGATGAACAAATCGCATTTTATTCGGATCTCCATATATTTCAAGACGTGGGAATGCACAGAAAAATACTTTTCTGGAAATCATAAAACTGAAAATGCCAAAAGCAATAAGAATTAGTAATATTAATAATATTATTAATACAAGAATTGTATAAGTCATATTTTAATTATAACAAAATTTCTAAAAAATAAAAGACTTATTTAATACAAATAGTCATATCAGCTTCTACAACAATTTTACCGTCAACCATACCAACACCATGGCTTTTTCCGATAGGTCCTTTTAATTTAACCAAATCAATTCGCATATCAAGCCTGTCACCAGGTCTTACGATTCCTTTAAATCTTACATTATCCATTGCTGCAAACAAAGCCAATTTACCTTTAAATTTATCAATTGTCAAAAGAATTGGAGCTGAACATTGCGCCATTGCTTCAATTTGTAGCACACCAGGCATAACCGGATTATTAGGGAAATGTCCTTGAAAAAATTCTTCGTTCCAAGTTAAATTCTTGTAGCCAATTGCATATTCGCCCGGAACACATTCCGTTATTCTGTCAACAAGCAAAAACGGATATCTGTGAGGTATTAACTCCGCAATTTGCATAGAATCATAAGTTAAAATTGTCTTTTGCTCGTCTGTCATAACACTTCTCCTTATTAAACCTTTATTAATTTATCTTTTAATTTCAATGCGGTTTTAACATGAACAGCATGTCCCGCTTCTTTTGCAATAATTTGAGCCTTTAAATGCAGTGGATTTACACCGGTTAAATATAAGTCCCCAATTATATCAAGAATTTTATGTTTAATCGGTTCTCTATCGCTTCTCAATTCAGTTGTATAACCTCCGTCGTCCGTAAAACCAACAGTATTTTCTTGTGTAACTCCTTTTGCATATCCAAAAAATTGAAATTTCTTTAAATCATGTAAAAAGCCGAAAGTTCTTGCCTGAATTATATCATTACTATTTTTTGTATCATAACTTGCCCATCTGTGTCTATAATCCGGATGGTCATAATTTACACTGTAGGAAATTCTTAATTCTTCATCAGGCATAATAATACAATGGGTTTTTCCGTTAAAATATGCAACGGGTTCAAGTAACGTATAATAGATGGGTTTTGTCTTTTCAATACCGGCCTTTTTAAAAGCCTTTACCCATTCATATGAACTACCGTCTAATATCGGCATCTCACCCTCGGAAAGATAAACATCAATTGAATCTACCTCGCAGAAAGCACAAGCTGCCATAAAATGTTCAATTAGCATTATCTGGCGATTACCTTGTCCTATACAAACACAATGACTTGTTGATGAAACATTTTCAACATCAGCTACAATTGCATCTTCGTAATTTTTCAAATAAAATTTAATTTTACCTGAAGTTGAAGGTTTAATCGTAACCTCACAGTCAAGATTTTTCATTAGGCTGTTGCCTTTTATACTAAATTCTTTTTTTATGGTAGCCATAATTTACTCTTTAATTTTCTTCAGTATCTTCAAGGAATGTTTTTAGCATTGGTTCGTATTTTTTAAATTTTGAAATTAAATCGCCTGCATCTTTCATTGTTTTTAATTGTTTAATGAAATCTTTTCTTGGAACAGCCGGTATACCAACGATAATTGATTTTTCAGGGAATGATTTTGAAACACCGGCTTTTGCAGCAATTAAACTGTCATTACCAATATTCAAGTGGTCAGCTAAACCGGCTTGACCTGCAATAACCACTCTGTCACCGATTACGCAGCTTCCTGCAATACCGACTTGTGATACAATCATACAACCTTTACCTATACGGCAATTATGACCAATCATTACAAGGTCATCAATTTTTGTATCATCACCTATAATTGTATTTTCAATTGTACCTCTGTCAATTGCCGTATTTGCACCTATTTCAACATTATTTCCTATAACAACTGAACCTAATGAAGGTATTTTAAAAATTTTCTGTTCTTTATTTTCTTGTTTAATTTCGCCTTCTTTTCTTGCTTGCTCAATGTTATCAGGAGTTTCCGTTACAAAACTGAAACCATCAGCACCTAACGAAACACCATGATGCAATATACAATTGTTACCCACAACTACTCTGTCGCCAATATTCACTCCTGCATGGAAAAAGCAATTATCACCAATTTTTGCATTATTACCGATGTAAGAATTTGGTAAAATCTTTGTATGTTCACCAATAACAGCCCCTTTTGAAATAACAACATTTGCACCTATCTGTGCTGTCTCAGCGACTTTTGCCTCAGGATGAATAACAGCTGTCGGATGATAACCGTCATTTACTCTCGGTTCTTCATAAAATAAGGTTAAAAGTTTCATCATTGCAAGTCTTGGTCTTTCAACTTCTATAATTGTAAGACCTTCAAAACTTACACCCAACGGAGTCAACGCAGCCTTTGCTTTAGTTTTTGCAAGATTTCCTATTTCTTCCTCACTTAAAGCTAATGCCAACATATTTTCATCACACAAAAGAGGTGGAGCTATCATTTTAATTTTTGCATCTTCAACTTTTGTAAGCATACCCCCAACGATTTGTGAAATTTCTTCTACTGAAAATTCTTTCATTCTTTTCTCCTTATATATTTTTCATTTTTTCTATCGTATTAGTTGTTGATTTACCTTTAACAAATTCTATAAATTCAAGTTTTATATTGTTTTTGATTATAACATCACGTTCTTCATGCGGTAACGTTTCAAGTGTATAATCTGCACCTTTCGTATGAAAATCAGGTTTTATTTTGTCCAAAAGTTCACTAGGTGATTTCTCATCAAATATTACCACATAATCAACACATGATAAAGCACATAAAATTTCTGCTCTGTCAGATTCGTTGTTTATAGGCCTGCTATCACCCTTATTTATCTTAACAGAAATATCAGAATTTAACATAACAACAGAATAATCTGCAATTTTCTTTGTTTTTTGCAAATATCTTACATGCCCGACATGAAGAATATCATAGCAGCCATTGGTAGTTACAACTGTTTTACCATGTTTTTGCAAATCTCTCACAATATTTACAATTTCGTCTTGAGAAACAAGTTTACCCATTAAAATAGTCCCATTTCAATAACTTTTTTACAAATTCTGACAGTATTTAAAGCTGCACCGATTCTTAAATTATCACCTACGCACCAGAAAGAAATTCCGTTTTCAAAAGCAATATTTTTTCTTATTCTGCCGATATAAACAGGATCTTTACCTGCACATTGAATAGCAGTCGGGAATTTTTTATTTTCAATATCGTCAACAACTTCAATTCCGTATGCATTACTTAATGCTTCTCTTGCCTGCTCTGCCGTAATAGGATTTTCAAATTCCAAATCGATAGCCTCAGAGTGTCCAATAAATACAGGAACTCTTACTGCGGTACAAGAAATAGGCATATCATCCGGGAAGTGCATAATTTTTCTCGTTTCATTTATAACTTTCATTTCTTCTTTTGTATAACCGTTTTCGCAAAAAACATCAATTTGCGGAACACAGTTAAATGCAATTTCTTGTGTAAATTTCACTGGCGTAAAATCTTTATCTTCGAGTCTTGCTTTTGTATTTTCCTTTAATTCATTAATTGCAGCTAATCCTGCTCCGCTAACAGACTGATATGTTGAAACAATCATTCTTTTAATTTTTGCCAAATCATTTAACGGTTTTAATGCAAGAATTAATTGAGAAGTTGAACAATTCGGATTTGAGATTATACCTTTATGATTTTTTAAATCATCATCATTAACCCCTGCAATTACGAGAGGAACATCTTTTTCCATACGAAAAGCACTAGAATTATCTATAATCAACCCGCCTCTTTTTACAATTTCAGGAGCAAACTGTTTACTTGTTGATGCACCTGCTGATGCCAAAACAATATCTATTCCGTCAAATGATTCAGGTTTTGCTTCTTCAAGCGTATATTCTTTACCGTCAAAAGTTAATTTTGAACCCGCACTTTTTGCACTTGATAACAATTTAACCGAATTATACGGAATTTTTAATTCTTCCATAATTTCTAAAATGTGTCTGCCAACAACACCTGTTGCACCTAAAACTGCTATATTTGGTTTTCTTTCCATTATTTAATCCTCTATAAAATATTATCTAACCCATATGTAAATTTTTTGTTTTCGTAAGCGTATTTTATTGCCATCAACACGCCCGGCATATAACAAGTACGATTAGTTGAATCGTGTCTTATTGTAAGGGTTTGACCGTCAGAGCCAAAAATCACCTCTTGAGAAGCCATATAACCCGGCATTCTGACAGAATGAATATGAATGTCAGAATAAGAATTTGCGCCTCTTGCACCTTTTAAGGTTTCAGTTTCTGCACAATTACCGTTAGTAAAAGAATTTTTTGCCTCAGCCATAAGTTGAGCAGTCTTAACCGCTGTACCTGACGGAGCATCTTTTTTTTGATTATGATGAAGTTCAATAATTTCCGCATTATCAAAATATTTTGCAGCCATCTGCGCAAATTTCATCATTAATACTGCACCTGTCGAAAAATTAGGAGCTATAAAGCATGCCGTTTTATTTATTTCAGAAAGTTCTTTTAAACGGTTTATTTGTTCATCATTTAAACCCGTTGTACCGATAACGATATTTATACTGTTATTTAAACAATACAATGCATTTTCATATATTGAAGAAGGTTGAGTAAAATCAACTAAAATATCAATTTCTTTTGAATTATGTGCTTCTTCTATTGTTTTAAAATCTGCATTACTAAGGTCAATACCTGCAACGAACTCCATATCTGAACTTTCAGAAACCGCCTTAACTACCTCTTTACCCATTTTTCCGTTTGCACCGCAAACAGCAACTTTTATCATAAATCACCTCATATGATATGATATTATCTAAAATATATTAATTTTTCAAATGTATGTTAATATTTAAATATGGAAGAAAATTTTATAACTCACATAGGAACAGACGAATCAGGTAAGGGTGATTTTTTCGGTCCGCTTGTAATTGCGGGTGTAATGGTTGATGAAAATAGTGCAAAAATTTTTAAAGATTTAGGAATTAGAGATTCAAAAACTATCACTGATAAAAGGATACTGGAATTTGCAACGCAAATACAGAAGCATGCAAAATTTTCAGTAATTGCAATAGGTAATCCAAAATACAACGAATTATATAAAAATTTTGGTAATTTGAATAAATTACTGGCATGGGGACACGCTAAGGTTATAGAAAATATTTTAGAAAAAAACACATGCGAATACGCCTTGTCGGATAAATTTGGCGATGAAAGCCTGATAAAAAATGCACTGCAAACAAGAGGCAAGGGTATTCGTTTAGAGCAAATGGTAAAAGCGGAAAGTGATATTGCCGTAGCAGCAGCAAGTGTTTTAGCGAGAGCAACATTTGTTCAAAAGATGAAACAAATGGAATTGGCTTTCGATTGTAATTTTCCCAAAGGCTGCAACAATATTGTAAAAGATGCAGCAGCAAAATTCATACAAAAACATGGAAAAGAGAGATTAATAGATGTTTGCAAAGCACATTTCAAAACATATAAAGAGGTACTTCAATAAAAACATTGACAATTATTTGGTTTTTTGATAAATTTGTTTTGCAGATATTTAATACGGGACATGCTCCAGTGGCACTCTGCCGAACAAACGATTAAGTATCGTTTGTGAGAGGGGAGGTAGACAAGGTCTACCGATGAAGCCACAATGAGCAAAACAATTGAATATTAAATACTGAACATGCTCCAGTGGCGGAATCGGTAGACGCGTCGGACTTAAAATCCGATTGGGCGAATAACTCAGTGCCAGTTCAAGTCTGGCCTGGAGCAAATCTAAAAGACCTACATTTCTGTAGGTCTTTTTTGATAAAATAATCTATTTTGCTTTTTGTTTTTGAAATTTATCAACTACCTTGTCGGTCAATTTTTCAACTTTGTCTTCTACGGTATCTGCAATAAACTGATATGCAACCCCTGATATCAACGCATTCACGGTTTCTTTTGCTTTTTGGTTTTTGCATAATGTATTTGAAATTGCAGAAGATACTGTATTTAAAGCCTTTGAGCCTGTTTTTGTTCCCATTAATCCTTCTGCAAACAAATCTGCTGCAAAACCAACAACGTAAGGGACATACTTTTTAACCCAATTACCCTCTTTATGGAGTCTGCAATCCGTTACGCCCATAAAAAACCTTACAGGATTTGTATTTTTTTGTCCTATTTCATATAATTTGTCATGTCCGTTTTTACCAAAAACATCATATCCTTTTTTAATCGCTTTACCAACAGAAGTATTTGTTTTGCCTAATGCAGACAATACCGTATTAGCTCCTAACACAACCTCAGGAATTTTAGTCCGGTTGCCTTTAACAAGAGCTTTTGAATCAAATATTAAAGAATATGCGGCAGAAAACGAATTACACATAATTTTCCTACATAAAATTTAAGCTTCCTAAAAGAAAAAATTGCCTATTTATAAAAAAATTTACAAAAAAGTTTACAAAAAATAATACAAGGTATTAACCTTGTATAATTTTTATCTCTTTTACATATAAACAAATGAATGTACTAATGATAAGTCCCGAACTTTTCTTGTAACACCTCCGTCGGCATTACCTTCAAGAGTGTAGACTTTATTACCTTCTATTCTTTCGACGTAACCAATATGGTCAACTCGACTTCCGTCACGTTCCCAGTTAAATATTACATAATCTCCCGGTTTTACGTTTGAAGTATCTATCGGTCCCCCAGGAGTTGTCCTTTCAGATATAATAGCTCCATTTCTTCTGGCTTCATTTTCAACAGACGGACAGTATGCTCTGTTACAATTTTTGTACCAATCAGGCAAATTATCTTCACCAAGTGCACATCCCGTAACAAAGCTTACGAAATCAGCACACCATAAATTAGTATCAAATTGATAACCGCGTTCACGCATTATTTGACGCATTTCATCCTGAGTTTTACCCACAAACTGAGCAGCAAACTCTAGCATAGTTTCACCATCTGTATTAATACCATTTTCAAAAGCTGTTTTTAAATCTTTTGCTCTATCAATTTTCTCAGTAATAGCATTTAAATCTGCCTTAGCGGTTTGAAGGGCTTCCGTAGCAGCCTTCAATTCACTATCTTTAACTTGTTTAACATTATTTTGAGCATTATTATAATTTTCAATTGCAGCCTTCGTTTGTGCCGAACAATTCTTTTCTATTTTTTGTTCAACATCTTG
>JAFWGJ010000127.1 GCA_017512405.1 bacterium | reverse complement strand
GATTTTTACCGGTATAATTTTATTTTTCAGTGAATTTAAGTCAAAACATATTAAAGAACATACGGCAAAGCTTGATTATAAAAAAGCAATTTTAATCGGTATAGCACAAGGACTTGCGGTTTTTCCGGGATTTTCACGTTCTGGTTGGACAATTGCAACGGGTTTATTTTCAGGCATGGACAGAGTAACAAGCACAAGATTTTCATTTTTGCTTGTTGCACCTATTATTTTAGGTACATCAATTTTTTATCCGATATTTGAAATTAATACATCAGAACTTGCAAGTTACAATTGGCTTGCAATAATCTTGGGAACTATTACTTCAGGAGTTGTCGGCTATTTTTGTATAAAATATTTTCTAAAATTTGTTACAAGATTTTCAATGAACTTTTTTGCATACTACTGTATAATTGTTAGTTTGCTTGTAATCGCATTCTTTACCGGTATATACTATGGCGCAAATATAACTTAGTTTTTAGTCAGGAGTAAACTCAAACAAATCGTTTGGAGTACATTCCAGAAAATTACAAAGTTTATTTAATGTTTCAAATTCAATCCCCTTAGTTTTATTGTAGTATATATTTTTTATAGAACTGTAGCTAATGCCCGACAATCTTGATAATTCGGCTTTATTAATTCTTTTGCGACCAAGTATTTCTGAAAGTTTATTACTAATCATAACAATATTTTATATTATTTATAAAAACTTGTTGACAATGGCTTTTATAAAAACTATAATGGTTTGTATAGAAACCATATAACTTAATAAAAGGTAAAGTATCATGTCAGAAACAATATCAGCAGATGTACAATTTTGTGAAATTATAGCAGATTATAGAGAGATATTAGGCACTATAAGGCTCATAAGAGATGCGGCAGGCAACGAATCAGATGAAATTAATATTTCTGATATTAATTTTTCAATGAATTTGCTTGCAAGAAATATGGAAATAACAAACAAAAAGCTCGATGAATTATACGAAATATTTAATACAGTTTATTTTCAAGACTAAAATAATAAAAAGTGCGTAGATTGCTTTATCTGCGCACTTATTTTTGTGTGTGAAATGTGGGTGGGTTTAAGGGTAAATGAAATAAATGTGTGTGTGAAATGATTTTTTAAACTTTTTGGAATATAAAGATATATTCATGCTGGAAGATTGAAAATCCGCCTGCAAGAGCTCTGTATCGCCATAAATTGGCTGTTTTACCTTTTGCTCTTTCGTTGCCTTGAATATCCTTTACGATAATTGATTTTAATTTGAAACCAAGTTTTTTCATTCTGTTCATACATTCAAAGCCTAGGGGCTGAACTTCTGAATTTTTGTAGCTATCTCCTATAATTAACGCTGCAAAACGTTCTTTTTCAAGCAGGTTATAACCATTTAAAGCTACTTTTTCAAATAAATCGTAAAATTCTTCTGTTGATGCACAGTTAGATAAATCTTCTTTTTTATCAGAAAACTTGATTATATCGTCATAGGGTGGGTGCAGGATTAGAAGTTGTGCTTTTTCTTCACCCATAACCTCTAATCTTGCTTGAATTTTGTCTACAATCTCATCACTTGCAGAATCACCGCAGATGAGATTCATATCTGTAACGAGTTCTTTTGCACTGAATTTTTGACTTACAGAATTTACTAATTCTTGTTTTAACTCAACACCAATACAGCGACGTCCTTCGTTTAGAGCTTCAATTCCTGATGTACCTGAACCAAAGAACATATCTAAAACTACATCACCTTTTTTAGTGTATCGTTGCAAAAGTTGTTGCGCAATTTGAGGAATATAATTTCCGTGATATTCATTTGAATGGCCGCCTGTTTTTAAACGTGTCGGAAATTGCCAGAATGTATCTGTTTTAATTTCGGGATAATTTTTCCATTCTTTTAAATTAATATCATTGTAAGCTGTTGTTTTTATCGGATTTGTTGTAACAGCATTCAACTTAGCACTTCCTTGTGCTTGTTTTAACTTCGTGTTCGTCATTAATCTTACTATCCTCTGTCCCTCTTGTGTGTCTTAATAATATAAAATTTTTTTTGCTGCTTCATCAAATAAAAAGAGGATATTAAAAAATTTTTCTACATAAAACAGATGATTAAATTTACTTTATTTTGTTTTGATTTTGGGTTAAAATACAGGCATGGCAAGAATAAAACAACTATCAAAAAATTTGGTTAATCAAATTGCAGCCGGGGAAGTTATTGAAAGACCTGTGTCTGTCGTAAAAGAACTTGTAGAGAATGCTATTGATGCGGGTTCTACAAAAGTCAGCATTGAAATTAATAATAATTGCAGAGACATAAGGGTTGCGGACAACGGCTCCGGTATTCATCCTGATGATATTATGCTTGCTTTTTCCAAACATGCAACCAGCAAAATAGAAACGGTTGAAGATTTGTATGCCATAGAAACACTCGGTTTTAGAGGTGAAGCGCTATCCAGTATAATTTCAATCGCAAAAGTTACTTGCACAACGAGAACAAAAGATTACGACTATGGATTTAAGGTTGAATGTGCAAATTCGGAAGTTAATAAAACTCAAACAGGATGCGCTGTCGGAACTATTATGACTGTGCAAGATTTATTTTATAATATTCCCGCAAGATTAAAATTTTTAAAAAGCGAAAAAACAGAATTTGCATATATTCAAGAGTTAGTACAATCAATTGCATTAATAAATTCAAATATAGCATTTGAACTTAAAAATAACGGCAAAACAGTATTAAAAACAAACGGTTTAGGTAATTTATTAAATACAATAAAAGACGTTTTTTCAAAAGATACTGCAAATAATCTGAAAGAAGTCCTAAAAACAGATGAATTATCCGGTTTGAAGCTTTCAGGATACGTTTCAACTCCTGATTACACTCGTTCAAGCAAAAAATATAATATTTATATAAATTCCAGAACAGTTAAATGTCAGGTTTTTCAAAAAGCAATTGATACGGCATATAAGAATATGATTGCAAAAGGTAAATATCCGTTTGTGGTTTTAAATCTTGAACTTCCGCCGACAGATGTCGACGTAAATGTTCATCCGTCTAAAAAAGAAGTTCGCTATAAAAATACAAACCAAATATTCAGCTTTATTTATTCCGGCATAGACATGGCTCTTTCCAATTACGTAGAAAGACCGGTAACTCAAACTATCAGTGTTGTTGAATTTAGGAATAATGAGCCTAAAACACAACAGAAACCGTCAGAGGATGTTTATGTAAGTGATTTGAAACCTATTAAACCCGTGCAAGAAGTATTTTTGCAACCGAAAAGAGAAATACCTAAAACTGTTGTGCCGACTATTGAACAAAAAACTATAGTTAATATACCCGATAATCAGGAAGAGGAAACGGAAAAGATTATAGGGCAATATAAAAAGACATATATTTTGATAGAAAAAGAAGACGGACTTGAAATTGTAGACCAGCATATTGCGGAAGAAAGATATATTTATGAAAAATTGAAATCTCAAAATGAAATAGCGTCTCAAATATTGTTTTTATCCGATGTAATCGAAGTTTCACCGACAGAAGCTCAAATGATAAAGGATAATAAAGATAAATTTGCTCATTTTGGATTTGAAATAGAAGTTTTAAATGACAAAGAAGTAACCTTCAAAAAAGTTCCGCAGTTATTGTCAAGAGTTAGTACAAAAGAAATTTTATCGGATATATTGGAAAATCTTGACGGAGATATAGCAGGACTGGAAGAACACATATTAATTACAACTTCTTGTAAAGCTGCTGTAAAAGCCGGTCAAGAGTTATCGTTATTTCAAATGCAAGAAATAATTAAAAAATGGCGAAAATGCGAAAAACCATATACTTGCCCGCACGGACGTCCTATTTCAAAGGTTATTCCTCATAAAGACTTAGCAGGATTTTTTCAAAGAAACAAATAAAAAGCACTCATTAAGAGTGCTTTTTTATACGACTTTTGTTAATGCCTCAAAAATTACAGGATCCCATTTTACTCCTGCTTCCTCTTTCAGAATTTCAAGTGCTTTTTCTTTCGGCAATGCTTTTCTGAAAGGTCTGTCAGATGTTAATGCTGTATAGGCATCCGCAATTGCAATGATTCTTGAACCCAAAGGTATGGACATTCCACGTAAACCTTCCGGTTCACCTTTACCGTCCCATCGTTCTTTGTGATAATGAATGTACGGAATAACTTCTGATAGGAAGTTTATGTTCATTAGCAGATTTACACCAACATTAGGATGGTTTTGTAATCTTTCCCAATCTTCTTTTGTAAGTTTTCCGCCGTGATTAAACAAATCTTCCGGTAATGTAATTTTACCTACGTTTTGTAATAGACCTGCGTAGTATATTAAATCACTTGTTTTTTCATTTAATTTCAAGTTTTTACAAATCAATCTTGATAAATCAGCAGTCAATTGTGAGTGAGCAACTTTATATTCACCTTTAGCATCAACTGCTTTTGCAAGTAATGTAACAAATATTTGTTGTTCATCACCTAAATCTCCAATAAGAGCGGTTAATTCAGCTCTCATATGCTGCAAGTCTATCATAGCTGCATTTTCATCAACTATTGTGTTATTAACTTCATCAATTGTTTTTTGTAAGGACATTGATGTCGCAAATAATCTTGCCATTGATACTATCAGCTTGCTTAATTCAGGTTTGAAAGTTTTTTCCGTATAACTTTCAACCACAACAACTCCGACGTTATATGCATTATTGCTCATCGGTATGGCTGATAAAAGGGCTACCTTGTCTTCAAATAAAGCTTTATTTGGTATAAAATCGGCATTATCATTAGGATTTTTTATTTCAACTATATCTCTTGTATTAAATGCATCTGCAACAAAAGCATGTTGATTTAAATTATATCCAATATTTTCTTTATAAATGTCATCTTTAAAGTCGATTGATGAACCTACCAAAAGCAAATCATGGTTTTCTGTATCAAGACCTTTTGCGAATTCCTTTGTTAAATATACATGGCATGCATCAACATCTAACATTTGTGAGATTGTTTTTGCAATAGAATTATATATTACATAATCTTCTTTTGAATTAAAACCTAAAACACAAAGAGTGTTGTCCAAAGAATAAATTGAAACAAGCTCTTTTAATTGATTTTTTAAACTTTCAGTTTTATCCTTTTTATCTTTTTCTGATTTACCTATTTTTTTAGCTAAATCATCAGAAATAAGACATTCAGATATAAAATCACCAAGATTTAATGCAAAAATTTCTTCTAACGGGTCATCATTCATTAAATCTGTGCTGCGTCCGAAAAGTGATGCTCCTGAGTTGTTTTCTTCTAATTTCTTTTCTTCCATCGTTGCAAATATCCTCTGTTTTTTCTTATACCATGTATATCGGCATGTTTTTTCAAAACTTTGATGTTTTTTGAAAAGTTTATACTAAAGTATAAAAAAGTTTCAACTTTTTGTATAAAAAATAGGTTAAAAAATAAGAAATAACGGCAAAATATATTATTGTGTAAACAAATGTTACAGTTTTTAGACATGTTGAAATCGGACTTTTCAAAAATACTTTATATATATGTTAGTAGTACATAATATGAGGGCCAAATGCAAAACAATTCGTTCGGTTCTTTAATCGAAGCTCATAAGAATGAATTTCAATACTTAAACAAAAATGACAGAAGAATGAGATTCAACAATGCTAAAGATCCAATCTATTTTGCGTTTGATTACGTAGAAAACAGACCAGTATCTACATTAGCAAAAGAGTTCGTTAAAGATTCATTATTCGAAATTACAAAATTCGTTTCAAAAGTTGTTAAATAATCAGTATTTACGGCGAGTAGAAACGAATTTTTAGTATTATATAAATTTATAAAACCCGATACAAATCTTTTGTATCGGGTTTTACTTAATATTTATTAAAAAAAGCCTCTAAAAATTTGTAATTTAAAAGAATATCAAATAAAATAAAAGTACTAAGGGTAGGGGAAATGGCAGTACAAAGTTTAAGTGATATTACGCTCACGCCGAGCGAAGTTAGGGATATATTAGATGCTGATAATAATGAAATTATCAGTTTGTGCAAACGTGCATCTATTGTGCCTCGAAGAAACAGGAGAGGTTTAACATATTTTTCTTATGATGATGTAAAACGTTTACAGCAAGCGAAACAAATGAAAAATACTCTTGTAAGAATTTCACCAAATCAAGTTGTGGATAGAATTATGAATTCTTTTAGTGAAATGGAAGAAAAGATTTCCAATAATATTCTTG
>JAFWGJ010000126.1 GCA_017512405.1 bacterium | reverse complement strand
TTGTATCGAATAAAAAATACGACAGAGTTTAATGGCAAACAAATATTCGGTACAGAAGAAGTAACAAGAGTAACCGAGGCAGAGGCTGTTGAACAAGGTTATACAGTTGTAAAAACGGCTCAGGAACTTAAAGCTGCATTACAACCAGGTGATGCATCCTGTAAAGTAATGTTATTTGCAGACATAAATCTTGACGATTTGGGAGTGGATGAAACAGGTTCAAACTGGACAGCAGTCGGAACAACATCATCAGATTCATCAGATTCGTTTAAAGGTACTTTTGACGGAAATGGTTTTACAATTTCAAATTTAAAAATAAACAAACCTGAAAGTGATTATCAAGGTTTATTTGGTTGTACAAATGGTGCTGAAATAAAGAACGTTAATTTAGATAATGTTGATATTATTGGTAAAACAAGAATAGGTGGGCTTGTAGGATATACATATAATACAAATGTTTCTGACTGCAAAGTTTCAGGTATAATTAATGGTGGTGAATCTCGTATTGGTGGATTAATTGGTGTTACAGAAAAATCATCTATTGAAAACTGCTGTTCGTTTGCCAATGTTACAGGTGAAGAATTTTATATTGGCGGACTGGTTGGTCGCAATAATAAGTCTTCTATAACGAACAGTGATTCAAAAGCAAATGTTACAGGTAAAAATAGTACAGGTGGTCTTGTTGGTTATAATGATGCAAGTTCAACAGTTGAGCAATGCAGCTCAAGTGCAAATGTTATAGGTAGTGGAATTTATATTGGCGGACTTGTAGGATATAATTACAGCAATTCTACTGTGAAAAATTCAACAACAACAGCTGTTGTTTATGGTGAAAGTTCTCATGTAGGCGGACTTGTCGGTTATAATTATAGCAATTCAAAAGTAGAATATTGCTCATCATTTGCGACAGTTACAGGTGATGGAGATTTTGTTGGCGGACTGGTTGGTAGAAGTGAATCCAGCAGTGTAAGTTATTCGGAATCTGCTGCCATGGTTACAGGTAATGCAAGATGGAATGGTGGTCTTGTTGGTTACAACTATAAATCAACAATTAATAATTGTGTTTCTACCTCTACTGTTAAAGGTTATTCTCGTACGGGCGGTCTTGTTGGTATTAATTATTATAATTCGACAATTACAGATTGTTATTCATCTTCCGTTGTTACCGGAACTGACCTTTATACAGGCGGTCTTGTTGGTCGTAATTCCACATCAGCAAAAATAATTAACTGCGAGTCTAATGATATTGTAATTGGAACAGGATATACAGGTGGCTTGGTAGGATATAATCATAGCTCGTGTATTATAGAAAATTGCAGTGCTCATTCAACTGTTACGGGAACAGACGATTTTATTGGCGGACTGGTTGGAGTAAATGAATCTTCTTCACAAGTTATAAAATCTTCTTCGACAAGTAATGTTTCCGGAACAGGCGTTAAAGGCGCTTTTATTGGTAAATATGCATCCGGTACATTGAATGAAAATAAATATAATGGGCAGAATACTGTGGGGTTAAGTGCAGTAGGTACAGGGCTTGATAATCCATCTGATAGTCAAATATACAATGATGAAAATCTTGTTATAAATAAAAATATCCCTCAAATTGTAATTCCTGAAACAGACGGAAAAAGCGTAACATTTAATTTGCAGGTTGGAATTAAAGACGATGACCACTCTACAATTTCAGTTGATACAGGACTTAATTTCGGTTTATTTAACGTAAATATTTCAACAGAATACGGTGCAAGAGCTGCAATAGATAAAATAGATAAATTAATTTCAAAAATCTATACAAAACAAACAGAATTGGGCGCTGTATCAAACAGATTGAGTTCTGCAATAGAATTCCAAAATACGCAAATTAAATCGACATCAGCAGCAATGTCATTAATTCAGGATGCGGATATGGCAGAGGAAAGCAGTAAATACATAAAAAGCAAAATATTACAGGATACAACAAGTTCTTTATTATCCACAGCTAATCAAAGCCCTGAAATAGCTTTAAGACTTCTAAATGTTAAAAAGCAATAAATTAAAAAATACTTTTAAATTTTGGAGTTATTATCATAAATGATTTCAGGCGTCTGCCTGTGTCTTCACCAAAACCTTGTGTTGATGTCACATGGATTTTCTTATAGTCCAGCGATGTAGAACTTCCTCCGTCAAATGCCATTGCGTATTGGAGTCCTAAGCTCTTACATAAATCTCTTGCTTCAAAAATATTTTTTGGATTTTTATTTGTAATTATCAAAATATGTACTTCATCATCTTTTATTCCTATAAGTGTTCTTGCTGTTCTGTCAAGAACTGATGCTGATTGTCTTATTATATTATTGTCTGAATCTTTAAGTATAAAAAATTCTTCTTCCAGCCTTAAATCAGGTAAAAGCTGCGGCCCGCCTTGCGCTGAGGTTAATATATTACAAGAAAAATCAACAGGAGTATTATGAGGTACTATTGAATAGTTTATCTTTTTATTGCATTCAGTTATTCTAAATTCTGAACGATTTAGAATTTTTTTTATGTTTTCTCTTAAAATAGGATTGGTGTACAATCTTTCGTTAAGATAAGGATCTTCTACGGTTGTACCATTTGTAACTATATAAGATATTGTTTTTTCATTATTCGGATCAAAAAATCCTGCATTTATTGTCAACTTTGATTTAGCTAATTTATGAATTTCTTCATTTGTTTTTAAGCTTTTTGTAGATACAAACTTGAGATGTTTTTTTATGCTGTTTCCGCTTAATGTTATATGATAAATATCGTTTTCTTCTTCAATATTTATTGATTTTGCCTGTGCAGTACCTGCCATAAATAGTATACATAATAATAAAATAATAAATTTTTTCATATATTATAAATCCTTACTCTTATAAAATGTGTATATTGCTCCTAAAAATGCCAATGGCGGAATTATTGCAGTTAAAAGAGGATGAAGGATACCTTTTTCTGCAAGTAAATCAAAAAATGGTAATGTTATGTAATAAAGGAATATCGTTCCAATAGCAATTGTAAATCCGATAAGCCTTTGTTCTCTCGGTCTGCTGAAACCTAAAATACAACCCAAAATAGCTAATAATACGCAAACAAACGGATGTAAAAACCGTTGAAAATATTTATTTAGCATATAGTGATATTCTTCACCAAGATCTTCTTTTTTTAGTAACTTAATATATTTTAAGAGATTTGCATTTGTAATATCACGTTCTCTTTTTACTGAATATGACATTAACATTTGTACATCAGAAGCTATTTTACCTTCTAAAATCTTTATATTATCTGTTTGCGCAACATTAACAAATACACCGTCTTGTGAAATTTGATATTCTGTTATATCATTTAATTCCCAATAGTTATCATGTGTTTCTCCTGATTTTGCAACATAAATTCGGTTCAAACCATGAATATCTTCATAAATTTTTCTTGAAAAATCTAAAACTATAACATTATTTAAAAGATTTTTTCTGAAATTAGAAACTACAACAGCCAAAATAGGTTGATTATTCTCGTCTTTTTGGGTGTACATATATTGAATATTAGGATATTCAAAACCTTCTATCTTATGTAATTTTGTTTCTGCCATCGGTATTAGCTTATCGTAAGTTATAAAACATAAGGCTGTAAATACAAGACTTAAACATACAATCGGAGCTATAATTCTTCCAAAAGATAATCCGATTGCTCTTAAAATAGTTAATTCACTGTCTTTACTTAATTTATCAAAAGTAAAAAGTGTTCCAAGCA
>JAFWGJ010000125.1 GCA_017512405.1 bacterium | reverse complement strand
CCTATGCCGACAAATTCTAATCCGCCGGCAATTATTGAAATTAATATAAATAAAGCAATTTTAATTTTTTTAGTTTTTCCGTAATATTGAACAAATTTTAAAAACTCTTTAAACATACAATTATTTTACATTAAAAAAACATTAATTTATTTTTATCTTAATGAAAATTATGTTAAAATTAAATTGGTATTTTAGAAGGAGAAATTTTATGTCAAATCCCGTATTTTCAAGGCGCGCTATGGAAGGTAATGAACGCATATTAAGTGGCGAACCAATGACTATCAGCGGTGCTATTAACAAAACTTTTATTTTATTTGCGTGTTTATTGCTTACAAGTTTTTATGAATTTTCATTGTATTTGCAAGGTTATACAGATAAAGCTGCTGCACTTATGATGGGCGGTTTTGTTGTTTCAATAATTGCATTTATAATGATTATGTTTGCAAGAAAAACTATTAAAATTATGGCTCCGATTTATGCATTATCGGAAGGTTTAATTCTTGGCGGACTTTCAGTTATGTTTGAAGCTCAGTATCCGGGCATTGTTATTCAAGCTGTTGGTTCAACATTTATGTCTTTCTTTGTTATGCTTGCTCTGTATAAGGCTCAAATTATAAAATGCACTGAAAAATTCAGAAGTGTTATGATGATTTCAATGCTTTCAATTTTAGGTATTTATCTTGTGCAAATTATTGGTTCAATATTTCACATGAGTATACCGGGTTTATTTAGTTCAGGACTTGTTGGTATTGGATTTAGTCTTTTTGTTTGTATAATTGCATCATTAAACTTTATTCTAGATTTTCAAGTTATTGAAGACGGAGCAAACCAAATGGCGGATAAATCTTTTGAATGGTACGGCGCATTCGGTTTAATGGTAACTTTTGTATGGTTATATATCGAAATACTTAACTTACTTGCAAAATTGCGTGACAGATAATTTATTTACCATAAATAAATGGGGTTCTGCATATACGGAACCCCATTTATTGTTATGTGATAGTATAAACTTTTCGTTTGTATAAATATATTCCTAATGTTGCGATTATAATATTCGGAAGCCATGCTGCTATAAATGGAGGTATTGTGCCTGTTTCACCAAATGATATGGATAATGCTCTTATTAAATAATAGAAGAAAATTATCAAAATACTAAATAAAAATCCTCTGTTATATCTTACTCTCGGAGGCGTAATAGCAAGCGGAACACCTATTAAAACAAATACTATTGTTGTTATAGGAAGTGCAATTTTATCATATAATTCTATTTTCAAAGAATCGTATTTTTCTTTTTCAAGCGTAGAATGTGAAGATAAATATCTTAGCAGTTGCAAGAAATTATGTTCCTTTGCCACATTTTTTTCTAATTCATTTGATAAATCCATACCAAATTGTGCAACAGAATGTTCAAAGAAAGTGGTATTAAGTATTTTACCCTTGTCAGAAACTGTATAAACAGCACCTTTTTCAAATTCCCATCCTTCAGGAGAGGTTGAACCGTATCTTGCCTGCAAAACTTGTATTGTATCAGGCTTTGAAATATCAAGAACAGAAATATTATAAAGAACACTATCTTCACAGTGTCCTACGTAAAATAATCTTTTTAAGCCTCTTTCACCTGTTTCTTTAAACATAAAATTTTGTTTACCGTTTGGAATATTTTTTTGACCAAATGCCCATAATGCAAGATCTTTTGAGCGTTTTGCCGCAACAGGTACTATTGTTTCGTTAATAAAGAAACTGGTCATTGACATTATTATTGCAAAGATAAATATTGGTTTGGCAATACGGTTTAAACCTATACCGCAAGATCGCATTACGGTTATTTCCGACGCAAGACTTAATTTATTTAAAGTCATTACTGTGGAAAGTAAGACACCCATAGGTATTGTCATTACAAACACCGACGGCAGGTTTAAAATTATCATAATTAATGCAACTTTAAACGGAATACCATATTTTGAAATTTGTTTGATTAAGGTTATAAAAGTATCCGATGCGAAAATTATGGCAGTAAAGATAAATACACCTAACAAAAACATTTCTATTATTTGAATTAAGATATATTTATCTAAGGTTTTTAATCTTTTAAAAAATCTAATTATCTTCCGCATGAGTTTATTTTATTTCAAATATTATTATTAATCAAATTTTATTAAAACTTTCAAAGAATCTTTTTCTTTATTACGTTCAAAGGCTTTAATAGCATCATCAACATTATAAATTCCGGAAATAAGCGGTTTAAAATCAATTCTGTTGTTTTCAAGTAATCTTAAAGCAGGTTTGAATTGTCCGCAGCGCGAACCTAAAACAGTTATTTCGTTGATAACAATGGGTGCAAGATTAATTTCTTTACTTCCTGCAACCGTGCTTTTTAAAACTAAAACGCCTCTTGGTTTTGTAAGAGTCATTGCATCTTCAAATCCTGTTATAGAACCTGTTGCTTCAACAACAACATCATAAACAGGTTCTTTTTTCAAATCTTGGGATAGTATTGTTTTAACACCTTGTTTTTTTGCAATATCAAGTTTATTTTGATGACGACCTGCAAGAATTACATCATAATTGTAAGCATTTAAAGCTAATGCCGTTGTAAGTCCCAATTTACCGTCACCTTGAACTAGAACTTTTTGTATTGGTTG
>JAFWGJ010000124.1 GCA_017512405.1 bacterium | reverse complement strand
TGGAGCAAGTCTGGTATTTGAAGAAAAATATCCGAAACTTTTTAAAATAAGTTGTTTAGCCTCATCAAGACTAAATCTTTGTAATAAATTCAAAACCATTGAATATCTTGGTGAAAATCTACTTTCAAGGGCATTAGCTCCTGATAAAACAAGTTCCGCAACATCCTGAGGAGTTTGATGAGGAGTTCCGACTATTGTTACATAACCGATTTCGTCCATGCCTCTGCGGCCTGCACGCCCTGACATTTGCAAAAATTCACTTGCAGTAAGCATTCTATGACCGCTATCAGTACGTTTTGAAATTGCACTTATTACAGTTGACCGAGCAGGCATGTTAATTCCGGCTGCAAGTGTTTCAGTTGCAAATACTACTTTAATTAAACCTTCTTGAAACAATTTTTCAACAAGTACTTTCCACCCCGGAAGCAAGCCAGCATGATGTGAGGCAACACCGCATAACAAATATTCTAAATGCTTATTTTTTGCCAAATAGTAATTTTCAGCAATATACTCGTCTACTATTTGCTGGATTCTTGCCTGCTCCTCTTTTGTTACCAAACATAAGTTAGCACATTTTTCCATTTGTTCATCGCATTTTTTACGTGAAAATGTAAAATAAATTGCAGGAAGCATGTCTTGTTCAGCGAGATTTCTTACTACATTTCTGACCGGACTTTGCGCCTTTTTATTTTTGTTTCTTCCCCATTGCTTTGGTTCAGGTTTAATCTTATTATTTAAAGCACCTGACGGAGTCAAAAGCGGAAGAAGCTTGTATGGTTGAGAAGAATCATAGTAATAAAATCTCAACGGGACAGGTCTAAAATCGGTATTAACAAGCTTACAAGTCGGATGAACAGAATTTATCCAGTCTGTTAATTGGTCGCAATTTGCAACTGTTGCAGAAAGGGCAATTATTTGAACATTTGTAGGACAATAAATTATACTTTCTTCCCAAACAGTGCCCCTATCCTCATCGTTCATATAATGAACCTCATCAAGTACAACATACCTGACATCTTTTAGATTATCCGCAACAGAGCCCAAATTTGTTCCATAAAGCATGTTTCTGAATACTTCAGTAGTCATAACAACAATTTGTGCATTTCTGTTAATGGAAGTATCACCCGTTAGCAACCCTACTTTTTCATACCCATATTTATTACCGAAATCGTTATATTTTTGATTAGAAAGAGCTTTTAAAGGAGTAGTGTAAAAAATCCTTACATCATCCTCTAACGCTCTATGTATAGCATGCTGTGCAATAACAGTTTTTCCAGCACCGGTTGGAGCACAAACAACAACACTTTCGCCATTATTAATAATTTCACATGCTTCTTTTTGAAAATCATCTAATTCAAATGGAAATCCGTATGACATAATCCCCCTCTGTTAACAATAAGATAATAACAGATTTAGTATTATAAGTCAGAAATTAACATAATAGTTACAAATCTCTAAATCCACATTTTTGCACGCTAAATTCAAGATCTTTTAATTCTCGTTTTAAAACATTATCAGAACCTCTAAAAAAAGTTAAAAATCTAACTTTTTCTCCGTTTCTTAAAACGAAATAAAATACCGTAGAATATATTGAATACTTAAAAGGCTTCAAATAGCCGTAATTATACTTTATATAGACAATATCATCAAAAGGAATTATTTTATTTCTAATTCTAAAATATTTTTCAAAGAAATTAACATAAATTCTTTTTGACTTAAACACATCTAGTATGGGTGTAAAAAAGCCAAAAAATAGCACCAAAGCAAACTTAATAAAATAATCACTGCCATAATTAGCGTTTATAAGTTCATCAATAAAAATATAAAGAAAATATAAACATATAATCAAGAAAAGAATTGAGACAATATAAGCATAAGCACACCAAAATCCGTTTGGAAAAAACAATTCTTCGTTTTCTTTTCTGATTATTGTACCCATTACTATTATATTTTATCAAATCCTGTGTATTGTCTTAAAACTTCCGGAATAATAATAGTTCCATCCTCTTGCTGGAAGTTTTCAATAATAGCTGCAACAGTTCTGCCAACAGCAAGACCTGAACCGTTAATAGTATGAACAAATCTTGTTTTACCTGTTGCTTTATCTTTATAACGAATATTTGCACGTCGTGCTTGGTAATCACCAAAATTAGAACAGCTTGAAATTTCTTTATATGAATTATAAGAAGGCATCCAAACCTCTAAATCCCAGCATTTATTAGCAGAAAAACCTATATCACCTGTTGAAAGAGCAACCCTTCTGAAAGGAAGATTTAATTTCTTCAACAAGTCTTCTGCATCTTCTGTTAATTTTTCGTGTTCTTCAGGACTTGTTTCAGGTGTACATAACTTAACAAGTTCTACTTTATTAAATTGGTGAACTCTGATTAAGCCTCTTGTATCTTTACCCGCAGAGCCTGCTTCACGTCTAAAACAAGGTGTGTATGCAGTCATATATTTCGGTAAATCATCTTCTGAAAGTATTTCATTTGCATATATGTTAGTAACCGGAACTTCTGCCGTTGGGATTAAGTACAAATCTTCATCAACACATTTATACATGTCATCTTTAAATTTAGGTAATTGACCTGTACCGGTCATAGTAGCTGCATTTGCCATGAATGGAGGTAAAATTTCTTCGTAACCCTGTTTTTCGGTATGTTCGTTTAAGAAGAAATTAATAACGGCACGCTCTAATCTTGCACCCTTGCCTCTATACAAAGTAAATCTTGACTGGGATAGTTTAACACCTCTTTCAAAATCAACAATATTTTTTTCTTCACATAAATCCCAGTGAGCTTTAAATTCAAAATTAAATTTAGTCGGCTCACCCCATTTTGAAACTTCAACATTATCAGCATCAGAAGCTCCGATTGGTGTTGTTTCATCAGGAATATTTGGAGTTCTAAGTAACAAATCTCGTTGTTTTTCATCTAATTCAACTTGTTTTTCTTCAAGTGCCTTTATTTCATCGCCTAAAACACGAACTTCTTCTTGAATAGTGTCTGTATTTTCGCCACTTTTCTTCATCATACCAATTTTTTGAGATTCATTTTTTCTTTTTGCTCTCAATTCATCGGCTTTGGTCTGTATTTGGCGTCTTTCTTCATCAACAGATAATATTGCATCTATTGATAATTCAGGATTACGTCTTTTTAATAATTCATTAACCTTATCTGGATTTTCCCTAATCATTTTAATATCTAACATAAAAACCTTCTTTCTTACATATAAATGTATAAAAAAACAATAAGATAATCAATAAGATATTACTATATGTGAATATCATTCATGTACACGACAACAATTTTCAAAAAATATACGATAATTTTAATGTAAAAAATATAAGCATAAACATACATTAATCAGTTGATAACAAACATGTAAAAATCATGGATAATATTGATGTAATGGGAGAAATAGTAATATGATAAACGGGATTAATAATAACGATAACAACGAATTAATAAATGCCAGACTTAACGGTCAAAATGGTGTAGGAAACGTTGTTACAAATCCTATAGGAAATACAAATCCTTATGTAAAAGATGCTAAATATAACTTTAATGATATTAGCGCAATATCAAATGATGCATACTATTTATATCAAAGGGATCAAGATATAAAGCAATTTAATGAAATTGCACTTTCAGGCATGGATGATAAATCATATATAGCAGAAGTTGAAAATTTATTTAAACAAGGAGTAACGGATCCTTTTGTATTTGATATGGCAATGGATACTGAGGATCTTGCAGATTATTTAGCTTCCAATGAAGAATTTCTTAACGATATTGAATTTAATATGCTATGATAATATAATATTATAGTACATGATTTAATGTTGTGGTGTGTATGTCTGAAATTGATGATAAATCACATATAATAAACACTAATGCAAAGACACAAGAAGATTTGCTGGCTACTGCTAAGAAGTTTTATGAGCAAGGTAAATATGAGCAAGCAATAAAAATCTACTCAGATTTACTCATATACTCAATGGATTCCGATTTATACGTAAAAATTGGTAATTGCTTTGAAAAAATGGATAAAGTAACAACTGCTACGGAATACTGGAAGAAAGCAATTGATGTAGACCCAATGAATTCTACCGCATTTATAAATTTGGGCAATTATCACTATAAAAAGAAAGAGGTTGAAAAAGCAATAAGCTATTGGATGGCATCATTGTTATCTATGCCTGAGGAACCTACATCTAACCTAAATTTAGCAGTAGCATACACCTTAAAAGGTTACTCAACCGAAGCGTTCATATATTATGAGCGATATTTAAAGTTTGCGCAAGATAAAACAAGCAGTAAATACATATCCGTCAAGACAAAAATGGATAAAAACAAGAAATTGGGTAATGATTATTTAAAACTGGGCGTGCAATATCAAAATTGCGGCGATAACAAATCTGCACTAAAATGCTATGTCCGCGCATTATCATACTGTCCGATTTATTCCAAAATACATCTTAATTTAGGCAGTATATATTATGCTGATAAAAACTATGCCGAATCAGTAAAACATTGGACAAATGCATTTTACTTAGACCCTAATTATCCAAAAATAATTAACAATCTTGCGATATCTTATGATTTGCTTCAAGAGTTTGACTACGCATATTGTTATTATGCAAGATACAGCAAATATCTTGTAGGTCAGCCGGAAGAGCTTGAAAAAGTAACAACCAGATGTCACAAAATTAAGCCTATTTTGAATGCTAATCCATATTTAGTATCTAATCATTTGGATAAGGCAAACAAAGCATTTTCGGAATGCAGATATATTGAAGCCTTAAATGAATACAGAAATTACATGATATTGGCTCCGGAAGAACAACATAACTATATGGATTTAACCCAGAAAATAGAAAAATATCTTGCACCTGATAAATGTATAATAGAAAGTTGCCTGCAAAAGGGAAAACAATTAATGGATCAAGAAAAAGACATTCAAAATGCAAAACAATATTTTGCAAGAGTCATGGTCTTAGCTAATAAAGATACCCGTGAATACATTGAGGCAAAAGGCAGATTAAGCTTATGTATGCAGGTATCATAGTAAAAATATATCATTATACTAATATAATACGCAAATTTATCTATACAAAAATATTAAGACGTCATTATTATCGCATAGGTCACTGCAAATGCTGCGGTGAATGCTGTCAGCATATATACGTAAAACACGGAAAAAATGTCATTAAAGATGAAAAACTTTTCAAAAAATTACAGTATTTACACCGTTTCTACACATACCTAAAAGTAGTAGGCAAAGATGAAACAGGTTTAATTTTTTCTTGCAAAATGCAAGATAGTATAACAAAAAAATGTAGAATCCATAAAAACAGACCAGGAATCTGCCGTAGATACCCGCAAGAAGAGCTTTTTATGATGGGCGGTTCTCTTTCAGACGGATGCGGCTACCGATTAGAACCAATAATAAAATTTGATGAAGTACTTTCAAAATTAATGAAAAAATCTTAACGATTTGACATGCCGCAAAAAATATAGTCTAATTGTAAAAAGTATACTTGGGTAGGAATATGTACATAAAGCAGCTTGAAATTGATAATTTTAAGTCTTTTGCGCGGAAAGTTGATATACCACTGTTAGATGGTTTTACGACAGTATCAGGTCCAAACGGTTCGGGCAAAAGTAATATAATTGACAGTATTCTTTTTGCATTAGGGCTGGCAACAACACGTAGTCTGCGTGCTGAAAAAGTAGCTCACTTAATTTCTACCTATACAAACAAGAACGAAGCTACCGTAAAAGTTACATTCTCAGGTCTTGAACAAGAGCCTGATTTTAGTGTTGCAAGACGCATAAAAAAAGCTTCAAACGGTACTTATCTAAGTACATACTACCTTAATGACAGCGTATCCACATTAACGGATATTCACTCATTGCTTGAAAAATACAACATTACCCCTAACAGCTACAACGTTATAATGCAATTGGATGTTATGAGTATAACAAATTGCACGGCAACAGAAAGAAGGCAAATAGTTGATGAAATAGCTGGGGTAGCAGATTTTGACAGACGTATAGATCAAGCAAATAAAGAACTTGATACGGTTGAGAGTCGTGTCGAAAAAACTAACTTCATCCTTACAGAAGTAGAAGGAAGGTTGCAACAACTTGAAGAAGAGAAGGAAGTAGCATTAAAATACCAAAAATACAGAGATGAAAAAAATAATTATGAAAGCCAGATTAATGCTGTTCGCTACTTCGACATAAAACGCAATATTGAAAAAGCTCACGAAAATATTTTAGAATTCGGCAAAAAGAAAAAAGAAGCTGAACTTGATTTAACAGATACAACCGAAAAATTAAAATTAATAAAAGAAAAATATGAAGAAGTAGCAAAAGAAGCAAAAGAAAAAGGCGAAGATAAGCAGCTTGAACTAAAAAAACACGCAGAAGAATTAAAAGGAGCTATTGACAGAAAAAATAATGCCATAATATATGCGGATAAACAAATAACTGATGGGCTAAAATCTATCGAAAATGCAAAAAACGGTATTGAAAATCAAAAGAAAAAAATTGAAGATACAAAATTAAAAATTTCTTTAAAACAAGATGAAATAAAAATAATCGAAAAAGATATTGAAGAAAAAAATCAAGAATTAAAAGATGTTCTTGATGAAATGTCAGGTCTTAATCAAACAGCTGACCACTATATTGAAAAAATTAATGCTCTAAGAAATAAAAAAGATGAATTAAAAGACCAAGAAAGTAAACTTCTTCAAGAGAAATTACCTCTTGAAAATGATTTAAAAAATCTAAAAGAAAAAATCACACAAGCAAAGCAAACTCTTGAAACGCTTGAAAAATTCAAAGCGGAATTTGAGAATGAAAAAGACAAACGAGAACTTGAAATTCAAAATCTTGCAAAAGAAATTGAAGATTTAAAAACCGTTCAGACAAAATTAATGAACGATACCCAAACTAATAAAAATAATATTGATGATATAAATTTTCAATTAAATACAGTTTACAAAAGCATCTCAAAACTTCAAGCCCAAAAAGAAGTGCATCAAGCAAATTCTAATTATGCTGTTGACTACGTAATGAGTGCAAAATTAAAAGGAGTACATGCACCAATTGTTAAACTGGGAAAAGTTGATAAAGAATATGCACTTGCACTGGAAACTGCAATCGGCGGCAGAATGGAGCACATAGTTGTAGAAAATGAATATGTTGCATCAAGTGCCATCGAAGTTTTAAAATCAAGCGGCGCCGGCAGAGCAACATTTGTACCTTTAAACAAAATAAAAAAAGCACCGGATAACCTAGTCCTCCCGAAAGAAAACGGCGTTATAGATTTTGCAATAAATTTGATAGATTTTGATGATATCTACCTAAATGCGTTTTATTATGCGGTAGGAGATACACTCGTTGTAGAAACTGAAAGCGTAGCAAGAAAATTAATCGGTAAATACCGTATGGTAACACTAAGCGGTGAGATATACGAAAAAGCAGGTTCAATTACAGGTGGTAAAGCACGCAGAACAGGACCTAAATTCAGTCAGACTGATGACAATGAGCTGGAAAAATTAAAATTAAAAGAAGAAGAACTCAATAACGCTTTAAAAGAAGCACAACAAGAAAAAGAAGACATTGAAAATAAATTAATTAAAGTTCGTTCTGATTATTCTGAAACTATTACAGCAATTAGTGAAGCAAAAGCCGACTATAAGCGATTTATTTCTGATGCAGAAAATAGTGAAACAAGAATGACTGAAACCCGTGAATTTATAAAAACGGAAGCTCCAAACATTGATAAATATACCCAAAAATTAGATAAGATTGAAGAAAAAGATGTTGAACTTCATTCAATGCTACTTGATACAGAGGCACAAATAAAAGAAGTAGAAGCTCTGATTGACAGTGATA
>JAFWGJ010000123.1 GCA_017512405.1 bacterium | reverse complement strand
TGTGATTTATTGACATACAGTTTCCCTTGTACAAGTGTATCACTTAGTGGTAGTATGGAGGGTCTTACAAAAGGGTCTGGTACATCATCTAGTCTTTTATGGGAATGCCAAAAAATTATTGAAGCAAAAATGCCTAAATATTTGTTAATGGAAAATAACTTTTCCTTCAACTTCTTTTTCTATGTTGAGAGAATTGTTTAGGCTGTTTGCAAGTTCAGCAGCGGTGTTTGCCGTATAAAACTGACCTCTTGTTACTAATGCTACACATTCAAGCTGAGAAATATCGTCTGAATTTCTTATGTCATAAGCTATTACATCTATTTTTACATCAGGATAAAATCTTAAATTTTTTGTCATAAACGTACAAGGACTTTCGTCGCAGTTTTCCCCGCCGTCTGTTAATAAAATTATATGTTTTTGTCCGTTAAAATCTTTGAAATCTTTATTTAATGCCAGTTTTAACGAATGTGTAATTGGTGTCATCCCGATAGCTCGTGTTTTTTCTATCCGTTCCGCAACCAAATGATTACCGCCTTTCATAATTGGTATCATTAATTTTGATGCCTTACAGCTGTCATAAGGGGTTACGCCTATTCTATAACCGTATGCTCTCATTCCGACAGGATTTTGAGGGTTTATTTTAGGTAAGATTTCCCTCATCGTATCAAGCATTATATCAACTTTTTTTCTCGAATTTAGAAATTCGTTCATACTGTTTGAAAAATCAAGTATAAAAAGTGTTTGTTCATTTTTGACTTCAATATCGGGATTATCAGGCGACTGAACTCTGTAACTTTCTGCAAACACTACGTTTACACACAAAATAGTTAAACAAATTAAAATAAATTTTTTCATCATAACTATAATTTAAAACTTACTTAAAAACTTTTAATCCGCCAATTATCAAATCTTCGTGCTAAAATTTAATTATGGAAGCAAGAGAAAAAATTTTTGAGGCTGAAAAAGCCGTTGAGAAACAATTTAAAGAAATCGAAAGAATCAGAGATTTTAATCAGCGAAAAGTTTTAAAAGCATTTGTTGATAACAAAGTTGCCCCTGAACATTTTTACACAGTTTCAGGTTACGGGCATGACGATTTAGGTAGAGAAGTTTTAGACAAGGTTTATGCGCAAGTTTTTTGTGCAGAAAAGGCTATTGTAAGAACTCATTTTGCAACAGGTACTCACACACTTGCCTGTGCTTTATTTGGTAATTTACATCACGGTGATAAATTAATTTCTGTTGCAGGAACTCCTTATGACACTATGAGAGAGGTTATAGGGCTTACAGGGGATGAACTTTCAAAACGAAATTCACTTATCGGAAACGGAATTTTATATGACGAAGTACCGCTTTTAAACGGCGATGATATTGATTTTGAAGCGTTAGAACAAAAAATTGATGATACTGTTACAATGGTTCTAATTCAGCGTTCAAGAGGTTATGATACAAGAAAATCACTTACTATTGATGTTATTGAACGTATTTGCAAAGTTGTAAAAGCTAAAAATCCAAACTGTATTTGTTTTGTAGATAACTGTTACGGAGAATTTACAGATACAAAAGAGCCGATAGAAGTCGGTGCTGATTTAATCGGCGGTTCTTTAATCAAAAATCCGGGTGGCGGACTTGTTGAATGCGGAGGGTATATTGCGGGTAAAGAAGAACTTGTTGAAGCTTCTGCAATAAGGCTTACTGCTCCGGGAGTCGGCTCAGAATCAGGTGCTATGCTTAATCAACACAGATTAATTTTTCAAGGATTTTTTATGGCTCCGTCAATTGTTGCCGATGTTTTAAAAGGTATGACACTTGCTGCAAAAGTTTTTGAAGATATGGGATTTATTTCTTCACCAAAATATGACGACAAAAGAACAGATATTATCCAAATTATTACTTTTAATGCAAAAGAACCTTTAATTGAATTTTGTAAAACAGTTCAATCGTTATCGCCAATAAACGGTTATGTAACTCCTGTTCCCGAATTAATTCCGGGGTATGTAGATGATGTCATTATGGCAGGCGGAACTTTTATTGAGGGTTCTACAATAGAACTTTCTGCAGACGGCCCTATAAGACCGCCTTATGCGGTTTATATGCAGGGTGGTTTGAATTATGCACATATTAAAATTGCAATAGAAGAAATTTACGCAAAATTACATAATCATTAATAATTCACGAATAACTTTTGTTGCAACTGCCGTTGAAACTCCTGATGTATCATAATCAGGGGCAAGTTCTACAACGTCCGCTCCGACAATTTCAAAATCTTTCAAATATTTAAACCAGCCGATAAGTTCTTTAAAAGTTAATCCGCCTGCTTCTGGTGTTCCTGTTCCCGGCATGATGCTTGTATCTAAAACATCCAAATCAACTGTTACAAATACTTTTTTGTTTTTAATGCAATCCAAATCTGAATAAGAATGACAAAGTGTATTGTATTGTTTCATTAAATCCCATTCTTCTTTCATGCCTGAGCGTATACCGATTTGTTTAATATTTTCAAAGCCGATAATCTTGCCGATATGATACATAACGGCAGAATGCGACATTTCTTCGCCTAAATATTCTTTTCTTAAATCTGTATGTGCATCAAAATGAATTACTGCAATGTCTTTATGTTTACTGTAAACACCTTTAAATTCAGGTAATGTAACCAAGTGTTCTCCGCCGATGCCGAAAACACGCTTACCGTCAGCGTAAATTTGTTTTACGTTTTCTTCAATCATATCAAGTGATTTTTGAGTATTGCCCAACGGAAATTCCAAATCTCCGCAGTCATTGAAATTAACGTCATTAAGGTCTTTGTCAAATTCAGGAGAATATTCTTCTAATCCCCAGCTTGCAAGACGTAACATTTCAGGTGCAAAACGTGAACCCGAACGATATGAAACAGTTCCGTCAAAAGGCATTCCAAGCATTACAATTTCTGATGAATTATAATCAGGATTTTGTCCCATCCAAGTTCTGTCTAAAAATGGGCCTTTAAGCATAATTTCTCCTTATAAGTCGTTTATTGTGTAATCTGTTTCTCTCAGAGCCGGTTTTGTTCTGATATAAGGAATAGAATTCAAATCCTGTTTTATTGTTGGTTCAGGAGTGATTTCTATTTGAGTATTATTAATATCTTGTTCATTTTGTTGTTGTTCGATATTAATATTTGTATTTTTATTTTTCTTTTTCTTAAAGAATTTAAACATTGATTTTTTAGTTTTTTGAGGTTTGAATTTTGCTACTGGTTCAATATCTGTTGCGTATTTTCCCCGTAATTCTAGACTGTGTTCATAATTTCTTTTTGTAATTCAACTTTTTGTTTTTGAAGTTCGTATTTATTTTCAAGTTTAATTTTTTCTTTTGCAGCTTTAAGTTCTTGTCTTTGTTTTGCTTTTTCAAATTTTATTTGTTGCTTTTGTTCTTGTTTATAAAGCTTTTTATCAAATTTATCTTGTATTATATCCATTTTTTTATCAGTAGATAATGCGTTATATTCTTTTTTGTTTTTAATATATGTTTTTACATCAGCTTTTCTTGAACGTCCCCAACGGGCAAGAGCTCTTCTTGACCTTACAGCAGTTCTTTTTGTATCAATTTTTAGTTTATCAATTGAAACATAATCAGGCTTAACAACTTCAGGATGTAAGAGATTTAAATTTTGATATGGTGAAATTTTTGATAAAGCAAGCTGAGTTTCTTGAACTACCTGCGGAGCTAAGAATTTTGTTGAGTATTTATTTACTTTTTCTAATTGTTCGCTTGCATCATTATAAGTTGTTGCCATAATTCTGTTTTCTCGTGAACTAATTAATTTTTGGTAATTATTTCGCCATAAAACAGATTGATTATTCGGGTCAATTAAAGTTATTTGTGTTGTAAGTCTGTAAGCAGGGTCAATAACGGTTGCACCTGGAATATTTAACGCATCCCAAACTGTACGTCTTGTAACATAGTTTTGCGCATCCATATTGCAGTGTACTAATAAAACTTGCTTAGCTTTAAAAGTTGATGCAAGTCTTTGCACCATATTAAAATCTATTGAGTAGTTATCTTTATAATCTAATAAAAATTTTTGTAAATCTTTTTTATATCTGAAATTTTCAGGTTTTTCAAAATAACTTTTAATTTGATTTATCTGTATTGCAGACATATTCGACTGTTGGTTGTAATAATTTATAATATCCGTACTTATCAGATTTGCAGATTTAGGAAATATTAAGTATTGAGTATCTTTTACAAATAAATCTGTCGGAAGCACAAGAAAATTGTATTTTGCGGCATAACATTCATTTATGCTCAAAAATAAAACAATTAAAATAATCCCCAAAAATTTTTTCATGATAAGATTATATCATATTCTTTTACATAGTGCTAATTATTAAAAAGGAGTTAACAAATGGATTACAATGAATTACTGGAAAAGGCAAAAAAAGCTAGTGAAAACTCTTATTCACCTTATTCACATTTCCCTGTTGGAGCATGTGTTCTTATGGAAAGCGGAAAAACTTACATTGGAACAAATGTTGAAAATTCTTCTTATGGTGCAACAATTTGTGCTGAAAGAAGTGCAATTGTAAATGCAATTGTTAACGGAGAGAGAAAAATTTTGGCTGTTGCAATTTACGGTCCTAAGATGAAAAGATGTGCTCCTTGCGGTGTTTGCAGACAAGTTATAAACGATTTTAAATCTGACAAAGGTGTTGATATTATACTTGAAGGTGATAATGGTGAAATAGAAGTTCACACTATTGATGAATTGTTGCCGTTAGGTTTTAATTTATAATTAACAGTATGTTTATTTTTGAATTTATAAAAAACTTTTGGTACAAAACGTACAGAGAACCGAAAATTCTTGAAGAAGAAAAATGTATCAAACAGTATGATGCAACTGACGATTCTCCTGATTTTATAGAGGATTACGAAGTTTGCGAACATGTTTTTATGCCAATTGACAGTACAGGTGAAACTCTTGCTTGTACAAAATGCGGAATTTTGGCAAACAAAGATGATGTTTACAAAAAGAATTTGTTTGAAAGAAAAGAAATTTAGCTTTTGAAATGTTCAATACCTGTTGTAACCATTGCCATTTCATATTTGTCGCATTGTTCAAATATTTTTTTGTCGTTAACAGTTCCACCGGAAATAACTAAACAAATTCTGCCTTTTGCCGCAACATGAACAACATCTATTGAATTTATTGCGCTATCTGTTGCAATAACAGCATCTTTTGTGCTGTCGCATGCGTAATCCAATGCTCCTTGGCAAGCTTCCGCAAATGATGTTTCACCTTGTCCTATGGCTATTGTTTTAAAATCTTTTGCAATTACAACAGCGTTTGATTTTGCGTATTTTGCAACTTTAAAAGCAAAAATGGCATCTTCAAGTTGTTCTTGTTCGGGTTTCTTTTTTGTTTGAACTTTAAATGAATCTTTTTTGAAATCTGCCCTGTCCGCATCTTGTTCAAGTACACCAAACGGGGTAATTTTTAATTCCTGTGCAACTGAAATTTTAATTTCTTCAAGAGGTGTATTTATTTTGATTATTTTTAGTGCTTCGTTTTTCTTTAATATTTCTAATGCTTCTTTATCATAGCCAATTGCTAAAACAAGTTCAAATTGACTTTGTGCAATTTTTTTAGCTGTTCTTTCATCAACAATTTTTGAAAAACCGACACAGGAATTTATTGCACCGACAGGGTTGCAGTCTACTGTTTTCGCATAAGAGTCGACTAATGTTTTACCTAGTGAAACTCCGCAAATTAATCCTGCTTTTGTTATAGCTGTTGCATAAACATCATAAAATTCACCCAAAATATTAACAAGAGTTGTCATATCAAGGTAATTTCTGTATGAAAGTTCACCGCCGTTTAAACATTCCCAGTCTATTGAACTTTCATTTTTATAAATACTTGCCGATTGATGATTGTTTTCACCAAATTTAAAATCAGTTATTTTTTCTAAATTGTCTAGCATTTTATCTCCTTTATAAATGAAATTTTAGCATAAAAATATAAATTCATAATTAGTTCACGAAGGCTTGTAAAAGTACAATTAATTTTCTATAATAACAGTATATTAACAAAATAATTGGAGGTATTTATGAAGAATAAACTTTGTTTGGCAGTAAAGCATTCTATAGCATTCACATTGGCTGAAACATTAATTGTTATAGGTGTAATCGGTATCGTATCGGCTTTAACTTTACCGAATTTAAACAGTTCAACAGGTGAAAAAGAAAAAGCTGCAAAGGTACAAAAAATATATCAAAACATATCAGATGCATTTGGCAGAGCAGAGGCAGTATATGGAACTTTTACTGATTGGTTTGTCAATGACGGTAATAATAATGATATTAAAAATAATCGTATGGGTGAACGTGTTACAGAGTTTATGAAAATATCAAAAAATTGTAAGCAGGAGCAAAATAAAGGTTGTTTTACTGGTAGTAATGTCTTAAATATAAGAGGATCAGTATCATCATCTTCATATGATAGTGATACTTCAGCATATAAAATAGTTACTTCTGATGGAACTTCCATGAATTTTACAACAGACGGAACCGATAAAGGTACAATTACGGTTGATATTGATGGTCCAACAAAAGGAAGTAACACACTTGGAAAAGATATTTTTAATTTTGTTTGGTATGGTGATAAACAAGAGTTAGGCTTTACTCCGACATGTCAAAATGTGGATTTTGCAGGTTTGGTTTCTAATTTATACAATGATGGATATTGTGCAGCAGAGTGGATTATAAGATATGACAATGCTGATTATTTGCAGTTTACTAATACTTCCGGTAAATGCAAAAACGGTAACACTGTTAGCGAAGCTAATCCCAGATGTAAATAGTTAAATTTTTATACTCCGGAGCCTTTAATTTCTATCTTTTTAAGGCGTTGTTCTATTTTTCTGTACCATCTTAAAGGTTGTTGGAAAAGTGTTTCGTATGCGTCAAGATGTCCTTCTGCAAGTTCTTTAAATTGATTGTCGCAAATATCCGTTAAAACCGTTTCCAAATAATGAGTGTACTCTTTTCTGTCGATTTTAGAATCTTCAAGAACCAACGGTTCGTGAAATTCAACCAGAACCTCAGGTCTGTCCGCTCTCAAAAACATATAATTAACCGCAACAGGCACAAGATTTACTTTGCCATACTTTTCAACTGCTTTTTGTGCAATATATGCAAGACCTGTCTGGAATGTTAAAGGTCTGAAATTCGGCGGTTTAATTATCCCCTGCGGAAATATGTATAAAAAGTTATTCAAATCTCCGATAGTTTCAACGGAATATTTTAATGCCGCCATTGAAGCTTGAGGTGATTTTTTATTAACCGAAAACGCTCCGGCACGTCTTAAAAGCGGAAAACGATTTAACTCTTCCACCATAATGCGAATTTGTTTATGGAAAATTCTTGTACAAATGTTGTAGCCTACAATACCATCCCACCAATTTGAATGAGGTGCAAATAAAATTGTCGGAACAGACGTATCTCTGTGAAATATTGCATCAGCACCTTTATAACGAAGTGCAAAAAATCTGTTTTCAAGCATTCCAAAGAAAAATCTGTCTGCAACCCATAACCAAAAAGCTGACGTTCTTGCAGGAGCAAACTTTTCATTCTGATTTCTTAATTTTGTCGGCGGTACCTTAGAATATAAATTCTCCATAATTTAATCTTATAACAATAAATTACTATTTCAAAATTTGTTACATTTTTTACTTTAAAAATTCTTAATACATGTATTGACTGCAAATATGGTTTGTCATACTATAATTTCATAGAGGAAATGAAGTGAATATCTTCAACTGTGCCGCAGCCGTAAAAGTCGGAACACTCCGGAAAGATTGAAAGGTCTTTCATGTAACTTATCGCCGAACTTCGGATACAAAGTTAAGGCTTAATTATCACAAATAATTATCCCCAACCCCAAATGATAAGTTGAATAGCATCTTAAAGGAAGTTTATAGGATACGTGTAAATGTCTGTCCAAGGAGTACAGTCAGTAAATACTAATAATATAGGTAAATGTCCGCACGGACTACCAAACGGAGCATGCCCGATTTGTTCGGGAGGTATGGGCGGAGCTTCGCAAAAGAAAGCTGATTTTTCCGCTAAACCCGGTGAAATGAGTTGGAATGAATGTGCTGCAATCGGTGCTATGATGAGAGCTGCCAAGCTGCAAAAACAATTAAACGCTCAGGCTCAGGAAAGCAGAATGTTGCAAATAGCTCAATTTGAAAAAACCATGGTTAATGTTTCACAAAAATTGGCTCAACTGGCTGCTATTGTTGCAAACAGTACTCCTAATGCGGTTGGAAAATCAGTGAATTTCCTTGTGAACAAAATTATTAATCCTGTTTTGAATGCTTTGAAAAATATTCCGGCAAATATATTAAAAACAATGGATAATATAAGACAGAAAGTCTTTGATATTCAGGATAAATTAAATGCAATGTTCGGAGAATTTAAAAATTCTGTTGATAAAAAAGTTTCAGAAGCTCTTTCAAATTTCAAAAAGAAAATAACAATGTTATTCCAAGTTGATGAAACGACCGAAACAACCGACGAAGAAAAAGAAATTGAAGAAGCAAAAAGAACTTTCGAAGTTAAAACATTTATAAATGATTTATATAACAGAATAACAAAAACAACTCAATCATACGATAATCACAAAAAACAATTAATAGAAGACGATCAAAAAAAATCAAAAGGTAGATAATGCAAGTAAATAAAATTACAAGTCCAATAGCAAAATTAATGTTGATAGACGATATGGGTTATAAAAAAGCTCAAATGCCTACCAGCACAAGACCTTATTCTATTTTTGATCAGGATAAAGTTGATGTTTTTGTAAAAAACGGTAAAAGAGCAGTTCCAAAGTTAACAAAAATGCTTCAAAATGCAAAAACAGAAGATGAGATTGTTGAAGGACTTTATATTGCAGACAGAATGATAGATAGCGGTGTTAAAGATATGGGAAATCTTTATTATCCGGCATTTTCAAGATTTAATGATTCAAAATCACCAAATGTACAAACATTTTTATCCGGAGTTTACAGAAAAACATTAAATCCGGATGCGTTCGGTCCGTTAGTAAAAATGATGTGCGATAATTTTAAAAATCCGCCAAAAGCAAGCTTTGACCCAAATGAAGAAGTAGGCGGCGCAGTTATAGAATATATAAGAGATGCAGTAAAACAAAGTAAAAGTAATAAGTAATTAAAATATAAGGAGAAGGAAAAATGAAATTACAAGCAATCACAAACCCAATCAGAAAAATCGTTTTCAAAGGCGCAGAAGCTGCAAAAACAGCACCAGCAGTGCCTGTTGCAAAAACAACAGCAGAAAAAGTTGAAAAAATCGGTAATGGTTTAAATCAACCGACAAAAGACGAATTTGTTAAAGAAGAAAAACCTTTTGAATTACCAAAAGATGTGGAATTCAAAAAACCTGTATTAGCAACAAAAGAAAAACCATACTGTCAATTTGATCAAAATAAAGTTGATTTATTTGTTAATGCAAAAGAAAAAGCTATTCCTGCATTGACAAAAATGTTAAATGAAGCAGAAACAGAAGAAGATAAAACAGAAGGTTTATTTATCGCAAATCAAATGATTGCAGCAGGTACAAAAGGTATGGATAAAATGTATTACGGTACATTTTCAAAATTTAACGAAGATCGTTCACCAAACGTACAGTCAATGCTGTCAGGTGTATACAGAAGAATTTTAGTTCCTGATGCATTCGGACCATTAGTTAAAATGTTGGTTACAAATATAATGGTTCCGCCAAAAGATGCTCCATTTGACCCAAATGAATCTATCGGCGGTGCAATTTTAGAACATATTAAGGCTCCTGAAATTCATCCTCTATAGATTCAATAGAATCAATAGAAGCTTCTTCTTCAGTATCATCAGAAAGCATACGAATGTTCTCTTGAACATTTTTATAATCAGGATTTATCAGCGCTATTTCTTTATAGAAATTAAGCGCTGATTCTTTATTACCTTGACTTTCTTGTATTAATGCCAATTGATATTTAGCATCAATATGGTTAGGATCGATATCTATTATTCTTTCAAGTGTTTCTATTTCATTTGTTCTGTCATGTTGAGAATCGTACAATAATGCCAACCTGTATAAAACTTCTGTACTATTTTTATCAATATTCAAAGCGGTTAATAAAGCCGTTTTTTGTTCAATAACATTACCTAAATTTCCGTAAGCATCTGCAATTGCAACATGATATTTAACAACCATAGCATTTATTGAGATAGCTTTTTTATATTGCATAATAGCATCATTGTAATTTTTTATGAATGAATTAACTTGACCAAGTTGATAGTATGTTTCAGGATTTTCTTCATCGTATTGACGTGCAAGTGTAAATACTTTAAAGCATTCATCCATTTCGTGTTTTTCAAATAAATATTTTGCCCATTTTACGAATAAATTGCTCATTTCTGTATGAACACCTTTTACGTCAAACGGACTTACAAGATCTATAATTTCTTTGTATAATTCCACAGCAGATGCAAAATCATTATTTTTTTCATAATTTTCTATTAATAATCTTTTTACTTCAATATTTTCTTTGTTTTCTTCCGATAATTCAGTTAATAGTTTTAAACCTTCTGCTTCATTTCCGCTTGCTATAAGTATTTTTGTCATATATATTTTTGTTTTTAATTTATCGGAAAACGGATGTTCCAAAAGTTTTTTAGCATATTCCATTGTTTTTTCAATGTTATGTTCAAGATAATAAAGATTAATAAGATTTTCCAATAACCATAAACTTAAACTGTTATTATCATTTACTTCTAATAAGTCTTCACATTCTTGTATAGCTCTTTCATTATTTTTAACTTTCATATACAATTCAATAAGCTTTTTGCGTATATTTGTATTTTCCGGATATATTTCAAGAATACTGTTCAATTCATTAAAAGCTTCGGGATAATTTTCAAGATCGATATTTAAATCAGCCAACTTAGTTCTAATTTCAGCTAATTCAAGATTATTTTCAGTTAATTCGGAAAGTTGTTCTAATGTTTGTATTGCCAAGGCTTTTTGATTTGTTTCAATATACAAATCACTAAGTTCTCTTATTGCTGTCATATTAGATTCATCTTGAGCGATTACTCTCTTAAATTCATTTATGGATTTTGCGTATTGATTAATTTTTTTATAAGCTCTTGCAAGTAAAAGTCTTATTTCATTATTTTCTTCATCCTGAGTTAAAACCAGAATACATTCTTTAATTGCATCATATATCTCATCAACAGCAAATAAAGTTTTTGCCAAAATAGCTCTTAATTTGTAATGACTAGGATTAGTTTCAAGATATTTTTCAGCTAATTTTTGAACAATTTTATATTTTTTCTGTTTAAAAAGTAATTCTGCTTGTTCGTATATATCTTTTTTAGAAATTTGTAACTTTTTTTTACCCTTAGTACCTGTGTTTGCACTTGCAATTAAGAGGTATAATAATATACTGATTAATGTAGCTACGGTTACAAAAAAGGCAAATAAACTTGCTGACATATATTTTCCTTTAATATCCAATCATATTCTTAATGTAATTTTTCCAAAAAACCGTTTACTTTTAAAGAAAAATTATTATATTATTAGTATATGCGAAATAAATTAACTTGTCTACTATCCATATTTATGATATTTACATCGACCGCTTTTGCCGATGAATTTGATGGCGGAAAAGATTGGGGCTCTTTATCAAATATGGAAAATGCGTGGGATGGTCAAAAAATTATTAAAAATTCAGAATATGAAGCAGTTGTTAAAGAATTAGAAAAAAGAAAAAATGCAAAAAAAATAAGAGCCGAAAAAAAAGCAGGTCAAATGCTGATGAAGAATACTGAAAGCAGTGAAACAGATTTTCTGAGTAAATTTGATGAACAGTATCCATTGTTAAATCTGACTGTACCGCTAGATGTTTCAGGTACTGTTGTTCCTGTAGGACACTATAAAGTTGTTGGTTCCAAAGTTAATGGCAAAGTTTATTTAAATTTATGTCAAGCTTACAATGTTGTGGCTAAAATACCTGCAATAGAAACAGAGGATGATTTTAATCAAGATGAGATAAACTTTGTAAAAATTGAAGATGTCGGAAATAATGTTTTGAAATTTATATATGGCTCAATGAACTTTAATGCTTATGCTTATACTAGATACGAATAGTAAGTTGTAAAATACTTAATAATGTTTTATTGACAAATTTTTTGGTAAAATATATACTGAATGCTATGCAAAGCCACTATTTACAATATTTTCCCAAATATAAAAGATTTATTATATATACATTAATATTTTTAATCACTTTTTTCATGCGTTTTATTGCAATTCAAATGAAAAATAATTTTCATTGCGACGATTTATTTTCAATTATTGCTGCAACACCTGCTAATTTAAATCCTGAGGGTAAAATTGCGAAAAGGGGTTGGTACGATTATAATTTTGAAAAAGGTAAGATTTATACCGGTGAACAAATAAAAAAATCATTATTTGCGTTTGATACATCTTTTAAATCAATAGTGAAGGATTTAAAAACCATACGTTCATCAAACATAGAAAGACAACATCCGACTTTATATTATTATGTTATGCGTATTTGGTGTACAGGATTTGATGGTTTGGATTATGAAAAAATTATACATAGAGGATGTTATTTAAATTTAATATTTTTTTCAATATCTTTTTTCTTTATGTTTAAACTATTAAGTTTAATAAAAAAAGATGATAATTTTATAATTTTGGGTT
>JAFWGJ010000122.1 GCA_017512405.1 bacterium | reverse complement strand
GTACGGTACTCATACCGACTATTGTTATTATTAATCCTTCCTGTAACATATTTCTTGTCCTCCATACACTTAATCATACAACAAACAAAAATTTTTCACAATTTGAAATTTTTTAAAATATGATTATAATGGTATATATACAACAAAACAGGGGATTTTATGAATTTGAAAAAGGTTTTAGTATTATCAATATTTGTGTTGTTTTTCATTCCGCAAACGAGTTTTGCTTTTGGGAAAAAAGAAGATGTTACCACTCAGCAACCACATGCAGCATATCCGCCAAAATATGACAGCATTTATCTTGAACAATTAAAAAAAGAATATAAAAAAATAAGCAACGATGAAGTTATTTTAGTTGCACTTGATATGATGAAAAATACAAATGCAGACTTTTCAAGACGTGCCATTATGGGTTATAACTTAACCGAAAAACCTGTTAAAGTTCAATTTAAAGATTTAGGCGCAATAAAAGAAGATTACGCAAATTTTGATGCTCTAGGCTGGAAAAAGAAAAATAACCTTTATATATTCATAAATCCACGCCACGCGGATGCGCCGCCTGCCGCATTAGCCGCACTTTTGGCTCACGAAGCCTTACATCAGGATGAATATAATTCACTTGCAGAAGAAACTTATGCTTGGACAATGGAAGCTGCCGTTTGGTGCGAAATGCTTGAAATCTATCCGGAATCAAATGACGTTCAGCATCCTCTGTTACAACGTGAAAATACACTTAAACAACTGTTTGAAAAAGGCGGATATACCAATAAATACATAAAGAAAACAGTTTATGCAAATAAAGGATATCAAAACCTACCTCAAACATCACCAGGGTTTGAAAGACTTTAATAGTAAATTGTGAGTTGTGAGGCGTAAACCAATTTATAAATTAAAATCAAGTAACTCACTTATTTTTAAATCAAACACCTTTGCGATTTTTAATAAATTAGTATATTTTATATCAGTTTTACCTGTTTCTACATTACTCATTCCATGAACAGATAAATTTGCGAGTTCAGCCAGTTGTTCTTGGCTTAAACCTCTTTTTATTCTCTCAAATTTTATCTTTTGACCTAATTTGACTAATTCTATATTCATATATTAATTTTATCAATTTGACAAAATTTAATTAACAAACCATAATGAATTTATAATCATTATAATGAATAAAACCTTAATTATATGAAAATATCATCAGTAATAAGTATATTAAATTTTTCATTTTTCATAATTCTACTGGTTGTACAATATTCATTCGCTTTTGAGTATGGATATACAAATAAAGGTTTTAAATATGTTATTCATCAGCACAGCGAAAGCTCATATCAACACGCTTGGTGCAATGCTCATAAAGGTATTGAAGAATACGAAAATCCTGACAAAACTCGTGTAGATTGCCTAACCGAAACAAATGCCGCAGAATTTGATTTTGCTAACAAGCGCACCGGAGCAGAGTGCGAGCTTTTAAGACTTGAAAAAATAATTTTATTCAAGTCTTAAAACGAAGACACGTTTACTGCGAGGAGCAAGCAATGGGCTGAAAGCATAGGGCAAGCACTTCATTATCAAGCAATGACAGGCAAAAGAGCAAAAGTATTCATAATTCTTGAAAATCCTAAAAAAGAATTGTGTTATTTCAAAATAGTACAAAATCTTGCAAAAATTTATAATTTTGATGTCGAATACATAACACCTAAAATCCTTAATATCAAAAATGGAACATGTATTTACCCTGACTGTAAATGCAACAAGATTAAATCTAAAATTTAATCCTGTTATCTATTGATAAAATTTAACCATTGATGTTAAATGTTTTTATGAACAGAAAACACGTTATTATAGCTGTTATTTTAATTACGGCGCTTCTCATATTTAACAATATTTTGCACGATATTTATATAAAAATGGTATCCGCACCTACAGGTGTGCAAACTAACATTAATACAGAACAAATTTCCGCACAAAAGTTATTTGATAAAACTTGGAAGATAATTAAAAAATCATACTACGATACCAATATGAATGAGCAAGATTGGTATCGTTGGAAAGTGCATTATCAAGGCAAAATCAAAACAGAAGACGACGCTTATGTTGCGATTAATACAATGCTCGCAAGTTTAAATGATCCTTATTCAAAGTTTATGTCTAAAAAAGAATTTGCTGAACTAAATTCTTCCATAGCTTCTAAAATTACAGGTATTGGTGTTAATATTTTTTCTAACGCAGGGAAAATAACCATTTTAAATGTTATTGAAGGAACACCGGCAAGCGTTTCCGGCTTAAAAATGGGTGATATAATTTTTGCGGTTAATAAAAAAGAAGTAAGCGGAATGACCATTTCTGATGTTGCAGGACTTGTAAGAGGTCCCGAGAATAGTACAGTTGAGCTGACGGTTTTAAGAGATGATAAAAAAATCACCAAAAACATTAAAAGAAAAGAAATAAAAATAAAAACCGTTAAAAGCTCTGTCGACAAGAACATTGGTTATATTCAAATAATGAGTTTCATTGGTTCAACAACATCAAATGAATTTTTAGAAGCTCTCGAAAAAACTCAAAAAACCGACGGATTAATATTAGACCTTAGAGGAAACCCCGGAGGACTTTTACCTAATGCTGTTTTTATAGCAAATCTGTTTATTCCGGAAGGAAGAATTGTTAGTGTCGTTGGCAGAAACGGATTTAAGCAGGATTTGTCAGCACAAAAAACTAATTTTACGGTAAACAAACCTCTTATAGTACTTATAGACCATTCAAGCGCAAGTGCCAGTGAAATTTTATCGGGAGCTTTAAAAGATTACAATAAAGCTAAACTTATAGGAACAAAAACATACGGCAAAGGTATGGTTCAAGAAGTTTTGGCTCTTCCGAATGAAACAGGACTAAACCTTACAATTGCAAAATACCTGACACCGAATGGAACCGATATAAATAAAAAGGGTATAGAACCTGACGTTCAGGTAGAATTGACTTTTGAAGATTTAAAAAAGAATCAAGATGCACAATTGCTTATGGCTAAAAAAATGATGAATGAAATGATAAAATCTGAAAAATAATTATTTTGCAAGATTTATCAAATCTTCAATAGTTTTTTCATATTCAAATGAATCTTCTGTACTTTGGCATAGGAAAGAATTTATTGTATCCATTCGCCTTATCGCTTCATCACAAAGCGGATCTGTACCTCTTGCATAGGCTCCGATATTAATTAAGTCTTCATTCTTCTTATAAACAGCCAGCAAATTCCTTATTTTTGCAGCTGCATCTCTATGTTCTTTTGATGTTACATCTCCCATAACCCTGCTTATAGACTGCAAAACATCTACCGCCGGATAATGGTTTTTATGTGCTAATTCTCTTGATAACATAATGTGTCCATCAAGAATACTTCTTGCCGTATCGGAAATAGGTTCGTTAAAATCATCACCTTCTACAAGAACCGTATAAAGAGCTGTTATGGAACCTTTATCATTACAACCGGCACGCTCCATTAATTGCGGCATAATTGCAAATACACTCGGAGTATATCCCCTCATTGCAGGTGGTTCACCCGCACTTAAACCGACTACACGCTGAGCCATTGCAATACGGGTAACAGAATCAAGCATAAACAAAACATCTTTGCCTTGATCTCGAAAATATTCTGCAATAGACGTTGCAACAAATGCTGCTTTTATTTTTACCAAATCCGGCTGCTCAGATGTAGCCGCAACAACAACTGTCCTTTTCATACCCTCAGGTCCAAGGTTCTTTTCTATAAATTCCCTAACCTCACGGCCACGTTCACCAATCAATGCTATAACATTTATATCTGCATTGGTATTTTTTGCCATCATAGCAAGCGTTGTACTTTTTCCGACACCTGAACCTGCGAATATACCTAAACGTTGACCTTTACCTACGGTTATAAAACTATCTACCGACTTTATACCTAATGACAGAGGTTCTTCAATTCTTGCTCTTCTTAGAGGATTAATGGGTTTTGCAGATGTTGAAACATAGGATTGAGCATTAATTTCACCCAAATTGTCAATTGGATTTCCCAAACCATCCAATACTCTTCCAAGAAGGTTGTTTCCCACTTTCAATTTCATTGGTTCACCGGTATTTAAAACAATTGCGCCGGGTTGTATCCCATCCATTGAACCCAAAGGCATAAGAAGAATTTTTCCGTCTTTAAAACCTACAACTTCTGACCAAATCGGTTTATCTTCGTTTTTTTTGTATATGTGGCACAAATCACCTATACTTGCTTCAGGACCGTCAGATTCTATAATCAGACCTTTTATTTCACTAACACGACCTATTTCTTTAATAGTCTGAGTATTTTCAACAATATCCATAAATTTTTCTTTATTGAACATTGTTATTCCTCGATTTCAGATTTATTTTCAAGCTCCGTTTCAAAATCAATATTGGTATTCGTCTCAATATTGGTTTCAGCTATTTCTTCCGCTTGTTCCATTGTTGCATCATTTTGAAAAATTATTTCATTATATGTTTCATTATTTTCAATTTCATCCGATGAGTAATGTGCTGTATAGAGTTTTTCTACAATCTGATCTATTTGAATTTTTAATCTGCTGTCAACACGTGAAAGCATACTTTCTACAATTGTTCCATCTTCTGAAACATTGCTGTCTTCTAAAATTTTTATGGATTCTAATTTTGGAATTTCTTGTTTAAGTTCTTCTGAAATTGAATATATTTTTGCAGCTACATCGGGATTAACAGTAATTGTTATCTGTTCCTTATCTTTAAGCTTATTTATGGCTTCAATTGTAATAGCTTTTAAAACATTTATATCTTCATCAAATGCTCTTTTACAAACTTTTCTTGCAATAGCACAAACAAGCTCTATAATATCAAGTTCTGCTGATTTTACAATATTATTTTTCAAATCAAACTGACTTTTTGTAAAAGTTTCGACGGCAATAACTTTTTCTTCTAACGACTTTGTACCATCATCATAGCCTTGCTTATAACCATCATCATAACCTTCTTTACGAGCATTTTCACGAATTTCTCCGGATTCTGAATCAGCTTGCTTATTGGCCTGCTCTATAATATTTTTACCATCTTCCTGTGCTTGAGCTAAAATTTGTTTTGCTTCATCAACAAGTTTTTTAGCTTCCTCGGTACCCTCTTTTATAAGTCTTTCTTTTTCTGCTTTTGCTCTAATCATCATTTTTTCAATAGCAGAAAGTTCTTCCTTATGCTGATTTTCTATCGAAAGAACATAACTTGAACCTATTTGAACATTATCGCTCTTAATTCTAGTCAATGAATTCTTCCTCACCTTCATCCATATCAAGAACAATTTCACCAGCAGCTTCAAGAGCTTTAATTGTTACACAAATTTGAGATTGAACTTCCTGAACGTCTTTCGCACGAACCGGTCCAAGATATTCCATATCATCACGCAACATTTGTTGAGCACGTTCTGACATATTTGCAAATATTCGGTCTCTAACTTCTTGTTTTGTACCTTTGAGTGCAAGAGCAAGATCTTTTGTATTAACCTCACGAAGAATTCTTTGAATTGTTCTGTTATCAAGCTGTTGAATATCTTCAAATACAAACATCAATTCTCTTACTTCATCAGCAAGTGTAGGATTTTCAATTTCCAACAATTCAAGAACATTTCTCTCAGTTGTTCTGTCCGTTCTGTTTAAAATACTTGCAAGAGTATTAACACCACCTGCTTGTGAAAAGTCCTGAATCATTACGGATGAGAATTTCGTTTCAACAATTTTTTCAATATCAGAAAGAATTTCCGGATTTGTTGTATCCATTTCAGCAATTTTCATAGCAACTTCCGCCTGAACATCGGAAGGCAAACAATTTAAAACCTTAGCCGACTGATTTGGCTGCAAATACGCTAAAATTAAAGCTATAAGCTGCGGATTTTCATTTTGGAATGAAGTTGCCAGCTGAACCGGATCTGCTTCATTAAAAAATTGAAAAGGATTAGCATTCATTAATGTTTCAAGTCTTGACATAATCCTCTTGGCTTGTTCCGGACCATAGGTTATTTCAAGAACTTCTCTGGCATATTCTTTACCACCTTTTGCTAAGTAACTGTTCGCTTGAAAAAGACTTCTAAACTCCTCTAAGATACCAACCAATGACTTTATCGGAACTTTATTTAAACTTGCGATTTCAAGTGCAATTTTTTCCAACAAATCATTATCCGTAATGTTCTTTAATACCTCAGCAGCAGTTTGAGGTCCAAGCAAAATCAACAAAGCTGCAACCTTTTGGGTTGAATTCATTGATAAGATTTGCTGTGTAAGTATAGCGTTTTCCATTATATCTAATCCTTAATATAAGATACTAAAAGTCTAGCGGCCTCAGCAGGATCAGCCATTATTGTGTCATTAAGTTCCATTCTTGCCCTTTCCAGCTCAGGATCAATATTTGCTTCTATTGAAGGTAAAGTCTCGTTCATCTTTATTTCAGGAACGGCTTCGGTTATTTGAGGTAATTGAGGTTCATATACTTTTGGCGGAGCTTCGGGAGTATTGAATTTGATACCCATTTTACCCATTATGCTTCTTATAATAAATAATGCAGCAAGACCCAAAATAAGTACAACCAGCAATGGTCCTAAATCCTTTGTAACATAATCAACGGTAGCTTTTGTTTTTATTTCTTTTTCAAGAACTTCCTGTTTCTTTTGTTCTTCTTCAAGAGCTTCAAACTGCAAGCTTGAAACCGTTATTACATCACCTCTTTCATAATTGGCACCTGCTGCGGATAACACTAAATTTTGAAGTTCTTCCTTTTCACTGTCTGTTAAAATTTTATTAACAGCAACGGCAATTGTCATACGCTTAATTGTGCCGGGCGCATAAACTACCTGTTTTATTTCTTTTGAAACACTGTAATTAACTGAATTCTTTTCTTTTGCGTAATTCAAATTTCTTGCCTGAACATTAGCATTCACAGGTGTTTGATTTGGATTTTCATAGGTTTCAACCTCAGATTGAGAAGTGGTTAATACACCTTTATAACCATTCTCACCCTCACCAACAGGAACATAAGTTTCAATTGTTGCCTTTGTTGAATTAAAATCTATATCAGCATTAACCTGAACAGAAACATTTCCTTTTCCGACAATTTTTTCTAAAACTTGTGTAACCTTTGCAGCCGTTTGTTTTTCTGCATTGGACTTAAATGTTTCCATATCATTGGAATTTTTACCTGTTTCCTCTGATAAGCTTGCTCCGTTTTGGTCAGTAATGAAAACCCTTTCAGGAGTTAAACGAGGAACAGAATATGCGACCAAATTTTTAATAGCTTTAACCTGAGAAGCTTTTAACCTGTAACCTTCATTTAGTATAAGCATAACAGATGCAGACGGAGCTTCATCTTTATCTTCAAAAATTGAACGCTCAGGATCTGCAAGCTGAACCCTGCAACTTTTTATACCATTCATTCTTTCAATTGAACGTACTAATTCACCTTGGAAAATTCTTTGTTTTGTAAGCTTATTTTTGAAGTCTGTAGACCCTAATTGCATATCATCAAGCAACTCAAAACCCGGAGATTGATTTTCAATTAAAGAATTTTCAGCAACAAACATCTTCAAATTTTCTTTATCCTTCGCAGGAACAAGAATTGCCTTTTTATCTTCCGAAACTTTGTATGTTTGTCCGTTTTTCTTAAATGCCTCCACAATATTAACTATATCAGTCTGTGGTAAATCATTATATAAAACAACCCATTCAGGCTCAAAAGATTTTGCAAGCATATACGCAGCAACTGCTACGGTTATAACAGTCAATACAAGCAAACCTATTTTTTGGGGTAAATCCAGACCATCCCAAAGTTTCTTTATATCGTCTAAAAAAGGTTTTAAGTTATTTTCCATTAAATTTTAATTCCAAAATTACACTTTACCAACAATATAATAAACATTTTCAATAAAATTTTCAAAATTGTTAAGTACTGTTACTTTTTGGTATATTTACAAAAATAAAAAGCCTTACACTAGTGCAAGACTTAAAAAAATATACATTTACCCCAAACAATTTATACCACGAAAAATTTTTTTAGTCAAATGTACATTACACAATTAGGGGAATAATGTAACAAATTTGTTACAAAACAGTCAACAAAAATTTTTCATCGTTTTGTATGATTGAGTAATTTTTATTCATATTATAATAATGTTTGTATAGATAAGTAGTGAGGTAGAAAATGTCTATTGATGACGCATTAGTTATGATTTTAGCAGGCGGTGAAGGAAAAAGACTACATCCGCTGACAAAAGACCGTGCAAAACCTGCTGTTCCTTTTGGAGGAAGATACAGGATTATTGATTTTGTTTTAAACAACTTTATCAATTCAGGTTTTTACAAAATTAAAGTACTGACACAGTACAAATCAGACTCGCTAAACCAACACATTTCAAGAGGTTATGCATTATCACCATTCTTAGATCAATATGTTGATTTGGTTCCTGCTCAAATGAGAACAGGCGGAGACTGGTACAGAGGTACAGCTGATGCAGTATTCCAAAACGTTTTACATATTGTTGATGCAGATCCGACTTATGTTTGTGTATTTGGCGGAGACCACGTCTATAAAATGGATGTTTCACAAATGCTTGACTACCACAAGCAAAAGAAAGCTAATTTAACAATTGCAGCTATTCCTATTCCTATTGAAGAAGCTTCTGAATTTGGTATTATGGAAGTTGACGATGACTGGAAATTAACAAATTTCGTAGAAAAACCAAAAACAAAACCAAGAGCTCTTCCTGGAAATCCAAACATGTGCTTGGCATCAATGGGTAATTACATTTTTGATAAAGATGTTTTAATGGATGCTTTATACAGAGATAATAAAATTGAAGAATCAAGCCACGACTTTGGTAAAAACGTTATACCAATGTTGTTAAATGAAGGAAAACCTGTTTATGTATATAACTTCAAAGAAAACACATTCCCGGGAGTTACAGATGCAGAAAGAGGTTACTGGAAAGATGTAGGAAATGTAGATGCTTATTGGCAAGCTAATATGGACTTGCTTGATTCATCTCCTGAATTGAATTTATACGCAAAAGAATGGCCGTTAAGAACATTCAATTACAACTACCCGCCAGCTAAATTTATTTGGCAGGAAGGCGACAGGGTTGGTATGGCTACTAACTCAATGGTATCAGAAGGTTGTATCATTTCAGGCGGTGGACTTTCAAGATGTATACTTTCACCAAAAGTAAGAATTAATTCTTATTCATCGGTTACTGAAAGTATTTTGATGGAAAACGTTAATATAGGCAGACACTGTGAAATAAGACGTGCCATTATTGATAAAAATGTTCAGGTTCCGCCATACACTAAAATCGGCTTTGATAAAGAAATAGATTTACAAAAAGGATTTTATGTATCCCCAGGTGGTATCACTGTTGTGCCAAAAGGCGCTATTCTATAACAATAAATATTTTGATAAAAAACTCCTTTGTGCTAGAATATCCACAAAGGAGTTTTTCTATGAAATATAATAAAAAACTAATAATTATACTTATCATAATTACGGTTATAATAATAGCCGCTATAATTTCCACTTTGTTTTTGAATAAAAAAGAACCAAACGGAGCCAATCGTGAACATTTAAGAGCTTATTTCCAAAATAAAATTATCACTGACATTTCGCAAGCGACATCTCTTGATCCTTCAAAACCAATAGTAATTTTGTTTTATGCAAATTATTGTAAGACTTGTCATGATTTTATGCCTGCATTTAAAAAACTTTCAAAAGATTATGCCCAAACATACAATTTTGGAATGTTAAATATTCAGGACCCTGCTAATTATCCTATTGTTGACGGTAATGTCGGGGGTATACCTTCTTTATATATCTTTGATAGTGAAATAGGAAATAAAGTACATATATCCCTTTCCGGTATACATTCTTATAATGGTCTGAAAGAAGAATTAGACAGATATTTACGTATACGCTCATTTATAGATATAGAAAAAGCAAAAGCTGAACAACAAAGATTAATGCAAACATATTTGGAAGAAATAACAAAAAACTATAACGCACAGAATAACGAAAATAAAGGTGTACAATGAAAAAAATTATAATTACAGCTGCAATTATTTTATTAACAATAAATAATGCATATTGCGCAAATTATATGACTTGTGAACAAGCTATGAATACAGGTAAACCTTTTGTATTATACCTTCATTCAAACACTTGCTATGCTTGTAAGCAATTCACTCCGATATTTGCAAAAATAATGGATACAATGGGATCACAAAATGTTGTTGATATTAATTACAGTTATCCTCAGGCAAAAAATGTATGTTCATCAGCAGAAACAAGAACAATACCTGCGGTATATGTCGTAAATCCTCAGAAAAGAACTCGTTCAAAAATAAATTTTGAAACTTATTATGATGAAATTACATTTAAAAATTCTTTAACAAATTTATTAAATCAATAAAAAAAAGGTGAAACTTTTTGTTTCACCAGTCTGTTACATTAAAATTACTACACATTTCCCTATTTGGATTTTACCTTACCTATTATTAAAATCTGTTTACTACGCTGCCTGTTGTTGTAATGCTTTGACAGGATTTGTAGTGTATCGTGCAGTCTTAGCATTTAAGCGAGAGCAAGCTATATTCAATTGTTGATTCAATACAAACATGTTTCGACTCATTGATGCATAATCATTCATTGCTGACATCATCTTTTCAGGATTTACCATTGATACGGTGTTTTCATGATTATCTACTTTTTGTTGGGCATATTTCTTTACCAACATTTTATCT
>JAFWGJ010000121.1 GCA_017512405.1 bacterium | reverse complement strand
CTTCAATATAATCTTTGAATGCACCTGAGAATCTTGTTGGAGTAGGTACGTCCATTGTCATAACTAAGTCATATTGTTTTTTAGGTTTACCTTGTAAAGGATTAGCGTCAAATAAGTTGTTTGGATCTTTTAATTCTGCTAAATCTCTTTCAAGAACTTTTTGTTGTTGTTTTGAAGTTTCAGTATTAACAGCTTTCAAAACTTCCAAGTTCTTTTCTAATTTTTCGATTTTTTCCGGATTATAAGGTCTTTTTACAGATTCAACACCAGGCATTTTATCACGGAATAAACCAGGGATTTTATCATCTACTGCACAGTCGATTTCTCTGTCAGGATAAGCAGCTTTTAAAGCTTCTTTCATTGCTACAACTGAACCTAATGTATCACCATCCGGTTTGCAGTGACCTAAAATCAAAATTCTTTTGTTTTCAGGATTATTAATTTCGTTAGAAATATTTGTAATTGCTTCTTTAATTTCTCTTACACGACCTAAACCGTTTTCTTTACCTTCTACATCGAAGATTCTTTCTAAAACTTGTTCAGGTGATTTTGGTGGTTGATAAACCATAACAGCTTTTGAAACTTTTGGATCATCTGAATTCAATAAACTATTGAAAGCTTCGGTAGCTTTTTTAGCTTCTGCTTCGTCTGAACCTACATATTTCATTGTAGCTCTCAAACCAATTGTCGGAGCACCCTTAGAAGTACCTGCAATTACGTTTGATAATTCAAAATGATAATCTTTATTTTTACCCTTCATTAAAGGCATCAACACTTCAGCCATTTCATTTGGAACTTGACCAACTTCACCAAATTTAGGGTGAACCAAAGCTAAAGTTTTTCCCATTCTTGTTTTAGTTTCTTTGCAATCTAAACGATCGCCTTCTTTCCAATTGCTGTTTGCCAATCTAACAACAGTATCATCTTCTGCTGTTGAGCTTGCACCTTCTGTTCCTAATTGGTGTTTTGATACACCACGAACTCTGAATTGAATTGCAGGAGCATCTTCTCTTGCTTGTGTTTCCATTGGATTTTGTAATTTACCCGTAAATGCTACGTGTAATGCATTACCTTCTCTTTTTACGGCAATAGGTTTATCTACTGCTTTGCGAGAAATAGTAACACTATCTGAAGCGTACGTTAATCTTGGTCTTACTGTTTGTGCTTGTTGGATTTGTGGTTTTTGTACCGCTTGCAGATTTGAGATTGTTTCTAATTTCATTAGAATGCCTTTCTTGGTTATAAAGTAAACAAATTTTTTCCTAATTATTAAACACTACACAGAAATTATAAGTAAGCTCAAAAAAAAAAGTTGCTAGCATGTGCGTTTTTCATGACATATTTGTAATAAAACGTTACATATTTTTTATGTTATAATGTTGGTGTATAATATCAGGATAATAACAGAGGTTGTCTTGACAATTACTGATGAAACTGCACTCCAAATAAATGATTGGCTTGTAGAGTATAAAAAATCTACAGATGAAAAAAAGAAAATGCAATTAAAAAATTTAATTGTAATTGCAGCCATGCCTATGGTAAAAAAAATTGCATGTTCTCTTGCTAGACGTGCAACAGACCCTGTTGACGATTTAGTTCAGGTCGGGGCATTAGGCTTAATAAAAGCCATTGATTTTTTTGACCCTACAATAAGTACTAAATTTAAAACTTATGCAAGTTATCTTATAACAGGTGAAATCAGGCATTATTTAAGAGATAAGGCATCAATGATTAAAGCTCCGAGAGAAATTCAGGAACTTGCATTTAGAATCAATCTGGTAATAAAACAATTGTCTGAAAATGGCATTGAAAATCCGACTAATGAACAAATTGCAGAGGCTATGGCACTTCCTGTAAAGAAAATAAATGATGTAATTGAAGTTGACAGAAGAAAAAGTACTATTTCCTTAGATCAAACATTTGTAAACAATGAAGAGGATTGCTTTTCTCTTGCCGATAAAATTCCTGCCGGTGATTATCAGGAATTTTTAAATTTTTATGAAGAAAAAATTATGCTTACAAATGCAATTAAGCTTTTGCCAAAAGATTACAAAGAAATTGTTGAATTGAGTTATTATGAAGACTTAAACCAACGCGAAATTGCAGACAGGCTGGAAATTTCACAAATGCAGGTTTCAAGACGTTTAAAACGAGCCCTTGCGGAAATATATAAAATCATCACGGAAAATGATACTCCTGAGAAAGAGTAATAAGCATGGACATTAATTTTGTTGTTGGCATATTTGTATTTATAACAGGACTTAGCATAGGAAGTTTTTTGAATGTTGTTGTACTGAGAGCTTTAAGTGATGAATCTATTGTTTTTCCTGCATCTAAGTGTCCAAAATGTCAGACACCATTAAAATGGTGGCATAATATTCCTGTTTTGTCATACATATTTTTAAGAGGAAAATGTGCATTCTGTAAAGAAAAGATTTCAATTCAATATCCGATAGTTGAACTTTTAACGGGATATCTGTTTTTAAGTACCTTTATGAAGTTTGGGTATTCTTTTAATACAATATTTGTAATTATATTCTTATCAATGTTCATAGTAATATCAACAACAGATATAAGAGAACATGTTGCATTTAATCTGCACAGTTATATTCTTGCAATTGCAGGACTTATTTATAATTTTTTCAATTTTGGACATTTATACAACGGATATACATGGATTTTTCATACCTCTTTTGTTTATGCCATTTTAGGTTTGATATTAGGTGCAGCATTAATAGGAATATATTTAGGCTTTGGCTATTTAATTTTTAAAACAATGATTATAGGTCCCGGAGATATTTTTATTGCAGGTGCTTTGGGAGCATGTTTCGGATGGAAATATATATTATTAATTATTGCCGCAGCTGTTGCAATTCAGGTTCTGACTTTCATTCCTGTATTTTTCCAAAAACTTATACAGAAAAAAGATTACCTGACAATAACGGAATTTATTATATTTATTACTATTGCGTCAGGTAATTATTTATATTTGAAATACATACCGAAAGAAATTTATGCGGTTAACATTTTAATTACAATTGTACTAATTACAAGCGGTATAGTTTTAAGCAAGAGAATTATAGATACATTACCAGAAAATCTGGTAGCTTTAAACGAAGCTATGTTAAACGGCGAAGAGATTGAAGAAGAAAATAAAAATGAGCTTTTTCACATGCCGTTTGGACCGGCTTTATGCTGTGCGTCATTGTTATTCATATTTTTACACTAAAACGTAACTATAAGCCATATTGAGGCAAAAACAAACAGGAATATAAATATTGAGGCAATTTTCAGTACAGGTTCCTGCATCTGGACAGCTTCCTTAATATCAAGTTTTACGATAATGTCTCTTGTAAAATCATCTTTAAAGTCATTTTTTGTTTTTTCAAAAGAATTATTCAGTGCATTTTTAACTTTATACATTCCCTCTAATTCACCTCTTACAGGCGGATTTGCAATAGCATATTTTTTAAATTTTATATTTTCATCATCAGGTAATTCACTATCTAAATACGCAGACATCTTTTCTTTAAAATTATCACTATATGCAGATATTGGTAAAGTTTTTTGAACTTCAACGTTATCAATTTGTTCTTTTGCACTGTTAAATTCGTTAAAAATCTTTGCCATCATTACATACTTATCCCGACAAGATTTGCATGTGCAAAGATGTGATTGAATAAAATTTGTAACCTGATAACTTGTTTTGCCTTCGATATAAAATGAAAGCAGTGCTATCACCTGACTGCAAGTTAAATTATCTCTCATAAATTGCTCCTTATATATAATCTTTCAATCCGTCTTTTAAACGGCTTCTCGCTCTTGAAATTCTTGATTTAACAGTACCGACATTTGTTTTTGTAACATCTGCGATTTCTTCATAAGTTAATCCCTGAAGCTCTCTTAATACAATCGGCACCCTGAAATGCTCGGGGAGCTGCTGCATTTCATGTTTAATCATCCTGTCTAACTCGTTTGACATACATTTTTCAAGCGGTTTACATTTTTTATCGGGAATATAATTTTGCGGATTAGTAACAAATTTTTCTCTGTCATTTTCTTCGTCAATATAAACCATCGGCGGAACACGATTAAGCTTACGGATATTGTCATAGAATAAATTCATAACAATATGATTAAGCCAGCTTCTGAATGTTTTAGGATTTTTCAAATTAACTATACCTTTTGCCATACGCAAAAGAGCCTCCTGTGTAAGGTCATATACGCTGTCATTTTGCTTATTCAGATAGGTAAATGTTGCAAAAATATTCTTTTGTTCTCTGAAAATCAATTCCTCTAATGCCTTATAATCGTTTTTTTGAGCAAGAGAAACTAATTCATCTAAGGGAATTTTTTTATATTGCGATTTACCTAATAACATAAATACAGATTAAAAAATTTTTTAAATAATTTACACGCTCTTTTTATTAATCTGATAAGGTAATATTTTGAAAAGAATTATTTGAAAAGCTTTACAAAATATTGATTCAATGTATAATTGTTTACATCAGCGCGGTTTTATAACATTTAAGGAGTTATTTTATGAAAAAATTTATTGCATTCACTCTTGCTGAAACTCTTATCGTTATGGGTGTAATCGGTATTGTTTCTGCTCTTACTTTACCTAATTTAAACAGTTCAACAGGAGATAAAGAGCGTGTCGCAAAGGTAAAAAAAATCTATCAAAACCTAAATGATGCACTAGGACGTGCAGAAGCCGTGTATGGCCCTTACGAAGAATGGTTATTAATGATGGTAATGATGCAACAGTTAAGGCTAAACGTGCAGGAGAACGTATAACAGAGTTTATGAAAACATCTAAAGTTTGTAGTACTACTGCAAATCAACCTTGTTTTAAAAGCGGTGCTGCAAAACTCTTTCCTAGTTCAGAGGGTGAATATAGTGATTATGGTTATGGTTCTGCTGGAACTGGATATTATAGAATAATTACTGCGGATGGCACTTCTCTTGGTATATCAAACTCTGAAATTGTTGTTGACATAGATGGTCCTAGTAAAGGTGCATATCAGCTTGGTAGTGATGTTTTTTTCTTTGATATAAATTTAACTAAGGGAATAGTTCCAAGGCATTTTGATCTTGATTTCAGTTTGTTAGTTGGGCAGTTATACGGTAAAGGTGATGGCGCAGCTGCATGGATTATTAAATACGATAATGCAGATTATTTGAAATTTAAAAACGGTAGTGGCCTATGCCCAAATGGCACAACGGTAACCGAAGCTAATCCGAGATGTAAGTAGTGAATGGTGAGTGGTGAATAGTGAATAGATTTTTGTCATACTGTATGAGCGATAGCGAATTGCGGTATATTTCACGTTAAATACTACTTAAATTTCATCATGTTTTGCATCATTTTTTGCATACCAAAACCGCCCATTTTACCAAACATACCTTTCATTTGGTTCATACCTTTCATCATTGAGCGCATTTGGTCAAATTGTTTTATAAATATATTTATATCATGTAGTGGTATACCTGAACCCTCAGCTATACGTTTTTTTCTGCTCGAATTCAGTAATTGCGGATTTGAACGTTCTTCAGGCGTCATACTTTGAATAAACACTTCAATTCTTTTTAATTGTTTTTCACCCTCGTGAGAAATTAAATCTCTGTCTTCTTTTTTAAGGTTCATGCCGGGTAACATACCCAAAATTTGGTCTATTGAGCCAAACATTTTCATTTGACGCTGCATTGAAAGAAAATCGTCGAACGTAAATTCGGCTTTCTTCATTTTTTCTTCCATTTTTTTAGCTTCTTTTTCGTCAAAAACTTCTTTTGCTCTTTCAACCAAAGAAACAATATCACCCATACCTAAGATACGTGTTGCCATACGGTCAGGATAAAAATCTTCTAACGCATCTATTTTTTCACCTGTACCTGTTAATTTAATTGGCTTTTTAGTACAATAAACGACACTTAGAGCAGAACCGCCTCTTGAATCGCCATCTAATTTCGTTAAAACAAGACCTGTCAAATTAAGTTGTGCATCAAAGTTTTCGGCAACATTTACAGACTCTTGACCTGTCATTGCATCTATTACGAGTAATTTTTCGTGCGGACTGAAAATTCTGTCGATAAGCAATAATTCAGCCATCATATCGGTGTCTATCTGCAAACGTCCTGCCGTATCAAGGATTACAACATTAAATCCGTTTTCTTTTGCGTGGTTTAATGCGTGGCTCACAATCGTCTGAACATCAGTATTTCCTTCTTCGGCATACACCTCTGTTCCTATTTGAGTACCTAAGGTTTGCAATTGCTTTATAGCTGCCGGACGATATACGTCGCAAGCTACCAGCAGCGGATTTTTACCCTCTTTTTTAAGTTTTACCGCCAATTTTGCGCTTGAGGTTGTTTTACCTGAACCCTGCAAACCTAACATCATTATTATACTTGGATGTCCTGTTAAATTAAGCGGCTGAGTTTCTTTGCCCAAAAGCTCTACCAATTCATCGTGAACAATTTTTACAAGTTGCTGAGCCGGATCAACCCCGCTTAAAACCTGTTCACCTTCTGCTCTGTCTTTTATATTTGATATAAATGCCTTAACTACACGCAGGTTAACATCCGCCTCTAATAATGCTCGTCTGATTTCACGCAAAGCTTCCTGCATATTATCTTGCGTAAGTTCTTTTCCAGTCGTTTGTCTTATTATACCTTGTAATTTTTCGCTTAAATTATCAAACATTTTTACCTCTTAATTTACATGTATATATATTAATATATCATGAAAAAATCCCTCAACTGTCGGTATTGTTTTTTTATCTTGCTTAAAGTTTAATTATTTTATATTTAAAAGAGGTAATTATGCAAACACAAACTATTAATAATGAAATTCACGAAACACTTGAAAATATTTATGAGTTTATAAAAAATAACGAAAAAATCAGCGGAGATTTTACGGAATATACAAAAACCTTGGGCATTTACGGAGCTTCCGAAAATAAAATACGAGAACACGCCTTAACCTATATTTTTGAGAGAGCAATTCCTGATTTTGAACAAAATCCAATTATGATTTACAACGAAACAAAATCAACTGATTTATCAAAAGCTATGGAAAAAGCTTTTACATCTATTTTTGAAATAAAAAGAGTTTTGAAAAACGGTTTTGAAACATACAATCTTATTAACGAAAAGAGCTATATTTTAAATATAACAACAAAAATGACCGATTATAGAGGACTTGGAACAGGTCAATTCATTGTTGCAAGAGTATTTGAATTTAATGGCGAAAACTACATTATTGAAATAACTTCGTATCTTCAATCAAGTCAAAAAGAAGATGCTATGCGCTATGCAATGGCAAAAATTATCCAAGAACCATATCTTGTATATGAAGACAATGAACTTAAAGAGAAAGAAATACAAGAAAACATCAAATCAATGTATGATAAATTTATGGAAGCTTTTGGAACAGACGAAATAATTACATCAAGCCAATTTGCTGACGATATTATAGGACAGTTTAACGACTACTGCGAAAATAAAACTTCAATTAATATAAAAGACAAAATAACCTTGCCGGAAACATTGGAATACTTTGAAGTTAACGAATTAAACACCGATTATGATAACTTTGTGGAAAAATCATTAGACGGCTTTTCATCTCACAAAAAAAACTATGACACCGGCATAATTTATGATAAAAATTACGGACTTTATGTAATCCCTTTCTACAAAACGATTTCAACAATTTTAGAGCAAAATTCTCTTGATAACATAAAAGGAGCAAAAGAATGTGTTGAACATTTTATAAAATCTCCGACAATTCCGCCAAACATTTTAGAAAAACTTAACCCAAAATTTACGGAACTTGCAAATAAAGTTCTTAATAAAAATATGACATTTGACGAAATGATGAGAGAATATAAACCGGAATATTTACGTCATAAAATATATTCTCAAACAACTATTTTGTATAATTCAAAAGTTTTTACAAACACATTAGGTATTGTTACAGAAAAAGAAGAACATTCTGACATAGATTATTCAAATGTAAAACGTAATGACCCTTGCCCTTGCGGCAGCGGAAAAAAATATAAACATTGCTGTATGAAGTAAAAGGGTTAACAAACAAAAACAGTAAGATCTTCCATAAAAAAAGACTCCCTTGCGGAAGCCCAAAAACTGGGATGGAAGGACTGTCTTGTTCACTCGCGATTAACGGCAATTCCAAGTTTTGATTTCGTGATTTCATCACTCAACAAAACTTTCCAGCCTCAGCTCGTTCACGTTCGAACCTAAACAAAGCTATCGCTTTGTGGTTCTCGTCTTCCATAAAAAAAGACTCCCTTGCGGAAGCCTAAAAACTGGGATGGAAGGACTCGAACCTCCGAAATGGCTGGACCAAAAACAGCTGCCTTACCACTTGGCGACATCCCATCAGATATGTTTATATTCTAATCTTAACAAATTATTTTGTCAATATAAATTTAAAACCTAACCTGCCTGTTCATTAGGTTCGTCATAAAACGGAGGCTTTATATTTCTCAAAACATTCATACTTTGAGCCGCAGTCGAATAGACCGTATATTCGTTATCAGGCGAAAAGTAACGGCGCATAAATTCTTTATTCTTAATGTGTTCGCCACAAGTATAGGAACAGATTTTCTCGCTCAGATAACCGGCAAATATCCGTTGCCTCAACGATAACTTGTAGTCCTTCAAGTTTTTTATTATATCCATACTCACATGATAACTCTTGTTTTAAACCTTTTAAAGCCATGACTTCAATACTCTTTACAATTAGTTACATATTCTGTCATCTATATTAGTTGTATAATTAATTTGAAATTATGAGAAAATATTATACACATTTAATTTTAATAGGACTAGGTTTAATATTATATTTTATGTCAAATTTTCACCGTGTAGCTATTCCGGGAGCAATATTTGATACTCTTCAAGCCGATTTAAGTTTAAATGCACCATCTGTTACATCTTTAAGTGCATTTTTTATGTACTCATACGCAGTAAGTCTTTTACTCTGCGGAGTTTTAACTGACAGATACGGAGCCGTTAAAGTTATACTTGTCGGTGCAATTTTATTTTCGGTTGGTTCCTTAATTTTTCCAAACACTTCAAATATTTACATATTGTACCTGAGCCGTATTTTAATGGGTGCAGGTGCCGCCTCTTTTTATATGTTCCTTATTCAGGAAGCAAAAAAATGTTTCCCCGATAAATATTTCAGCATAAGTGTTTCGTTAATGTTAATTACAGGATATCTTGGCGGTGTATGCGCAAATGCGCCTTTTATAATGATAGCAAAATATATACACTGGCGTCAGGTTCTAAATATTTTGGCATTAATAACTATTTTTGCATCAGTATTTTATTGTATTTACAGAACTTTTTTACATAAAATTCCGATAAATGAACACGCTAAATTTTCACTTGAACCATTTAAAGAAGTTCTTTCTTTAAAATCCAACATTAATTTATTTTTGTTTGGAGGCTTAAATTATGGACTTTACTATGTAATTCAAACTGTAATCGGGGTAAAATTTTTAAAAGATTATCTAAACATGTCTGCTGCCGGTGCTTCTGCTATATTATCTTTAATGATTGTAGTTGCAGGTCTTGCAGGATTATCCTTTGCATCTATAAGCAGCTTTTTTAACAATCGACGTGTAATTTTTATGAAAACAGTTTGTATTATGTCATCATGCTTTTTTGCAATTATATCTTTATTATTAATTTTTGGAATAAAAACAAAATTAATAGCATTAATGATTTTATTGATAGCATTAGGCGGAGCAATGTCTCCGTTAATAATTCCTATTGTACACGCAACCAACAAATACGAAGTTAAAAGTACTGCGATTAGTGTTATGAATTGTTGTTTTTTCTTATCAGTAGGAATACTTGGAACAATTGTAGGTCATCTGTTAGATATGTATCCTCCGACATTATCGAGTAACGGACATTTAATATATTCTTCAAAATCTTATTTTCTTGTATTTATAACATTTTTTATGCTTTCACTTGTAGAAATGTATAATGTTTTTAAAATTAAAGATGCCTAAATCATCTAAATGTATGATGCTAAATTTTTTATAAAAATTATAATTGTGCTGTGAGGTAGGTTTATAAGGAGGGTTTGTTATGGCTTCAATAATTAACACAATAGCTAATAACAGTGATGTGCAATCAATGATTGTAAGCATGTTTAATAAAATCAACAGCGCAACGATAAATGCAAGTAAGAATATACAAAGTGAAAAAGTAAAAAGTATTTCCAGTGCAGATTTTGTGAAGTCTTTGGAAGAGCAATTACAAAAGTCTGAAAAATTCACACCTGAAGTAAATAAAAATGCTCATAACGAAATTGGTATGCCGGCAGGTATGACTATTTCCGACGATAATACAATAACAAAAGATTCTTTCAATAAATTATTGAACTCTGTTATGGAGACATTAGATGAAAACTCTGACGGTAAAATTTCACAACAGGAAATGGAAAATTTCACAGAAAAGCTTTCTCATTTAGGAAATTCTGAAACAACAGGTTCTCTTGCTTCATCAAAAGCAGGCGAATTTCTAAAAAATCAGGCAACAAACTTCATTCAAAAATTAATAGACAAATATAAAGATAACAGTGAAAGTATTCTTGGTATATTTGTATAATACGAATCAGGTGCCTTACGGCACCTGACCTAAGAAGAGTGATTATGAAATAACAAAATAAGATTTTAATACGAGATTTATGACAGAGTCGGACACAGCAAAATCGGCTCTGTCAATAGACTCGTTATATTAGATTGGTTAACAAGATAATTGGATTATCTCATATAACAGCTTACTAAGCGAATGTTTTGAATGAATCTTCAACGTTCTTCTTACATACACCTTTTACTGCATCCATTTCTGTTTGGACTGCGTTGTGTTCTGTATCCAATTGTTTTAACTTCAATTCTAATTCTCTGTCCTGAGCTTGAACAATAG
>JAFWGJ010000120.1 GCA_017512405.1 bacterium | reverse complement strand
TTAGGTTGTGATTGTTCAAGATGTTCAATTTCAAAAGGAAATTACTCTTTTGTATGCCAAATGCCAAAAGTTGTAAAAATTCTTTTGAAAATGGGTAAACCTACAACAAGCATTAACTTAGCAAATGCTTAGTTAAATTTACTCATTAAATTTTGAGCAGCTGTTAACATAGGGTCAATACTTGTAGAAAATGGTGGTGCATAAGTAATATCATTGCCAAAAAATTCTTGTATTGTCATTTTGGATAACAAGGCGCTTGTAAGCGTGTTAATTCGCTTATCAACATCGCCCTGCCCAAGTCCTTGCGCGCCTAACAATCGTTTTGTATTTTTGTCTGCCGTAAGTTTTATTGTAATGCTTTCAACGTCAGGCATATATCCTGCTTTGTCATTTTTTCTTACAATAACCGAAATAGGCTCAAAACCATATTTTAGTGCCTGTTTTTCGGTTAAACCTGTCATTGACATTGTAAAGTCAAAATATTTAGTAACAGCGGAGCCTAAAACACCCTCAAATTCGTCAAATCCTCCTGAAACATTTATTGCACAGCATCTGCCTTCTTTATTTGCAGTTGAACCCAAAGGCAGCCAACAAGGAGCTTGTGCAACTATATGATATTTTTCGACACAATCTCCGCAAGCATAAATATCTTCTATGTTAGTTTGCATGCGTGAATTAACTTTTATTGCTCCTGTTTCACCAAGCTCAATTGCGCAATCTTTTGCAAGTTCAGAATTTGCTCTTATTCCTGCTGAAAGAATGACCATATCTGTTTGGATTTCTTTACCATCAGACAATATAACTTTTTGAACAGTTCCATTACCCTCTATTGTTTTTATGGTCTGATTATTAATAATTTTTACCTGTTCTAGATTTTTTTGGATAACATATTTTTGAATAATTTGGGCTAAATCAATATCAAAAACTGACATTATAACATCTGATGACTGGATTAAATTAACGTAAAGTCCTTGTTTTACAAACGCTTCAAGAAGTTCAATACCAATATACCCTCCGCCTAAAATAACGGCTTTTTTATTTTGCAAAACAGCATTTTTAATCGCAATTCCGTCCTCAATAGTTCTAAGCGTGAAAACATTTTCAATGTTAATCCCCTGAATATCGGGTAAATAAGGTCTTGCGCCTGTAGAAATAATTAATTTGTCATAGCTTTCAATAAAATCTTCGTTATTCTCAAGATTTTTTATAAGAATTTGTTTTTTATCAGGAAAAATTTTTAAAACTTTGTGTTTTATAAAAACTTCTACACCTTGTTTTTCAAAATCTTGGGGTGTTCTTATAACAAGCTTTTTAACATCTTTAAATGCTCCTGCAATGTAATAAGGAAGTCCGCATTCCGAATAAGAGATGTGATTATCGGCAGTGTAAATAATAACCTGCCAATCAGGTTTTAAGCGTTTTAATTTCGCAGCAGCCTTAGAACCCGCAGCAACTGCTCCTATTATTATAACTTTCATAAAATTATTTTAAAATTTAGAAAAAATATTGCTATTGCATAATAAGGTAATAAATATTTTAAAATTATTTTATGCTATTATTAAACAAAATAAAGGATATTTTAATATGTCAAATTTTAATGTGGAAATAAAAGATGATGTTATATTAGTACAACCAAAAAATTATAAAAGTTTTTTCAGAGTTCAAATTTTTGATTGTAATGGTTTCGTGCATAAATCAGGATTTTTAATAAATAAAGAATATAAATACAAATTAACGGAAGAATGTTTGTATTACGTAAAAATAAAAAATTTATTTAATTGTTTAATTTATGAAAAAAAGATTGATTTTTATAAAGAAATTACAAAAAAAGAATTTGAAGATTTATGTAATAATGATTATCCTGTATTTGATGAACTCAAATTAAATCCATTAAATTTGCAAAAAACACCAAAACCGTTTAAAGATTTTGCAATAATTAAAAATAATAAATCAGTAAGTGAAAATTTTTTGAAAAATTATGATTTTACAACAACAAAAGTAAGTAAAAATTTAGAAATTTTATCTGATAAAGAATTAAACAAAAAAGATGTAATCTTTTCAGGCTTAATGAATTATGAGAATACTTTAATTTTAGGTGAAGATGATTTAAAGGAAGATATTAAAAAACGCTTTAATACCGATGATATTGGCTATTTTACCTATCTTAAAAGAAATAACAATGACATAGAAATAGGTAATGATTACTTAGGTAACGGAAAAATATTTTATTATAAAAATGAAGAATCATTAGTTATTTCAAATAATTATCACTTATTGCTGTTAATTTTAAAAGATATTAATTTTGATTTAAAACTAGACTTAGATATATTATCATCAATAATATGTTTTGAAGATGAAATAAGTCTGCAATTACTGTCAAGAAAACGAGAAATTGTTGGAACTTATTTACTTCCGATAGATGAAAAAATTATAGTTAATTCAAAAAATTATGTATTTAAAAAGAAGGAAATTTATAAAATTATCGGCAAAAACAAACTTTCAGGTTTAAAAGAAAGTTTATTTACAAACAAAGAAAAATTGCTGGATGATGGTATAAAAGAAATTGAAAATAATCTTAAAACTGTTATTACTGATGACAGATTTAAAGATATAATTATCGATCTTACAGGTGGATTAGATTCACGTGTTGTATTTGGTATTGCAAATACAAAATTAAAAGAAGAGTTACAAAATAAAAAAGTATATTTGCAAGTTGGCGGAAATTTAGAAGATATAGATAAAGAAAATACGGATATATCAATTGCCTGCAAAATCAATTCGGAATACAATTATGATTATAAAAGAGTATCCGGCGGTGCATATAAAATTCCGGACAAAGATTTTGTAAGTTCTACTTTACTTTACGGTTCTTGGGAATATGTTACGTCCCTAAAACAGGATTCTATATCGGATGAATATGGTTTAAATTTATCCGGTGGTAATGGAGAAGCTTTTTTAAGACCGTATTATTCCAGAGTATTCTTAAATAAAAAACTACATTACGAAAGATTTGTAAGAAAAATATCCAAATCTTTATCATTGAATACTTTTTTGAAATATAAAAAGGTTTTAACCGATGAACTAAAATTAATGCCCGGCAGAGATATTTCGGAACAATTTGAAAATCATTATCTCTTTTATGCGAATAATTATCATTTTTATCGTATAAGTCGTTATTTGGGTTCTTACCTTGCAATAAAAACAATCCATTCAAAATCTCTGTTAAAATATAAATATTTGACATGGAAACAACATTTCATACCTGCAGAAGAAAATTTCAGAATTCTTGAAAAAATAGATAAAAAACTTTTATTTACTCCTTGTAATAAACCTTTGGACGAAAAAGAAAGATTAGAATATATAAAAAAGAAATACGGCAAAAAAACAAATCCGTACTTTGAATATGATACCGAAAAAATAAAACAGGAAAAAGAAAAATATATACAATCCAGAAATATTCCTGTTTCTACACAAAATGAAAATTTTAACGAAAATGAATTTAATAAAAATTTATCTTATGAAGATAAATTTAAATATGTCCTTAATCAGTTAGTACATTGTAATGGAGGCATATTAAAAGAAGAATTTGGTCTTGAATTATACAGAACACTAAAAAATAATGCTTTAAATTCAAGTAAAAAAATGATGTTGTATTATAAAATTCTGACAATACTTTTTGAAGCTAAATTGATAGAAAATATAAATAATTAAATATTTAATTCATATTCAATTTCATGATATTTTTTGTGAACTTGTATAGCTTTTTCGTTTATGATTTCTGCCATATAGCTGATTTCTTCATTGGAAAAACCATAGGAAATCATACCGTTTAAGCTTTTTGTAATACATTCAAGCGCTCTGATTTCTTCACCTATTATAAGCATTTTATCTTGTACTTTTGAAATATCAATAAGTTTTTCCATCATTATACACTTTTTTAGACTATTATATACATCTAAAAACTATTATATAATGTTGATAGTTTTTTGTCAATTAATAAAATATAAATATGAGAAATAAAAAGACAGAATTAACAAAAAAATTTGGCTGGAAAGTTAAAATAGAAAGAACAAAACAAAAAATTTCACAAGAAAAATTGGCTGAAATGTCCGGTTTAAATAAAAATTCATTGGGTTTAATTGAAAGAGGTGTAACTGTGCCCTCAATAGAAACAGCCAATGATATTGCAAAAGCTTTAGGTATCAGGTTACCTGAATTAATAGATGTTGATAAGATAGAATTTTAGGTGAAATATGAACTATCCAAATTTGGAGGAATTGATTGAAGTTATAAGAGTTTTGCGCTCAGAAAACGGTTGTCCTTGGGACAGAGAGCAAACTCATACATCACTTCGTCCCAATATGATTGAAGAAGCTTATGAAGCAGTTGATGCAATAGATGAAAAAAGTCCTGCACATTTAAGAGAAGAACTGGGAGATGTTTTATTACAAGTGCTTTTACATTCGCAAATTGCAAGCGAAGCAGGTGATTTTAATATAGAAGATGTTGCAAAAGAATTAAAAGATAAACTTATCCACAGGCATCCTCATGTTTTTGGCAATATAAAAGTTAATTCTGCCGATGATGTTGTTGTTAATTGGGATAAATTGAAACAAGAAGAAAAAACCGAGAGAAAATCTCAAATGGACGGCATTTCAAAATCTCAATCCGCTCTGATGTCTGCTCAAAAAATATCAAAAAGAGCCGTTAAGGTTGGTTTTGAGTGGGATAAAGTTGAAACTTTATGGGATTGCGTTAATTCAGAATTAAAAGAATTTAAAGAAGCTTGCGAAGAAAAAGACTTAACTCACATGGAAGATGAAATGGGAGATATTTTGTTTGCGGTTGTAAACCTTGCAAGATGGCACAAATTAGATGCAGAACAATGTTTAATAACGGCAAATAACAAGTTCATGAAACGATTTAGGAAAATGGAAGAGCTTGCTGTAAAACCGTTAACCGAATATTCTTTTGAAGAATTTGACGCCCTTTGGAAACAGGCTAAAAAAGAATTAATTAAACAATAAAGAAAGGCGGGATTTTGCAAAGCAAAATCCCGCCGAAAAGTCTGTATCTTATATTCCCACATTATTCAATGGTTAATTTTGTAGTTGAGTTCTTTTTTTCAGGCAATTTTTTTAATGTAACTTTTAATACACCATTTTTAAGTTCGCATTTTGAATTTTTAACATCAATATCTTTTTCAAATTCGATAGTTTTTTGGAAACTTCCATAAGCTATATTTGAATAGTGTAATGTTTCATTATCGTGTTTTTCTTCCATTTTACTTTCTGCGGAAATTGATAACATATTATCTTCAATTTCTATGTTAATGTCTTCCTTTTTAACACCCGGTAATTGTACAATAAACAATTTAGTTTCAAGAATAATTAATAGTGGAATATATAGTAATGAGAAAAAGCAAAGGGAGT
>JAFWGJ010000119.1 GCA_017512405.1 bacterium | reverse complement strand
CGGAGGTAAATCTCAGGCTGAAATTATTATTCTAAAATATCTTAAAGATAAAGGAATTAAAAATCTGGAGGGTATGATAATTAGCCACTTTGATAATGACCACGCAGGCGGTGCTATTGATTTATATAAAAATTTAAAAATTAAAAACACTTATATAAATTCAAAAAGTTCAAATTCCTTAACTTCAAAACAAATTTTTGAAACCATAACACCTCTTACATTAGCTCAAAATAATTCCGTAATTTACGCTGAACCGGATTTGGAAATAAGAAATTTTATTTCCGGAATAAAAAATAATGACAATGAAAATTCAATTATAACAAGCTTAAAATATAAAAATTTTTCTGTTTTATTCATGGGCGATGCAGGAATAACAGCTTTTAATACACTTAAAAAAGACCTGCCTAAAAACGTTACAATACTTAAACTCGGACATCACGGAGCAAAAAATGTAATTGATAAAAACATGCTTGATACTCTAAACCCGCAATATGTTTTAATTTCGTCGGCTCATAACGATAAAAATCATCCGCATGTCTTGACAATGAATACTTTGAGAAAATCAAATGTGTTAAGAACCGATATTCATAACTCAATCAAGATAGTTGTTACTCCAAAAGTCTTTAAAATATTCTCTTTTGATAAAAATTTAAGACGTTTTATTAAAATGTAAATTTGACACTAAACCGTTATAAATAGTGCGTTTTACACTATTAACTTTTGTAAATTTATTGTTATTATTGCCTTTCATGGGGTTGAGGAAACATTAAAAATATGTTACAATAATAGTAGAGCGAAAGCTTATAAAAAAGAATATACGTTATCCCATTAAAAAACGCTCTGAAGTGTTATTCCCCATGCATTAATAAAATGTGCCACTTCTCAAAAAAAAGGTATTCAGGTTCATACTTTGCTTAAAAAGAGTTCTAAAAACTCTTTGGAAGCTGTGTCTTTAAGGTGAAATTATGGATACACAAATTTTAAACTTAACTCCCCGAAGAATGGCAACCGTCGCGATTAATCTGACGATAGTGGCGGTCATTACAACAAGCTTGAGCAGTTTGATAAAAAGTCCGCCGATAATAGCTCAGGAGCTCAGAATAGCCCAGGGTGGAACTATATCACCTATAATAGCAGGCAATAGAGTAAAAGATGATATAAAAACAATTTCAGCAGATTTTGACAAAAGTGTAAAGGAAAGGTATAGGAATAGTTATATATATGATGTGGCACCCGGAATAAAACATATTAAGCTCACAAGAACTTATCAAGGTCGTCCTGTAAGGATAAATGTAGTAGAGGTAAATCAAAAACTAAATTCAAAAATCGCAATAACTCCTCAGCTTTCATCTTCAAGATTAGCTTCCAAATCAACTATTACGAGTATTGCAAAGAAAACAAATTCTATTGTTGCTATCAATGGTACATATTTTAAACCGCAAACGGGAGTTCCTTTGGGTACACTAATGATAGATAAGAAATTATACACAGGTCCTATATACAACCGTGTTGCAATGGGTATTTTTGATAACGGTTTTGATATGGCAAGAATGGAGTTGAATGCAAATTTAAAAACTTCAAAAGGTGATGTAAAAGTAGATAATGTAAATCAACCACGAATGTTATCAACATATGTAATAGCATATACTCCGGAATGGGGTGCTTTTGCGCCTGCAAGTCCAAAATACGGTATACAGATGGCAGTTGAAGAAGGTAAAATAACTTCAATTTCCACACAAGCACTTCCAATTCCTCCTAACGGATATGTGATTGTAGGTCCAAAAGACAGATTAGAACCTATTTTCAAAGCAAAAAAAGTTAACCTTGACATAAAAACAATTCCAAATTGGGATAATGTAAATCACATAATAAGCGGCGGCCCATATTTGGTTAAAAATGGTGAAATCTTTATAGATATGAATGAACAAAAACTTGGTGCTATTGGCGGAAAAAATCCAAGAACTGCAATTGGTTATACTGCTGACGGAAATCTAATAATGATAGCAGTTGACGGACGTGAAGGAGCATCTGTCGGAATGACTTTAAGAGAACTTGCAGGATTTATGCAATCTATTGGTTGTATTAACGCAATGAATTTAGATGGAGGCGGTTCTACGGTAATGTATGTTAACGGAAAAGTTGTTAATATGCCGACGGTAAAAGGCGGAATTGCTTTATCAAATGCTTTAACAGTTGAAATAAAATCATAATCATCAGATAACATATCTTCTTTATTCAACGGACGGGATTTTCCACAAAAGTTTCGTCCTTTTTCTTTACTACTTTTCGGTAATGTTTGTAAATAAAAATACCGCTTAAAAGATTAATAGCAAAACTTAAAAAGCAAGTTTAATATAACTTTGGGGTGGGTTTATATGAGAAAAATATTTATAACTTTTTTATTCATTATGTTATTTTCAAATACAACATTTGCACAAAGCAAAACTTCACAAGAATTAAGCAGGATTGAAAATAATTTGTTTGGCATCGAATACACAAAACAAAGCGACAATGAACGTCTTTCAAGAATAGAAGAACAGGTTTACGGCGAAGCAAAATCAGGCAGCATAAAATCAAGATTATCTGCGCTATCAAATGATGTTGCAACAAATCTTATGGGGCAGGAAATTAAACCTAAACGAGATACCTTTGAAGAAGAAGAAGATAATTTTGAAAAACAAAAAATGGCTCAATATCAAGAGGATAGAGAACCTGATAATCCAAAAATTGATTATCCTATCGTAAATGAATTAGAAGAACAAATTTTTGGTAAAACATACAAAAACCAAGATATAAATACCAGACTGTCAAAACTTGAAAAAGAGGTTTTTAGAAAAACCTATGAAGATGCGCTTTCTGAAAGGGTTGACAGATTAAAAGAAAAAGTTGCATACAATCCGAGAAAAAATAACTCTGAAGAACAAAATTATTACTACAATGAGCAAGATAATTATTTTTCACCGGATACTTTTGCTCAAAACAATTCCGGTTCATATTACAATTCGCAAAAGGGCGATTACGTAGACAGGCAAATTGCAGATAGAGAACTTCGTTCAAAATTAAATAAATTAGAAAAACAAGTTTTTAAACAAAGTTTTTCAAATGATACTGTCGATAACAGATTAAGCCGTCTTGAAGGTAGTATTTTTCATTCAAATTTTTCAAAAGACAATGAAAAAACACGTTTAAATCGTATATCTAGTGCTATTAATGCGCAAAAAAGTGCTAAAAAATATGATTCAAACGGGTTTCAGCAAAAAATGGCAACAGCAATGCAAATAGGTATGTTTGTTTTAATGGTAGTTGCCATGATTTTATAACTTAAAATAAATTAATAATCAAAATTTGTATCTAAAATTCAATAAAATCAACTTTTTAGACCATAGTGTAATCTTAAAATGGTTATATAATGTAAAAAAGTTGATTTTTGCATGAAAATCATTAAAATTGAATAAGGGAATAGAATTATGATTAAAAAGATACTTTTGATATTTGTAATAGTACTAATGACAACGCCGTTTGCACTTGCGGCGAATAATACGCAGTATGTGTCTCCGGCAGTTGCAAGAAGTATTCAAAAATATAAGATGGGTAATTACGTAGGCTGTATTCAAGACCTTCAAAATTATTTTGAAACAAACCCTGCAAGAAGAGGCGACCAGCTTGCAAATTATTATATAGCAATGGCATACGTGCAAGCAGGAGATGCAAATAATGCTAAGCTCTATTACAATAGAGCTTACAGTATAAATCCGGGTTCGCCGGTAGGACAAAATGCACAAAAAGGATTGGTTTGTATTGAAGACCCGCAAAATTGTTATATAAACATAAAAGAAGAAAAACCTGAAGAAATTCTTACGGATTTGGATATATTTATAAGAGCTCCGTATGGTAATGGTCTTTCAGCTGATTTAAACAAAGAACTTGAAAGAAAAAGAGTTGAAAAATTAAGAAAAGAAATGAATTCTGATGAAGAATTAAATAAATTTGAGTTCAAAGATTTCAGAAAATTTATTACAGCTCCTAACAAAAAGAGCTATAACTTAGATAGTATGAAAATAGCTCAAAGTATAAAAGATTTTTATTCGGAGCATTCACTTAATACCATAAAGATAGCATCAAATTCAAAACCTACGGATGCAGAGATTGTTGAAGCATTAAGAGTGTTAAATGCTGCGGGTTTAAATAATATTGCAACTCAGGCGGAAAACGCAAGAACAAAGCAAACTTCTGAAGCTCAGGCAGATTCACGTATTCAATCAAATGAGGTTAAAAGTGAATATAAACCTGACTTAACCAGAGAACAATACCAACAGCAAATTCAACGTGAAATGATGCAAGCACAAATGGCACAAATGGCACAGCCAAATATAAGTGCGTTATTCGGAGAAAAAAATAACAATCAAAATGATATGATGAACAGTAATATGATGAATATGTTACCGTTTATGATGGCTCAGCAGGCTGCTCAAAATGCAAATGGTGGCAATAATCAACAGCAAATGATTTCACCTGAAATGATGCAGACAATGATGTTCAATTCTATGATGCCAAATATGAATTTTGGTCTTGGTGGTAATAATTAGCAGAGGAATAGTATGAAAATTCAAACAACCAGATTTGGTGAAATTGAAGGGGATGAAAAACTCATCTTTAATTTTAAGATGCCTATTTTAGGTTACAATGAAGAAACTCAATTTGTTTTAATCGAACCAAAAGAGGCATCATTATTTAAGTGGCTTCAATCGACAAATACTCCGGAGTTAGCATTTTTAACAACATCACCTGGTCTTTTTGGAATAGATTATGTGTTTGAACTTCCTGATGAAGCCGAAAGTATTTTAGATGTAAAATCAGCGGAAGATTTAGTTGTTTTAAACATTGCAAAAGTTCCGAATAATAATCCGAGAGGTACAACAGTAAATCTTTTGGCACCAATTGTTTTTAATATCAAAAATAATGTAGCTGGACAGGTTATTATTTCAGGTTCCGGTTTTGACGTAGAATATCCATTATTTGAGAATCAACCTCAACCAAAAGAGGAGGAACCTGTTTAATGCTTATTTTATCAAGAAAAAATGGTCAAAAAATAATAATTAACGATGAGATAGAAATTACTATTTTGGAATCAAAGAATGATAACTGCAAAATAGCTATTAACGCTCCAAAAAATGTAAAAATATACAGAGAAGAAGTATATAAGCAAATTCAAGATGCAAACAAACAATCTGACAGTGTTTCTGTTGACTTGTTAGGTGATTTATCCGGATTAATGCCTTCCAATAAACCGCAAAAGAAAGTTGTAATTAAGAAAAAAAACGAAAACGATGAATTATAATGAGGCAAAACATTATCTTGTAAACGCTGAATTTGATAAATGTGAAAATTTCTTTAAAGAAAATGATTATCAACTTGAATACGGTTACTGTAAGATGCTGAAATGTGAAGTCAATGAAGCAAGAAAAATTTTTATGCCAATCAGGGATAGAGATATGCGTGCGGATTGGGCTTATTTATTTATTCAGTTTATGAATAATTATATACAGTTTATGCCGTCTTATTTGCAAATAAGAAACTTTCTTGAAATAGATATAGGTTTGTTAATAAAGTCAGGTCTTTCAGAACCGGTTGAAAACGTAATTAATGCGTGTGATATTTTTTATCAGATTAATCAAGAAAGTTACAAGTTTATTGCAAGAGTATTGCTAAATTATGATTATCCTTCGGTTGCAAAAATATTTTTGGATAAAGGCGTAGAAAAATGTTATAATGATCCCGAATTACATTTTCTGTACGGTAATTACCATTTGCATTATAAAAATAGAATTCTTGCAAAACACGAATTTGAAACAAGTTTGGAAGTTCTACCGGAGTATTATCCTGCTAAAATGATGCTTGCAAAATTATAAATTATGAATAGCAGTTTCTTCTTCGTTTTTTGTTTCAATTGAGGATGTTTTAAAAGATTTTTTGCCTTTGTAATATAAAACCACAAAGAATAAAACGATAAT
>JAFWGJ010000118.1 GCA_017512405.1 bacterium | reverse complement strand
TACCGATAACATATATTATGTAAAAAGGTCATAAAAAAGTAAGACTGACAGAAAAACAATCTGAAAAGAAAAAGGAGCCGTTATGGGTTTAGCAGCATCACAAGCAAGATTATTATTCATTACATCAAGACAAAGCGATGTAAGTGCAAAAATGCAGCGAATATCAAATGACAAGATGACGTTAGCACGTGATGAAGACGATGTATATGAACAATATAACCGTATGTTGACACAGCAGGTTTATCAAACCGAAGATGGTGCTAATATTTCATATAATGCGTTAATGGGTCGAGCTGCCGGAAAGAATGGCATATATAATATTATACAAAATTCAGAATATGCAGTAGTATTAAGTACTGAACTTGCAAGTAAATTTGGTTTGACACAACCAAATGGCTCAGGTGAAGATTTTAAACATAAGCACTCAAATGTCGAATCATTAATTGATACAGCAGAAAGTGCAGAGGATGCTGCAAAAATTAAAGCTCAATTGGTTAATGCTGGTGGTGACCCTCCTCCTGGAACAGAAGTGTGGGAAGATTCACAAGAATATCAAACTTTTATAGCAACGTATGGTGCGGATTGTCCTGAAAATGGAAATATAGCAGTTCCGATAGATGATGTTGTGACTTTTACTACGATTTCATCGCCTGGTAACACTTATAATAAGTATTCAGGTCAACAAGATCCTTTTGGAGCTAATGGAGCAGGAGCAGTAAGAGCTCGATTAAATAGTGCAGTTAAGGCTGATTATGCAGCAAATGCTACTGTAACATCTGCTATATCAAATTTAGTAAATTCGCTATCAACAGAATTTGTTTGGGGACGTAACGGTGAAGGTAAATATTTCTGGGATAACAACACTGCATATAATCGAATGGCGTCAGATGTATCAGCCAAGTCAAATGGAAAATTCGGTATAGTATACGCTTATACTAGTTATCAAGGAAAACCAAGTAATAATATTACCTATACAGGTATAGGTATTGACTATACACAAATAGCAGCAAGATTTAGAACGCAATTGGGCGGAACCTCAGGTAATATAAACATTCCAAAAACAAACACCATGGGCAAAAATTATACAGAATGGAAAACTGCTGAGGCCAGTGCTAAAAAAGCATTTAATCAAAGAGTAAGTGGAGGTAATCCTAGTAACGATCCTGATACAATTAACTTAAACTTAGCAAACTATTATAAAAATTTATGGACTAATTTGGCGGATAATGGTTGGACAACTCAAAGCGCTGAAACAATACAAGCTAACTTAAACCAAGGTCTATATTACATTAATGGTACAAAGATTTCAGAATCAGATAAATATACTCATAAAGCAGATCAAGATGCAAAAGATCAAGCAGATATTTATTTGGAACGTGAATTAAAGAAAATAAAACGTAAAGAAGACAAAATGGAGACCGATTTAACAAAACTTCAAACAGAATATTCATCATTAACAAAAGATTATGATTCAGTAAAATCAATCATAGATGCAAATGTTCAAAAGAGTTTCAGTTATTGTTCACAATAATAAATATCATAAAAGAGGGGTTGCGTTGCAACCCCTCTTTTTTCTCTCTCTTAATAATTAATACAAATTTGTTCTTCGCATCAAATCTGATAATTTTATATCTTTACTACGGATTGATGGCATAGCTGAAACAGCATTTTCAACCGTCTTTTTATTAGCTTTAAAACTTGATAAACCTACTCTCATTGTATTTTCATTTTTTGTTGACATTATTTCTTTAAATATACTTAAAAGTCCCATTTGTAAACCTCCCTTTTTAATTAGTATAAAGGTGCAACTCAGTTTTTTTATCGTACAAAAACACTATATTTTTCGCATGATGTATATATTCAAACGTGTTATAATTTTTTTATGATAAAAAATAATTCTAATTATAATGAAGCCTTAGAACTTTTTAATAAAAAATATACACATGAGGAATTAATTGCTTATTTAAAAGAAGGCTCAGTCATTCAAAGACAATTTGCAGCCTTAAATATTGATGAAATAAATTCCAAAAAAGAAGCTGAAATATTTATTTCAAACCTTGTTGGAGTTGACGGAAAAATCAGAGAAGCAATTGCACTAAAATTAGTGGAGTTAACAAAAAATGTTCCACATTTTTTTATGCAAAAAAATATATACAATAAATTTGCAGATGCCACAATAGATATAGATGGAAATGTTTGCAGATTAGCAATAAATTCGGCAAATAATATTATTAATGATGAAAAATTTGCTGAATATTATTCAAATGAAATGCTTAATATAATAGAAAAAGCTCTTGACGAAATTTCAAAATTTACATTTCGAGATAAAAAATATAAAATTAACAAACAAATTTTTAAAATATATTGGTGCTTAGAAGGTTTAATAAATTTTTATCCCTACTCGGAACAAACAAAATTACAAAATCTATTAATTAAATGTTCTGAACTGCCGGAATATACAATCCGAGAAAAATGTGCAAATTTAATTAATATAATGCCTTCAAATAATACTTTAAAAGAGATTAAAAACAAATTATCTAACGATGAAAATTATTACGTAAGAAAAATATTTGAATAATTAAGAAATAATTAATATGCTTGCGTGTCATGTATTTTTGATTTATAACTGTACTGTTAGCGATACCAAGAGAAAAGGAGATAAGAGTATGGTAAACGTAGCAATTAACGGATTCGGCAGAATCGGTAGAAACACATTAAGAGCAGCTATTAGAGAAGGTATTTTTGATACTATCAATTATGTTGCAATCAATGACCCCGGTTTAACACCTGCTGATGCAGCAAGAATTTTCAAATATGACTCAGTTATGGGTAAATTCGACGGCACAGTTGAAGCATATGAAGAAGGTATTATTGTAAATGGTAAAAAAATTAAATTCTTTGCAGAAAAAGATCCTGCACAATTACCTTGGAAAGATTTAGGTGTAGAAGTTGTTGTTGAATCAACAGGCTTCTTCACAGATGCTGAAAAAGCAAAAGCTCACATTACAGCAGGCGCTAAAAAGGTTATTATTTCTGCACCTGCAACAAATGAAGATAAAACAATCGTTTTAGGTGTAAATGATAAAGAATATGATCCTGCAAAACACAATGTAATTTCAATGGCATCATGCACAACTAACTGCTTAGCACCTGTTGCAAAAGCTATCAACGATAAATTCGGTATCGTAAAAGGTTTGATGACAACAGTTCACTCATACACAGGCGACCAAAGAATCTTAGATGCAGGTCACAAAGATCCTCGTAGAGCTAGAGCAGGCGCTTTAAACATTGTTCCTACAAAAACCGGCGCAGCAAAAGCAGTAGCATTAGTTTTACCTGAATTAAAAGGTAAATTGGACGGTTTTGCAATGCGTGTTCCTACTCCTGATGTTTCATTAGTAGATGTTGTATTCGAAGTAGGTAAAGATGTTACAGTAGAAGAAGTTAACGCAGCATTAAAAGAAGCAGCTGACGGACATATCTTATGCTACACAGAAGAACCGTTAGTATCATCAGATTATGTTGGAACATCTCAATCATCAACAGTTGACGCTTTATTAACCCGTGTAATGGGCGGAAACCAAGTTAAAATTATTTCTTGGTACGATAATGAAATGGGATATTCAACAAGATTAGCTGAAACAACATTAATGGTTGCTCAAAAATTATAATCAGAAGAATAACACATTTAGGGGCTTGCTTTTATAAAGCAAGCCCTTTTTAATATTAACAAAGTTGCGAGAATAAATTAAAATGGTATAATTCAATTAATGCGCAAGTTTATTTACTATTTACTTTTATTTAAAAAAGCTTTTTACATAATGATTTATCCTATTTTTATGGGTAAATCGAAGTTAAGCAGATTTATAAGAATGGGTATAGAAAATTATCTTATATTTCAGCCTGCAAAATTAAGAATGATGCGTATACAACGAAATCTGCTTAAAAAATTCAAAACTGTGCGATTTGCATCAATTGATGGCGCAAGATTATTTGCTTGGTATATTCGAGCACAGGATAATAAACCTACGATATTGTATTTCCACGGACAATGTGAATCTATTTTATATCATCAGGATATTGCAGAATATGCTTTAAAGAATGGTTATGGCTTATTTATGCTTTCTTATCGAGGACATTACAGAGCTTGGGGACTTCCGTCAGAAAAAGGAATATATAACGATGCGCAATCCGCAATAAATAAGCTTAATTGCCTTGGAGTTGATACAAATAATTTAATATTATGGGGACATTCACTCGGTACAACCGTTGCAACAAATACAGCAGTGTATAATGACGTAAAAGCCTTAATTTTACAGTCTCCGATAAAAAACATATCAACGGCGGCATATGACCTTATGAATTTTTATATAAGACGAATAAAAATTCACTGGTTAAGAAAATATGTAAAACAACATTTTAAAGACATTGATTTTATACAAAAATTTGATAATTTAAGTAAAATATCTAAAATAAGATGTCCCATTTTGCTTGTTCACTCAAAAACAGACAGAATAGCTCCGTCAAAAAATTCAAGAGAACTTTACGAAAGAAAGTTGAATGCTCAAATATATCTTGCAGAGCGAGGAAGCCATTGGGAAAACAAATGGTGTATTAAGAAAATTTCAGAATTTATTGAAAGCCTATAATTTTATTGATAGAATGTTAGCGGAGGAAGCCATGGAAGAAAATAAAAGAATTATGTCAGGAATGCGTCCGACAGGTAAATTGCACTTGGGACATTATTTAGGTGTAATATCGAATTGGGTAAAACTGCAAAACGATTATGAATGCTATTTTTCAGTTGCAGATTGGCACGCATTAACAACTAATTATGATAAAACTGATACATTAAAAGAAAATGTATTAAATGTAGTCATAGATTGGTTGGCTTGCGGTATAAATCCTCAAAAAGCTACTATATTTGTACAGTCTACTATTCCTGAAATAGCAGAATTAAACATATATTTAGGCATGGTGACTCCGCAAAACTGGGTAGAACGTGATCCGACCTTAAAAGATATGGCTAAAATATTAAAAAATAAAGAAGGTCAGAACTCACAAATAGGTTTTGGGTTAATGGGTTATCCCGTATTAATGAGTGCAGACATAATGGCAGTGAATGCTCACTACGTTCCGGTAGGAATAGATCAAGTGGCACACGTTGAATTGACACGTGATATGGTAAGACGTTTTAATAATATATATAAAACAGATTATTTTATAGAACCCGAACCAAAATTAAACAATTGTTCTTTAATATGTGGCGTTGACGGAGCAAAAATGGGTAAATCATTCAACAATGATATAAAAATATCTGATGATGAAGAAACAACTGCCAAGAAAGTTATGCAATGTATTACGGATCGTTCAAGAGCAAGAAAAGATGATCCGGGACATCCGGATAAATGCGAAGTAGCCTTTAAATACTGGCAAATTTTTGGTAACGAAGAAGAAATTCAAAAAGTTGAAACAGAATGCAAAGCAGGTCAAAGAGGTTGTGCAGATTGCAAAAGACAGTTAGCTGCAAAAATTAATGAGCATTTCAGAGAAATTCGTGAAAGACGCAAATATTACGAAAATCATGTAGATGAAGTTCAAAAAATACTGCTTGAAGGTTCAGAGAAAGCAAGAAAAGTTTCTAAAAAAATACTTGAAGACGTAAGAAATATAATAGGAATGTATTAATAATTATTTTTCGTTATTTTCCAAGCCCATCTGACGACTTACATTTTGTAAGAATTCTCGTGTTGCCTGAACGGCCGTATCAAACTGTTTTTCAGTTATTTCATTCCATTCAGATTTATTTTCTCTTGTAATCTTTTTATTGTCTTTGGTTGCAGTAAATGTATCCATAAACAATCGCATATTATTTCGAGGCTTGTCTTCATTAGGTTTAAAGTTATCCATAAGATTTACATTCTTTTCTGCGAATTTTTCATAATCTGTATGAATTTTTAAATCAATTGCTTTTCCTAATGTGGAATTTTCTTCAATATGTTGTGGCTGCGCAATATCCTGCAAGAAATGACAAGCTCTTGCAGCGTTTTGAATTGCCTGTTCTTCATCTTCATCTTCAATAGCGTCATCCATTAAATTTATCTGCTGTCTATATGCAGACTTAGCATTATTGTTTCCTGAATAATCCATAAAACTAACATTATTAGAATTAAATACTTTGTTGAAAACATTTATCAATCCGCCTGATGTAGCTTTATTAGAAAAACTTGATTCATTTTCAATAGGTTCTTGTTCAAATTTTTCTTTCGAAAATTTATCTGTTTTAATTTTTTCACCAAAATAGAAATGCTTATTAGCACAAAAACCTATATCATCATGATCTGGACGCTGAACATAGTCTTCAAGAGTGCTCCTATATTTTTCAAATTGCGGCAAACCATTAACAGCCGTTTCCATAATTTTTCTATGGGTTTCACAGCTCCAGCCGAAATTTATATTGTTGCGACCTTGAATATTCAAGTACACACCTCCACATTAAAGATAAGTTTGGAAACAACAATAAATTGCCTAAAAAAACAAAAATATTAATCAAAATTTACATTTATGTTTTTAAGTATGCTATACTTTAATTATGCGGGATAAGATAGTAATAAAAGGTGCAAAAGAGAATAATTTAAAGGATATTTCATTAGAAATACCGAAAGATGAACTTGTTGTTTTTACCGGTGTTTCAGGTTCAGGCAAAAGTTCTTTGGCATTTGATACTATATTTGCGGAAGGTCAAAGACGATATGTAGAAAGTTTATCAGTATATGCAAGACAATTTTTAGGTCAAATGGATAAGCCTGATGTCGAAAGTATAGACGGACTTTCTCCCGCTATTTCAATTGACCAAAAATCAACAAATAATAATCCGCGTTCAACAGTAGGAACAGTTACAGAGATTTATGACTTTTTAAGACTCCTGTATGCAAGAATCGGTACCCCTCATTGCCCAAATTGCGGAGATGAAATTAAGCCTCAAACAATTGATGAAATTGTAAATTCTGTTCTTAAATTAGCAGCAGGAACAAAAATTCAATTATTAGCACCGATTGTTTCGGGTAAAAAAGGCGAATATCAAAATTTATTTAAAGAATTGCAACAAGAAGGTTTTGTAAGAGTTAAGGTTGACGGCGAATTATTTAATCTTGACGAAGATGAAATAGAACTTACTAAAACAAAAAAGCATGATATTTCTGTCGTTGTAGACAGACTTGTGATTAAAGACAACATTCAGGCAAGGTTGACAGATAGTATATCAACAGCATTAAAAAAATCAAATGGAGTTGTAATTGTTGATATTGTTGAAGAAAAAAAAGAAATATTATATTCTGAAAAATTTTCATGTGAAAAGTGTGGTATAAGCTTTGATGAATTATCACCGAGAAATTTCAGTTTTAACAGTCCATACGGAGCCTGTGAGAGATGTTCCGGTCTTGGTGCGGATTTTATTGTTGATGAAGATTTGGTTGTACCCGATAAAAATTTATCAATTGAAGAAGGTGCAATATATCCATGGGCAAAATCATCTACTGATTACTACGAAGATTTGCTAAAATCGGTTTGTAATAATTTTGCCATCGACCGTACAAAACCGTTCAAAGAACTTTCAAAAGATGAGCAACAGCTTATTTTATATGGCTCAAATGATATTATAAAAGTTACAGTAAAACAATTTGGCACGCAACGTTATAAATCACAATATACTCATTATATGGGTGTAATACCATATTTAGAAAAAAAATATCACGATGCTGTCGGAGATTACTGGCAGGAAGAAATTGAAAAATATATGGTAACTAAACCCTGTACAGCATGTAACGGGGCGCGATTAAAACCGTTTCCGCTTGCTGTAACCATTGGAGATAAAAATATTTATGAATTTACAAAAATGTCCGTTGATGATGCGATAGCATTTATAGATATTTTGTATTTAGAATTAAATGATTATAAATTGCAAATAGCGAAACAGATTTTAGACGAAATAAGAGGACGTTTAAAATTTTTGCAGGACGTAGGTTTGGGCTATCTTGATTTGGCTCGTATGGCAGGTACATTGTCGGGTGGTGAAGCTCAGAGAATAAGGCTTGCAACACAAATAGGCAGTGGCTTATCAGGAGTTTTATATGTGCTTGATGAACCATCAATAGGACTTCACCAACGTGATAACGACAGATTAATAAAAACTTTAATGAAACTTAGAAACCTTGGCAATACTCTTATTGTTGTTGAACACGATGAAGAAACAATAAGAAATGCAGATTACATTGTAGATATCGGACCTAAGGCAGGATTAAACGGCGGTAATATTGTAGCTTGCGGCTCTGTTGAGGATATTATTAACGCAGAAAACTCAATTACAGGTAAATATTTAAGCGGTGAAAGATTTATTCCAATACCTAAAAAACTTCGAGAAGGAAATGGTAATTTCATATCAGTAAAAAATGCTTATCTAAATAATTTGAAGAATATAAATGTTGATATTCCGTTAGGTAAAATAGTTGTTTTAACAGGTGTTTCAGGTTCTGGCAAATCGACTTTAATGCAGGATTTGATTAATCAATATGCAATTCACAAATTATTAAAAAATAAACCAAAACCTCTTGGTGTTGAGGAAATAACAGGTTTTGAAAACATAGATAAAGTTATAAATATTGACCAATCTCCAATAGGCAGAACTCCTCGTTCAAATCCTGCAACTTATACAGATGTGTTTACGCAGATTAGAGCATTATTTGCAAAAACAAATGAAGCAAAAATCAGAGGATATAATCAGGGACAATTCAGTTTTAACGTAAAAGGCGGACGATGCGAAGCTTGTAAAGGTGATGGAGTAAAGAAAATTGAAATGAACTTTCTTTCAGACGTTTATGTAAAATGCGATGTCTGCAAAGGTAAACGTTATAACCATGAAACACTGGAAGTTAAATACAAAGGTAAGACTATTTCTGATGTTTTAGAGATGAGCGTAGGCGAAGCACTGGAATTTTTTGAAAATATAGCACCTATAAAAAGAAAACTTCAAACCCTTTACGATGTGGGTTTGGATTATATAAAATTAGGACAAAGTTCCACAACTCTCTCAGGCGGGGAAGCACAAAGAATAAAACTTGCATCAGAGCTAAATAAGAAAGCAACCGGTAAAACGCTGTATTTAATGGATGAACCGTCAGTTGGTTTACATTGGGCTGATTTAGATAAATTAATAAAAATTATTCACAAACTTGCAGATAACGGTAATACAATTTTAATTATTGAGCATAATCTGGATTTAATAAAAGTTGCGGATTATGTAATAGATTTAGGTCCTGAGGGCGGTAACGGAGGAGGAACGGTAGTTACTTGCGGAACTCCAAAAGAAGTTGCCAAATGTAAAAATTCTTATACAGGCAAATATCTTGCGGAAATATTTAAACAAAAATAAGAGGGGTTGCAACGCAACCCCTCTTTTATGATATTTATTATTGTGAACAATAAGTAAAACTCTTTTGAATATTTGCATCTATGATTGATTTTACTGAATCGTAATCCTTTGTTAATGATGAATATTCTGTTTGGAGTTTAGTTAAATCGGTCTCCATCTTGTCTTCTTTGCGCTTGATTTTCTTTAACTCACGATCCAAATAAACCTTAGCTTGATCTTTTGCATCTTCATCTGCTTTTGCAATATAATCATCTGATTCTGAAATTCTTGTACCATTGATGTAATATAGACCTTGGTTCAAGTTAGCTTGAATTGTTTCGTTACTTTGAGTCGTCCAACCATAATTTGACAATTTCTCAAACATATTTGTATAATATGCTGCTTTGTTTTTATTAATTGTGTCAGTATCTGTTGGTGTATCGCCAGTTGTACTACCAGTAGTAGTGCTACTTGGCTTACCAAGATACTCAAGAATATTATTTGCTAATTCCGAAACAGATAGGTATTTTTTTAATTTGCTTTCATATACAGGTAAACTATAACCTTTTTCATTGAAAGTTGCACTTACTCTTGCATTTTCATCAAAGTTTACTTTTGCACCTTGTGTCCAAGTACCATGCTCATCAAACCATACACTGTTTCCACCTTCATAATAGCTTTTTGCTAACATTAGCATTCTTTTTACTAATTCGGTTACATTCAACGTGAAGAAGTCTCTATCAACACTACCACTTTTATCTGTACCGTTTCCTACTAGTCCATTACTTGCATCATTTATTGCACCATTAAATGCATTTTTCTCTTTATTATATTTGTTTTGATCTTGAAGGCTATTAAGTGAACCTCTCATTTCATCTAACCAGTCCTCTGCTGCATTATTCAGCGGAGTAGCAGGTATACCTAGCACTGCTGCTATTGAAGATGTAATATTTCTAGCTAGTGCACGAATATTATTTATTAATTGTTCGTGTGGTACACCAGAGTTATCGCCATCATCAGCAATCAAAACAACTACATCTTTGTTACTGTTAACGATATCTTTATAACTCATGTTTAGATCGTTTACAGCGGGGCAATAATCACCGGCATCTAAATTACTTAAATCACAACCACTACTTGAGTAGTTACCCATATTTTCAAGTAAATAATCTATAGTAACATTTTTTTCTGTTTTTGGATATGTACCATACATTCCTTTAAAGTCATTTAACTGAGCTTTCATTGCATCATTTAATGCTGTTGGGTCTGTTGGAGGTGTTGGAGGTGTTGGAGGTGTAACTTCGCCCAACTTATCTATTACGTTTTGCGCATTTGTTCCTTCTGCTCGCGTAATAAAACTTTTTAAACCATCATCGCCAGTACCATATATAGCCGTAAAGTCGCTACCGGAACCGTTTGGTTGTGTTAAACCAAATTTACTTGCTAGTGATGTACTCAATACCACAGCTCCTGAGGCTGTCTGAATTGTATTTAAATTACCGTTTTGTGCTGCCATTGGACCCATCAATGCGTTATATGAGATATCTTCACCGTCTGCTGTTTTGTATGTTTGTTTAGTCAACATTCGGTTATATTGTTCATATACATCGTCTTCATCACGTGCTAATGTCATCTTATCATTCGATATACGCTGCATTTTTGCACTTACATCGCTTTGTCTTGATGTAATGAATAATAATCTTGCTTGTGATGCTGCTAAACCCATAACGGCTCCTTTTTCTTTTCAGATTGTTTTTTTGTCAGTCTTACTTTTTTATGACCTTTTTACATAATATATGTTATCGGTACCTGTTATGAGTTTGAAATTTTATTATAATAAAAAAAATGCCGCCCGATGGGCGGCTTTAAATTTGGTTTTTGGTTTTGGTTAATTGTTTGGTTTGGTTTTAAATTGTTTGGTTAAAATTGGTTAATTGGTTAAAATTTGGTTAATTAGAAACTTTTGATTAT
>JAFWGJ010000117.1 GCA_017512405.1 bacterium | reverse complement strand
CAATATCAAATTATCGAGAGAAGACAATGATATATCACCAGATGCTTTAACCGTAAGTGGAGAAGTTGCTAAGACAACAAGAATAAAAATTCCGGTAACATACCTGAGAAGATATTTTATACTACGTCTTGACGAAGCTTTCAAAGATAATGAAATTTACTATACAGGCAAATACGAAAGAGCAAAAGTACCATCTAATGCTGAACTTATAGCCACAATAGAACATCCTATAGAAATATCAAAAGATGATGTTTTAAAAAGAAGTAATAATATGGCAGCAGAAACTATTTTTAAATTAGCAGGCGGAAAATACGCCAAAAATACAGGTTCAAACTCAAATGCCATGGCAATGTTTAACAATTACTGTAAAGATAACCATTTAGATTGTTCAAATATTCATTTAACAGATGGTAGCGGAGTTTCAAAAAATAATCTTGTTACAGCAGATTTTATGACTGATTATTTAGTTCAAATAAGTAACACATACGGCTATGATGAGGTAAAAACATTCCTTGCAACGAGCGGTGAAGGAACATTGGCAAGAAGAATGCCTATGTTAAAAGATAAGATATACGCAAAAACAGGAACTCTTGCAAATATTAGCGGTATTACAGGTTACTTAGAAGCTCAAAGCGGTAAAAAATATGCTTTTGCAATATACATAAATGATGGTAACAGTTCCGGTAGTACAAAAAAATTGTATGAAGAAATTCTGTTAAGAGAAATGTATAAACGCCTCTAATGTTTAGCTGCAAATTTTGCATAAGAGCCTAAATATCTGAAAAACCTTGATTTTTCCTGTATTTCTACTATAGCTTTGCTTATTATATTATCTCTTACATGCCCATCAAAATCGACGTGGAATGTATATTCGCCAAATTTAGTTTTTGAAGGTCTTGAGTCAATATAAGATAAGTTAATATTGTATTTAGAAAATATTTCAAGAATTTCTAATAAAGCTCCTGACTTATTTTCAGTAGAAAATGCAATACTAGTTTTGTCGTTTCCCGTAACCGGAGTTTCATAATCGCCAATAAGAGCAAATCTCGTTTGATTTGTCGGGTCATCATTAATATTTTCACAAACAATATTCAAATTATAAAGCTGTGCCGTTTTCTTACTTCCAATAGCGGAATATGTTAAATTATATCCGTCAAGCGAACGTGCTGCATCAGCTGTACTTGTGGCTTTCACAATTGCTAAATTACGAGGCAATTGTGTTGAAATAAAATTATGGCACTGAGCAAGTGCTTGAGGATGAGAAATAACTCCTGTAATACTGTATAATTCAGTAATTTTAGAAAGTAAACAATGATGGATAGGAATTATAATCTCTGCTAAAATTTTTATATTTTGATTTTTAGTTGCGACAAGAGTATCACTTGACTCTCTGACTGTACCCTCAATTGAGTTTTCGAGCGGAATAACACCAACCGTATTAGGATTTTGGTCAACAAAATCAACAACTCTGCTTATCATATTCAATGGTTCTTCAGCAGGATAAAAATCGAATTTATCAAGAAATTCATCTTTGGCCATTTCACAATAAGACCCCCCAGGCCCTAAATATGCTATTCTCATTACACCAGATAAAAAATCCATTGCTAATTCTCCTTGTTTTGTTTATAATTTTAACCGAAGGGATAAAAAATGGCAAACATAAAATTTGGGACAGACGGCTGGAGAGCAATTATAGGAGAAGATTTTAACACAGAAAATGTAAGTCTTGTAACTAATGCAATTGCAAAATATGTTTTTGACAATTTTGGTCTAAAGAAAAAAATAATTATCGGATATGACCCAAGAAATCAAGCGGACGTGCTATCTAAGCTCTGTGCGGATATTTTGGTACAAAAAGGATTTCAAGTATTATACAGTAAAAAAGTTATACCAACACCTGTTTTGGCTTTTAATGCAAAGCATTTAAATGCTTGTGCAATAATGTTTACAGCAAGTCATAATCCGCCTGAATATTTAGGCTTAAAATTCATTCCTGATTATGCAGGTCCTGCTACAAGCGAAATTACGGATGAAATAATTAATAATATTAATAAATCTATTGAAAACAGCCTTGATGGCTCCTTTGAATACTATGACTTCTCAAAGGACTACTTTAAACACATAGAAACCCTTATTAATTTTGAAAAAATAAAAAAACTCAATACAAATATAATTTTCGATGGCTT
>JAFWGJ010000116.1 GCA_017512405.1 bacterium | reverse complement strand
TTAGTAGAATAAGTAATGTTTTCGCGTTTGAACATAATTACCGGTGTTTCTAACACTGTATTAATATAATCATCAAAGTTATAATCTTTTCTTAAATTTGTCGCAAACCCGCATCTTTCGCTGTCAGTATTCAGCCAAGCAAGGGCTCTGAAACTTTTATAACCGGTATCAACTCCGCCTCTTATCGGTGAATTCGCAAGCATTGCCGTTACTATTGGGGATAGCATATTAGCGACTCTAAATTTTTGCATGGCATCTTCTTCACTGTCAAAATCAAAACAAGCTTGTACTCCTGCCGTTTCTCTCATCATGACGTCAGATAAAATTCCCCAAAGGTAATTTGCCATAATTCTGTATCTTTGTTTTGGAAGAATTTTTATATTTTTATATGTTGTAACAGGGTAAATACCATAAGCAAGTAATTCTATTCCGAATTCGTATAAAAGCGGTAAAAGCCCCTCATCAAGTTCATCTATTTTTGCTTCAATATCTTGAATATTTTTTTGAGGTGTAAGACTCATTTCCATTTGTATACCGGGTTCAAGAGTTATTGTGTCATGGAGTTTTTTTAAACCTATTATGTTATCATTATCCAGAATATAGTCCCAGTTTTCATTTCTGGCATAAAGTCTTAAAAATTCGCAAATGCCGTCAATTCCTAAATATGGTGCGGATTGATTATTTTCCGTAATTATTGGTAAACGCTCGTATTCAATACCCACTTTAAAATCCTGAGGGGTATTTTTTATTCCGTCAGTAAAAAGTTTTTTTACTTCTTTTAAATTCAAATGCTCTTTTACAGCGTTTACCACTTTATTTCCTCTTTTCTATTTAACTATAACATTATTAAATTAGCAAATAAAACATGAAAAACATTTACCTGTTTGTATTATTATAAATTAGTAATATGGATTACTTACAAAGAGCAAAATATTTCAGAACAAAAAAACGACTCGGGCAAAATTTTCTTATAAATGGCGAAGTTATAACCGACATAATTGAGTACGCTCAATTAACAAAAGAAGATACTGTTTTAGAAATTGGTTCGGGTGTCGGATTTGTTACTGAACAACTGATTAAGCATGCCGGCAGAGTTATAGCGGTAGAGTTAGATGAAGAAGCTATTAAAGAATTAGAAAAACTTAATGCCGAAAATTTGGAAATAATACATAAAGATATTCTCAAAACGGATATTTCAGAATTGGCTGACGGTAAAAAACTTAAAATTGTTGCAAATATTCCGTATTATATTACAAGTCCTATACTTGCTCATTTGCTCGGTGAAATTGATGATTTGCATAACAAAAACAGAGAATCTGTTTCGGAAATAATTTTAATGGTACAGGAAGAAGTTGCAAGAAGAATTGTTGCAACAGAAAAATCACAGGGTAAACAATATGGTTTATTGACTATTTTGTCTCAATTTTGGGCGGATTGTTCATTACTTAGAATTGTCGGTCAGCGTTCTTTCTATCCTGCTCCGAAAGTTACATCGGCCATTGTAAAATTAAAAATTAATGAAAAACCAAGACTAAATTTGTCTGACTATACACATTTTAGAAAAACGATAAAAGCATCATTCGGTCAGCGAAGAAAAAATATTAAAAATGCTCTTGTAAATGGTGGTTTTGACAAAATTCATGTTCAAACAGCTTTGAAAAATCTAGATATAGATGAAAACACAAGAGGTGAAAGTCTTTCTATTGAAGATTTTGGTAAATTATCCGAGGAATTATGGAAATTAAAGTAAAAACTCCCGCAAAAATCAATTTAACACTTGAAATCATCGGCAAAAGACAGGACGGTTTTCATGAGTTAAAAAGTATTATGCAGATGATTGATTTATATGATTATCTTACTTTTGATATTCAAAAATCAGAAAATTTAGAGATTAATCTTTCAGGTTCAAATTCACAAATTCCTTACGATGAAAAAAATATAGTATATAAAGCTATTAAACTTTTTATGGATAAAACTGATTTATCTCCATGTAGATTTAATATATATATAGATAAAAATATTCCTTCCGAGGCGGGTCTTGCAGGCGGAAGTTCTAATGCAGCAGGAACTTTTTTGGTTTTGAATAAATACTTTGATAATCCTTTAACAAAAAAAGAATTACATGAGCTTTGTGCACAGTTGGGTTCTGATTTGAATGTTTGTTTGGAAGGCGGATGTACTCTTGCAACAGGCAGAGGGGAATTTGTTGAGCGTGTAACATTTAGAGAATATCCGGTGTCATTGATAAAACCTTCGATTGGTATAAGTGCAAAGGAAGGTTATCAAAAATATGCGCAAATGACTGATAAACCGCAAAATAATTTTACGGAAAAAGTTTTAGAATGTCTTAATGAAAATAAAAATATAAGACCGTTTTTATATAACGATTTAGAAAAAGCTGTTTTTCCATATTATGAAGATTTACAAAAAATAAAAAATATAAATCCTGCTTCAATAATGTCAGGTTCAGGTTCAACATATTTTGTACTAGCAGAAACGATAAATTCTGTTGAAACCTTTTGGCAAAGGGAAAATTTAAAGACTATTTCAACAGGTTGTGAAATATTGTAACGAATTGTTAACAAAATGCTCAAATTCCCTAAAGTTCATGCATTGACGTGCCGACATGACATGTGTAGGTAAAAATATGTGTATATAAAGGAGTGCTTATGGGCGTAGATGGTAATGATTATGAGAATCGCTTCCAAAGTATATTAAGACAGCGCAAAAATATAGATGCACGTGTGTCAGCAGATACGAATGCCTTGTTCTCGGAGGAAAATTACAGTATTTTCTTAAAAGAAGTTAAGGCAAATACAAAGGCTGCACAAAAAGCTGCCACAAGGGCGGCCTGGATTTCAGCTTTGCCAAGTATATTTTCTGCTGTTGGTACAGGTGCCGCAGCCATTGCTAATGCATCTGCAAGAAGGAGAGCTACTACACAGAGTTCATCTGGTCAACAGAGCGTAGATTATACAAGTATGTCTGATTCGGACTTAGCAATGAAAAAAGCGGAGCTTACAGATAAAGCGTATATTTATGGACAAGAAGCGGAAGCCGCAGGTAGAGAGGTATCCGATGCAAATGTCGCTAAGAAAGAAGCACAAGAAGCGGCTGGCAAAGCAACAACCGATTTGAATGCTCGTAGGGCACGCTTAGCTGTTATTAATGGTACTGGTGAGGATTCTATTTCATACTACAATGGTAAAATTTCAGAATTAGATACTCAAATTACTAATTTGACAAATGATAAAGACCCAGAGACTAGCCAGCCTGTTGATCATACAACAGAGATTCAACAACTGAATGCTCAAAAGCAAGAGTATGAGACTAAGAAACAAGCACTTGAAGATGAAAAGCAAAAACTTGAAGCTGATGAGAATAATACGGAGTCTATAAAATATTCTAATAAACAACTTACTGATGCAAATAAAAAATACAGTGATAATATGCAAAAAGCAATAGATAAGGCTAAAGAACAAAAAGCAAAAACTGATGCAAAAGAGGCTGCTGAACGGGATATTAGAATTATTGATGCAGAAATAGCAAACAGAGCAAATAAAAATAAAGACAGCAAATAATATATAAAAAATGACGGGATTAGTTCCGTCATTTTTTTGTTGTTCACTTTGCTACATACTAGTATCTTGCAGGAATCGCCGGTGATACTACCTTTTTCATATTTCCGTTCACTATAACTCTCGTTCTTGGAGCTTCTTGTTCAATATTTGGTCTGTATGGGTTTCTGTGTGTGAATACAGGACGTTGTTGTACAATTCTTTCTTGAAATTCTTGCATTTCTTTTTGTGCTGCATAAGCATGTTGTGCAAATTGTGATTTTTGACTTGCTTGTTGTTGAGCCATAAATGCTTTTTGCTCTGCAAGTTGTTCCGCATACAGTCTTCTTTGTTCAGCTATTTTAGCTTGTTGTTCTGCATAAGCTTGTTGTTGTGCCGCAAATTTTTGAGCTAATGTTTGTTTTTGCGGTTTAATTGTTTGTTGTACGGGTTGTTGCACAAATTGAGGTGCTGCTTGTTGTGCTTCAAAAGTAAATTTGATTTCGTCAGTCTTGCGTTTTAAATCGCAAAGTCCAACACATACAGAATTGTCATTAAAAAAGTTTTTCAAAAATTGTTCCATAATCTTATTCCTCTTTTCTCTTATTTGTTATATAATGTATTTAATAATGATTTTTAAAAAGTCAACATTTTTTTTAAGGAGTATAAATTATGGCTAAAATTACAAAAGAAATGGGTATTATGGACATTGTTCAAAACTATCCTGAAACAGTAGAAGTATTTCAAAAATTTGGTATGGGCTGTATAGGCTGCGCTGCTGCACACTTTGAAAACCTTGAAGCAGGTGCAAAGGTTCATGGTATTGATATTGATGCTATGGTTGATGCTATGAATGAAATTGTCGGAGAAGAATAGGCATGACGGTTTGGCAATTCTGTTTGTGCATTGGCTTGGCTTTTTTAATAGCTGAGATATTTATACCGACAACATTCTTTTTAAGCATGTCAATTGGTGCTTTTGCGACAGCAGTTTTTGCTGTTTGGTTTACTACAAAAACGGTTTTAATACCCGTTTTTGCAATTGTTTCATTAGTTTCGCTGTTAATATTGAAACCTTTTCTTGCAAAGTACAGAAATAATAATGCCGAAAATGAAACAGGTGTTGAGGGTAAATATATCGGAAAGATTGCAAAAGCTCTTACCGAGATAAATAAAAATTCAGGTACAATTTCAATATACGGCGAAAGATGGGATGCCAGAACTCTTGATAATGAAGAAATTGAAGAAAATTCAGAAGTTACTATTATTAAAAATGATAGTCTTATAATGTACGTTAAAAAATAGAAATAAGGAGAAATTTTGTTATGTGGTTAACAGTCTTATTGATTCTTGTTGTTCTATACATCGTTAAAGGTGTAATTATTGTTCAACAAATGGAAGAAGTTATTATTGAAAGATTAGGTAGTTATCAAAAAACTTTAAAGCCAGGTTTGAATTTTATAATTCCTATTATTGATACTCCTCGAGGTATTAATTGGAAAATTTCACAAAAAGGAATTGACGGTCAAACATATTCTTATACAAAAACAATGACAAAAATCGATAAACGTGAAACAGTTTACGATTTTCCAAGACAAAATGTAATTACAAAAGATAACGTTACAATCAGCATTAATGCTTTATT
>JAFWGJ010000115.1 GCA_017512405.1 bacterium | reverse complement strand
TATTGTTACAGGTGTATAACTGTCTTCATGGAACACATCTATATCACTTGCGGTGTAGTATAATGCATGACCATCGCCACCAGTAGACAGTGCTTCATCTATTTCACTACCTCTGTAATATTGGTAAACAGGTTTATCTTCTGTTCCCACATTGGCTACATAAACCGATGTTAACGTACCATCTTCTTCATCGTGACATAAAGCGTCAAAAGCATCTTTATGTTCTTTTTCATTACCTGCTAAAAGTTTCAGTTCAACAGTCTTTCCTTTGTTTGTGTGTATATTTTGACCATCATAATTGTTACCTGTTGCCGTTTTCATGCAATTTATAGGTTCTGCAGTACTCTGAGTTGTAGCAGTAATAGAACTAACTTCTGCTTGTGTAAGAAAATATTTTGTACTACTAACAGTTGCTACATGAGTATAACCGTGCGCTAAAGCAAATAACTCCTGATCATTAGTAGTTGATTCAGATATTGCTGTAATATTAGCATCTGAACTACCAATTTTTAACTTTGGAGTACCACTACTTAAATAAGCAGTTGCACCTGAAACAGGTTCAGGAATCATATTATTTACCGGAGCCACACCCTCAACATCAGAACGTTGGCTTGTTGTACATGGTGGAAAGCCTAATTCTTTTTGGGTGTAATTAAATACTACTGTATACTCTCCCGGAGTTGTCGTTTTCGCAAATTGTGTTACTTTTGCTTCAGTATCATAATTACCCGGAATATTAAATGAATATTCTACCTTAGTATAATCCTGAGTATTAGGTGGTACAGGAACCTGCAATGACAACATTTGGTTGTACAAGTTCGCAGATTCATTAGCCAACTCTGTTCTTTGTTGGTTAATTTGTTGACCGTGATACTCTATATTTGTTCTTCGTGCGGTTAGATTTAAAAACCTAGCCTGTGATGCTGCCATGCCCATAATTTTCTCTCCTATGCTATGTCTTTCTCTACATCGGTATATTTAATGATGAATTTAGAAAAAGCAACATAATATCATCCATTTAATGTAAATATTTGTTAAAATTTCATGAAAACTATATCATGGAGCATATTACAATCATGTATATTTTTAATTAAACAACCATTATTTTTTTTATTTTAAAAAGACAGCACCTTTGTAGTGCTGTCTTAAATGTGTCGAGTTTATATGTTCTATTTCAGCTATCTATTTTTACTAAGCGAATGTCTTGAATGAATCTTCAACGTTCTTCTTACATACACCTTTTACTGCATCCATTTCTGTTTGGACTGCGTTGTGTTCTGTATCCAATTGTTTTAACTTCAATTCTAATTCTCTGTCCTGAGCTTGAACAATAGATGTCTTTGCATTGATTCTGTTCATCTCTTGTTCATATAAATATGACTGATATGTATATTCGTTCATTGCGTCGTTGTATGCTTCATCATCCGTGATTGTATTCGCTGTTACTGCGTAATCTTCACCTTTGTAATTGAAGCTTTGTACACGACCATTGCCGTCACGACTTATTGTTACAGGTGTATAACTGTCTTCATGGAACACATCTATATCACTTGCGGTGTAGTATAATGCATGACCATCGCCATTAGCACCTTGTGCATCGACAATTTCTGAACCCCTGTAATATTGGTAAACAGGTTTATCTTCTGTTCCTACATTGGCTACCCATACATCATCTGCACCACCGTTAGATAATTCATCATATGCATCTTTGTGTATTGGGTCATTTGCTGATACATATTTTAACTCTGCTGTTTTTCCTTTGTTTGTTGTTATTGTTTGACCTTCAAAGTTTCCGTTATTTACAGTTGTTGCAGTATATGAAGTTACAGGTTCACCTGTTGTTGAGGTAATAGACTCAATATCTGATTGCTTAAAGAATATGTTTGAAGAACTTGAAGTTCTATACAATTTACCTGTTGTAACATTTTCACCCATTAACTGATTCCATGCTGATTTCATTGGCTCTGCTAATGTGGCTGACCAAGATACTGGTGTAAAAGAATTCGTATTCGTCCAATTGTCAGTTGACCATTTCCATTCTGTTGCACCCGTTTTCTTAACAAGATATGTTGAACCGTCATCTGCTGTCAGTACTCTGGTACCAAGAGATGTTACATTTTCAACATCAGAACGTTGGCTTGTTGTACATGGTGGAAAGCCTAATTCTTTTTGGGTGTAATTAAATACTACTGTATATTCACCAGGAGTTGTCGTTTTCGCAAATTGTGTTACGGTTGCCTGTGTATCATAATTTCCTGGGATATTGAATGAATATTCTACCTTAGTATAATCCTGAGTATTAGGTGGTACAGGAACCTGCAATGATAACATTTGGTTGTACAGATTTGCAGATTCATTTGCCAACTCTGTTCTTTGTTGGTTAATTTGTTGACCGTGATACTCTATGTTTGTTCTTCGTGCGGTTAGATTTAAAAACCTAGCCTGTGATGCTGCCATGCCCATAATTTTCTCTCCTATGCTATGTCTTTCTCTACATCGGCATGTTTAATGATGAATTTAGAAAAAGCAACATGATTTCATACATTTAATGTAAACATTTGTAAATATCTCCCAAAAATAGCATGATAGTTACATGTTTTAAAGTGTATATTTTTAATTAAACATAACCTAGTAATCATTTCTCCTTCAAACGCCATAGAAAAAATATTTGCATAAAACAAATCCCCCACAACGAATTGTAAGGGATCTGTGTACATTACGCATTGTCTGTTTATGTGTAATTTGATTTTTTTCTTTACTAACCGAAAGTTTTAAATGAATCTTCCGTATTTTTCTTACATACACTCTGTACGGCATCTATTTCTGTCTGTACAGCATTGTGTTCCGTATCTAATTGTTTCAGTTTCAATTCTAACTCTCTGTCTTGAACTTGAACAATTGAAGTTTTGGCATTGATATTATTCATTTCTTGTTGATACAGATAAGATTTGTACGTATACTCATTCATTGCCTGATCATAAGCTTCATCATCGGTGACGGTGTTTGCTGTTATAGCATAATCTTCGGCTCTGTAATTAAAACTTTGCACACGACCGTTACCATCACGGTTCAATGTTACACCTGAATAAGAATCTTCTTTGTAAATATCAACGTCACCAGCAACATAATATAATACTCTACCATCTCCTGTTATATTTGCATCTCTGATTTCGCTACCACGATAGTACTGATAAGACGGATTTTCTTCTGTACCTACATTTGCTACATAAATACTTTCATCATCTCTTGACATGTTCTCTGAATCGCATAATAGCATCAATGCATCATACGCATCTTTGTGAGCAGGCTCGTTGCCTGACAAAACTTTTAACGTTGCCGTTTTGCCATTGTATGTTTGTATATTTTGATTATTATAACTAGGATGACCTGTTCCTGACATTTTTGCACAATTAACTTGTCCTGCCGTCTGTGTGGATGTTGCAGTAATACCATTATAAGCTTCTTCTGTCATGTAATAATTACCGCTAACAGTTGCAAAATAAGCAAAACCATTAGCTAATGCGGCTAATTGTTCTGCATCAGTTGTATTTGAAGGAATTGGGTTAATTGTGTAATCATTTGAGCCCAAACGTAACTTTTTTGTTGTGCCATCTACCCAACCATAAGGAGCATTACCACCAGTTATTCCTATCGGAACACGGTCCGTAGTAGCAGTAATGTCCTCTACATTTGAACGTTGGCTAGTTGTACACGGTGGAAAACCTAATTCTGTTTGAGTATAACTAAACAATACAGTATAAGTACCGTTTTGATCTTTTGAAAATTGTGATACAGTCGCTACGGTATCATAATTACCCGGAATATTGAATGTATACACAACCTTTGTATAATCCTGAGTATTTGGCGGTACAGGAACCTGTAATGACAACATTTGATTATACAAACTTGCAGAATGATTTGCCAACTCTGTTCTTTGTTGGTTTATCTGTTGACCTTGATATTCAATATTGGTACGTCTTGCAGTAAGATTTAAAAACCTTGCCTGTGATGCTGCCATGCCCATAATTATATCTCCTATGCTATGTCTATCGTTTCATCGGCATGTTTAATGATGTTTTAAAAAAAATCAACATGATTTCGTACATTTAATGTAAATTATTGTTAAACCCGTAGCAGAAAATTTTTCTCAATCTTGTAATATTTGTATTTAATTCTTTTAAGTGGTATATATTTATATATAAGATATTTATGGAAGGGATAGTCATGGAAAAAAATAACGAAACTTTGCATGTTTTAAGACACTCTGCATCACATATTATGGCTCAAGCTGTTCAAAGTTTGTTCCCTCACGCTAAATTGGCAATAGGTCCGGCTACAGATTCAGGTTTCTATTACGATTTTGATTTGGATGAACACACTTTTACACAGGAAGATTTAGTTAAAATTGAAGAAAAAATGAAAGAAATTCTAAAACATAATCTTTCATTTGAAAAAGTTGCTGTTGAAGATGTTGACGCTCAAATTAATGAATTCAAATCTCAAGGCGAAATCTATAAAGCAGAGCTTTTGGAAGAACACAGAAACGATACGCCGACTCTTTATCTTACAAAAGACAAAGACGGAAATATTTTATTCAATGACCTTTGTGCAGGTCCTCATGTTCCAAACACAAGTTACATTAAAGGTAATGCAATTAAGTTATTAAAAATAGCAGGTGCTTATTGGAGAGGCAACGAAAAGAACAAAATGCTTCAACGTATTTACGCAACAGCATTTTGGAATAAAGAAGATTTAGAAAATTACTTGCATGTTCTTGAAGAAGCTGAAAAACGCGACCACAGAAAATTAGGTACTCAGCTTGATTTATTCTCGGTAAGAGAAGAAATCGGCGGAGGACTTGTTTTGTGGCATCCGAATTTGGCAACTGTTCGTGAAGAAATAGAAAACTATTGGAGAACAGAACACAGAAAAAGAGGATATGTAATTGTAAATACTCCTCAAATCGCTAAATCTAAATTATGGGAATTGTCAGGACACATTGACCATTACAGAGAAAATATGTTCTTTATTCAAAAAGAAAATGAAGATGACGAACAATATATTGTGAAACCGATGAACTGTCCGTTCCATATTTTGATTTATCAGGCAAACAGACATTCTTACCGCTCATTACCATTGAGAATGGCAGAATTAGGTACAGTTTACAGAAAAGAAAAATCAGGCGCTTTATCAGGTTTAACCCGTGTTCAAGGCTTTACTCAAGATGATGCTCACATTTTCTGTACTCCTGAACAATTAGTTGATGAAATCAACGGAATTATTGATTTTGTAGCAGATACAATGGCTATATTTAAAATGAGTTTTGAAGTTGAATTATCCACACGTCCTGAAAGTTATGTAGGTAAATTGGAAAACTGGGAACTTGCAGAAGCAGGTTTGAAAGAAGCAATGGACAGACGTGGTATGAAATATGACATCAACGAAGGTGATGGCGCATTTTACGGTCCAAAAATTGACTTCAAGGTAAAAGATGCTATCGGCAGAACTTGGCAATGTGCAACAATTCAGTTAGATTTTAATTTACCTGAAAGATTTGATATTAAATATCAAGACAAAGACGGTCAGTTAAAAACTCCTGTTATGCTTCACCGTGTAATCTTCGGCTCAATGGAACGTTTCCACGGAATTTTAATAGAACACTTTGCAGGTGCGTTCCCAACTTGGCTTGCACCTACACAAGTTTCTGTTGTTCCTATTTCAAACGAAAAACACGCAGATTTTGCGGAAAAAGTTTACAAAAAACTTCGTGATAACGGTATAAGAGCATTACTTGACGACCGTTCAGAAAGCATGAATTACAGAATTAGAGAAAATTTACAAGATAAAAAAGTTCCTTACGTTGTTGTAGTCGGTGATAAAGAACAAGAATCAAATTCTGTTGCCGTAAGACAAAGAGGTGTAGGTCAAATCGGTACAAAATCTGTTGACGAGTTTATTGAAATGATTTTGGATGAAATTAAAACCAGAAAATGCTAATTAACGGTCCGGTTTCATCTGATAAAACTCAAATATTAATTGAAGAATATGCCCGACTAATTAACTCGGGCATTTCTTCAAATGAAATTCTTGTGCTTGTAAATAATTCGTCGGCAAAAGAACATTTTGTGAATAGCGTTTTGCCGCTATTGAATGTTCCTTGCATTGAAAAATTACAAGTATATTCGTTTTTTGGACTTGTCTATAACACAGTTATTGATAATTGGGCATATTTAGAAAACATGTTAAAAAGCGGTAAACCTGTTATTATTCCGAATATGATTGGTTTAGAGGTTTCTCAATTTCTGTTAAAGGATATCATTAAAGATATTAAATTTGAGGGTTACAATTCTAAAAAATCGTTATTACAACAGCTTTTCAGACGTTATTCACTAATTATTCAGAATAATTTAACCGATGAAGATGTAAAATGGCGTTCGGAACAGGTTTTAAAAGAGGGGTTTGCTGATGATACTCAAAAAGCAATAAAATCGTTACTTGCTAAAACATTAAATTTCAGAAGTTTTGACTATTTAAGACAAACTTTGCTGTTTAATTATTTGTATAAAAATAAACATGTATTTAATAATATAAAATATATATTAATTGATGATGCTGATGAAATTACACCTGTTTGTTTTGATTTTATAT
>JAFWGJ010000114.1 GCA_017512405.1 bacterium | reverse complement strand
CTGTCTAAAAAATAAGTTTATTAAAGTTAGAGCAGAAGTGATTATTGCAAAATAGCCTATTGTCTCAGATTGAGCAAATATTGACGAAACAAAGACTGCTAATATCGAAATTAATATTAGCATGTCAATGTTTTGTATAATTAAACTATTTTTATATAACCATTCAGTTTTACTTTGCGTAAAAGCAAAAAGTTTATTTAACATTTATTAGCCCATATTTTGTTCTTGTTTATTAACATTAGGTTGCGGTTGAGCCTGATTTTGTTGAGGTTGAGCTTGACCATAACCTTGTTGTTGTACATTTTGCGGTTGAAGAATTCTAACATCAGATACGGTTCCGTTAAGTTTATAACTTGGACCTTCAAGTGTTACAGGCAAACCTATTTTAATTTTATTTCCGCCTACAACAGCACCGTCTTTTGTAATTTTAGCATTTTCATCAATTAAAGTAACTATCATATCATATAAAAATGCTTGTGATGCATCTTCAACAAGGACGAAAGCATCTTTGCCGCCTCTTGTATTAGGCATAACTGTCTTTTTAGTATCAATAACCGCATCTGCAACTTTTAAATCTTTGCAAGGAACATTTCTTATTGTTATAAACGTAGTGTCTCCAGGATTAATAGGTGATACATTTCCTGTAAGAGTTACTCCTCTTAAAAATACTTGAAATCCTATTGTAGTTTGAGCTTCGATTTGTTTATCAGCTGTTCCTCTAAAATGGCTGAAAGTTAAAATTCCTACTATTAAAGCAATAACAATTCCTCCAATAATAATCCAATCTACAAGTTTTAGGTCAGACAATGATTCTTTTAACACATCTAAATCCAGTTTCATAAAATTTCTCCTTATAATTTAATATTGTTTATGCTTTGTAAAATTTCATTAATGGTTGTTGTTGCACAACCAAATTGTTTTATAACGATACTTGCTGCGATATTTCCTATAACAGCAGCATATAAAGGTTCTGCTCCAATTGCAAGTCCCATTGTATAAAGTGCTGTAACAGTATCGCCAGCACCAGTTACATCAAAAACCATCGAACGGTTAAAAACCGGTATAATATCTGACTGACCGTTTGAATTAACTGATATCATACCTTCTGAGCCGCAAGTTATTAAAACTGATTTTGAATTTGTTTTTTCAATAATATATTTGCCGGCTTCAATAATTTTATCTTGTGATGAAAGTTCATAACCTGCGAATTTTTGTGTATCCGGAAGATTTGGTGTCATTGATGTAATGTTTTTATACTTATCTAAATTCTTTTGTGCATCAACAACAACAACTTTGTTATATTTATTAGCTGTTTCAACGGCTTTATCAATAATTTTTTGTGTTAAAACTCCGATGTGATAATCAGATAGGATAATTGCATCGTGCTGCGGAACATATTTTTCGATATTTTCAATCAGTAAATTTTCAGTTTCAGGTTTTATCGGAGCTTTTGTTTGTCTGTCAATTCTTACAATTTGTTGTGTTACTGATTGTGAGCAAGCACCTGAAATTCTTGTCTTTGTTACTGTTTTCCTTCCTTTTTCTTCAACAAGACCCGAATAGTCAATATTAGCATTTCGAAGTGCTTCTTTTAATTGACCTGCTTGGTAATCATCACCGATAACTCCGATAACACTTACATTACCGTTGTTAATGGTTGAAGCATTGTGGGCAGCATTAGCGGCTGCACCAAGAACTATATCTGTTTTTGTATGGTTAAGAATTAAAACGGGAGCTTCTCTGGAAATTCTTTCCGTATCTCCGCAAATCATTTCATCTATGGCTAAATCGCCTATTACTAATATTTTTGCTTTTGATAGTTTATTTATATATTCAATCAAATTTTCTTTATTTATATTCATTGATTTAGTATAACTTTCATCTATATTGATTATTGATAATCGGAAATAAATAATTTATAATAAATACAGTTTACCATGAACATAAAAAATGAGGTAGCTTTATAAAATGAGTGAAAATTTTTCCGATGAAAATCAATTAGATGAACATGAGGGAATCGAACTTGACGAAAATGAAGAAATAGAGTTTGATGATAATATTGATATTGATGCATTGCAAAATCAATTAAAGCAGCATATGGAAGCTGATGATATAATTTACAATCCTGAACCTGTTGAAGAAGTATCAGGTGATGAATTTGCTATGTTTGAAAGTGCAAATGCTCCTGTTCCCGTTTCTGAGGATGGTGAAAATATACTTGAATTAGATAATTTCGTAAAATCCGTTGAAAGCGATAATGAAATCGCCCGGGAGATGAATGAAGTAAAAGAAGTTGAAATTGAAAACGCTACGGCACAAGATAATTTAGTTGATGATAATGAAGCAGATTCAAAAAATAAAAAAGTATCTGTTATGGATGAAAAACCTAAACTGCAAATTGGTGAAAAGAAGTATATAGTTTATATTGAGCCTGACAATATTGATTTTATTGAAGGACTGTCTTTGAAAGAAAGAAAAAAGGTTATAAACAGAGTTTTAAGGGATGAAAATTCTGATATAAAAAAGAAAAAAAAGGTAGCGGAAAGAATTAAATTTATAAATCAGGTAGTTATTATGGTGGTTACTGTTATTGTAGCTTTACCAATATTTTTTATACTACTGAATAAATCAATCGAAATTACTATTTTAAATTACCAGCAATCTCAGCAAAGATTCGTTAAATTATACAAAGAACAAGGCAAAATAAGGGCTTATAAAAATTTTCAAAATAAATTTTAATAAACAAAGTTTTGTTACATTTGCTTTATAATTTGTTCAAAATATTTATTGAATTAATATAATTAAAGTACGCATAAATGGTGCGTACTTTTTGATATTAAGAGACAATTTAAATAACGCTAAGAAGGGAACTCAAGATGATTACATTCAATTACAACAATGTAGATGCAAAAATCATTGGCAAAGACGGTTTAAACATCGAAAAAGAATTTTCAAATTACAAAAATGACATTGAAAAAATTATTAAGGATTTGAACCAAAGAAAAGACAAAAACGGTCAATGGCTTCAATGGATGAATTTAGGTTACAATGAAGAGACCGTTTGGTATGTAAAAGAATTCGCAGCAATGGTTCAAGGCAGATACGACAACATTTTAGTTCTTGGTATAGGTGGTTCTGCATTAGGTGGTATTGCTGTTACAGAAGCTTTATTGAAACCTTATTGGAACTTATTGACTCCTGAACAAAGAGGAGGTTTGCCTAGAATTTTCTTCCTTGACAATATTGATCCTGACCAAATTACAGGGTTATTACAGGTAATTGATTTAAGAAGAACTCTTGTAAACGTTATTACAAAATCAGGTTCTACTGCCGAAACTATGTCTCAATATATGATTATCAAAAATCTTATGGAACAACAGTTAGGTGATGAATACAGAAAGAATATTGTTGCAACAACTGACCAAAAAACCGGTATTTTAAGACAATTAGCAGACCAAGAAGGTTACAAAACATTTGTAGTGCCGGATGATGTAGGCGGTCGTTTTTCAGTATTCTCAGCAGTAGGTTTATTGCCGTTTGCTCTTGTTGGTATAAGTATTGATGATATGATGAACGGTGTTAAAGATATGGATTTAGAATTGAAAAATACTGACATCCATAAAAATATTGCAGCTCAAAATGCTTTAATTCATTTCTTAATGGATACAAAGAAAGATAAAAATTTATCTGTAATGATGCCATATTCAAGCAGATTAAAATACATTTCAGACTGGTATGTTCAATTATGGGCTGAATCATTAGGAAAAGAAGTTAACAATAAAGGTAAAAAGGTTAATTGCGGTCCTACACCAATTAAAGCATTAGGTGCAACTGACCAACACTCTCAAATTCAATTATATAATGAAGGACCTAATGATAAGGTTATTAACTTTATTAGAGTTGAAGAATTTGATAATACATTAGAAATTCCTAAAATCTTTGATTACACAGGAATAGGATACTTGGGCGGAAAAACAATTAATCAATTGATTAACGCTGAGGCTGATTCAACAAGAGTTGCCTTATCAGACTATAAACGTCCAACAGTAACTATTTCATTACCAAAAGTTGATGCATACAACGTTGCTCAATTATTGTATATGTTAGAAGTTCAAACTGCTATTGCCGGTGAGTTGTATAACATTAATACATTCAATCAACCAGGTGTAGAACAAGCTAAAAATTATACTTATGCTTTAATGGGCAGAGCAGGTTATGAAGAATCTGCAAAAACTCTTCAAGAAAAAATGGCTAAACAATAAGTAATGAAAAAAATAATCATATTATTTTTAATAATATTATTTACAGGTTCGATAACTGTTTTGGCACAAGATAATATAGTTTTAAAAGCGAGTATTTCAATGATAAACGCTGTGCCGAAACAGTTTTTCGGTACTTGGAGTGTACAATCAACTCAAATTTCAACAAACAGTCCAAAAACTTTTGCAAAAACAAGTCTGGATATATGGAACTTGCGCAGGAGCGGTAACGTCATAGAATTAAGAAACCCTGTTACATCAGCGGTTGCTGAAATTTATTTAGAGGATGTTAAAGATAGTGAGATTGTTTTTACTCACTACGAAAGAGAGGGATATACCAATGTAAAAGATACAGTTCGTTTGAAATTGGATGGTGATACTTTCATAGGTACAAATGAATTGACATTACATACTGTTCGTTATGATGAATTCAAAAAAAAATATGAAGATATCAAAACAGCAGTTTATGAATTAAAAGGTTCAAAAGTTATGGGAACAGGATTATATTGAGGAGTTTACAAATGAACGAAAAAAACTTTGATATTATTATTTTGGGTGGAGGACCTGCCGGTTTAAGTGCGGCAGTATATGCTGCAAGAAGTGCTGCCAAAGTTGCAGTGATTGATATAAGTATGTTTGGCGGACAACCGAGCAATTATTTAGAGTTAGAAAATTATACGGGATTTAAAAAAATCGGCGGTTATGACTTAATGGAACAGTTTGAAGAACATGCGGATATGTTTGGTGTTGAAAAATTTCCTATGGAAGAAATTCAAGCTGTTGATTTAACGTCGGAAATAAAAACAGTAAAAACTTTAAATGGTGAATTTAAAGCAAAAGCAATTATAATTGCAACAGGAGCTCAACCTAAAAAATTAGGTGTGGACGGTGAAAAAGAATTTGTCGGACGAGGTGTAAGCTATTGTGCTGTTTGTGACGGCGCTTTTTATAAAGAAAAGACGGTAGCAGTTGTCGGTGGGGGTAATGCTGCTGTTGAAGAAGCTATGTATTTAACTCGTTTTGCTGACAAAGTTTATTTAATTCACAGAAGAAATGAATTAAGAGCTGATAAAATTGTTCAGGAACGTGCATTTAAAAACGATAAATTAGAATTTATATATGATACGGTTGTAAAAGAAATTAAAGGTGATGATTTAGTTACAAATGCCGTTATAGAAAATGTCAAAACCGGTGAAATAAAAGAATTGCCTATTAACGGTATTTTCCCATATATCGGATTTACACCAAATGTAGAACTGTTTAATGGTCAAGTGGCACAAGACAATAATGGATTTATTGTTACAGATGATAAGATGCAGACTAACGTAAAAGGTGTATATGCAATAGGAGATGTAAGGACAACTCCTTTAAGACAAGTAATTACTGCTGCTGCTGACGGTGCAGTTGCTGCTGTTTATGCCGGCAGATATATAGAAATTATTGAAACGGTTACCGTATAAATTTAAAAATCAGGTTTTATAAAACCTGATTTTTTACTATGCCAGATATTTTTGTATTGTAGATTTATCAAAAACCTCAATACTGTCTTTTGAGTGAATGAATATAAGGCAATTTACAAGTGATTTAAAGGTTTCAACTTCCGAATATGCCATTTTTTCTCTTAATTCGCTCATATTTTCAGCTAAAAATTCTGTAATAATAGTTTTGTTGCTGAAAACAAGACTTGAAATGTAATCGTATTTCGACATCATGCCTTCAATATAAATAATTTGCGGTGATTGAAATTCAATAAATCTCAGAGCTTTATCAAGATTAAATCCAATACTTTCGTTCAATTCACATTGATTAATTTTTGGTAAATCATACTTAGTTACAGATTCTATTGTCATTATATTCTTTTTATCTTTTGCAATTTCATTTAATAAAGAATATATAACGTGAGTTTTTCCGGAAAGCGGTGCTCCGCAAACCAGTATAATTCCTGATTTTTCAAGTGAATTTTTAATAAATTGTACTTTTAATTCGTCCTTTATTATGCTGTTGAATTCAACGGGCGGTTTATATATTTTTAAAGCAATTCTTTCTCCCATAACGGTCGGGAAAGATGAAATGCTTGCAACAAGAATCATATCATCAACTTTAAACGATAATTTACCCAATTGCGGAATTTCACTTACTGACGGGTCAAGATTTGATAAAGTTTTTAATTTTGAAACAAACGAAGTTGTTAATACTGATGGTATAAATCCTTTTTCATATACAGCCCCTTTATCTTTAAACGTTATTTCAAGACCGTCGTCAGTATGTGCAAAATAAACTTCGTGTTTATTTTCAAGTATTGCTTGTTTCAAGATAGCCCTTATAATTTTTTGTATATGTTCATCTGATAAATCTTCGTTATTATTTAGCTCTTCATGCCAGTCATATCCGCTTTCTGTTGTTTCTGTATAAATTTCACCCACTGTATTTGGAGTTTTGTAGTATTCGTCAATAATTTTTAAAATGCTGGTTTCTGTTGAAATTATCGGCTCTATATTACATTCGGCTTTTTCCATAATTTTATCAATGGCAAATAAATCCAAAGGGTCTGCCATTGCGACGGTTAATGTGTTTTCAATTTTAAAAAGAGGAATAATTTTATATTTTCTTGCATCAATAACATTAATGTATTGAAGGCAATTTTTATCTAATGTGTAATCGTCCAAATCTACTGACGGAATATGTAATTTGTTTTCCAAAAATTTTAATAAGGTTTCTTCATCAATAACATTAGAATTAATTAAAGCTTGCCCGATATTAATATTTTGAGCGTTAGCAAGTTCTTGCGCTTTTTCAATTGTTTCATAGCTTACAAGACCTTCTCTTACAAGGTCATATTTAAGTTTTTCCAATGTTTTATTTGTAACTGTTTCAATCATATTATTTATCATTTTCTTTATTAATTAATTTAGCAACAGTAGACAGAACTTCATCTAAATCAAAAGGTTTGGTAATATAAACATCGGCTCCTGTTTCTTCGCCGATTTGTTTGTCGGATTCTTGCGAACGAGCTGTAAGCATTATTATTGGAATATTCTTGTATTTTGCATCATATTTAAGAAGACGGCTTATTTTAAAACCGTTAATTTTTGGCATCATTATATCAAGTATCATTAAATCGGGTATAATTTCTTTTGCCAATTTAAGTCCGTCTTCGCCGTTGTAAGCACAATAACAAGTATATCCTTCGCTTTCAAGGACGAATTTTAATGTTTCGACTATATCTTGTTCATCATCGACAAGTAATATTTTTTTCATTAATCTTTCTCCTTTGGATAAATATTGTATGAATACATTATATCACATTTTCCATATCTGGTTTTATCGTTAAGTACGGCAGAATCAATTTTCCGTTTTATAAAATCAACTAAATGCTTGTCACCATCAGGAATTACCATTGTTAATGAAGTTAGGTTTTCACCTTTTTCAAGTAATGAATTGTTAAGATATGTCTTATTAAATACATTATCTTCTTTCATTAAATGTTCAACGCAGTCGCCTTTTGCTGATACGGTTAATGTTACAAATTTAGTTTTATTAACTTTTGCCTGTTGAATAGATTGTTTGTGTAAAATCCAGAAATTTGATTTTTCGCACATAACAGGTAAAACAAAGTAGAAACTGGAACCTTCTCCTATTTTGCTTTCGGCCCAAATGGCACCGTTATGTGCATCGAGAATTTTTCTTACAATAGGCAGTCCCAAACCTGTACCGCCAACTTCTCTGGATAATGAACTTTCAAGTTGTTTAAACTGGTCAAATATTTTTGGTAGATTTTCCTGTTCAATGCCGATACCTTCATCCTTTACGCATATTTGAACATATTTACCGTTAAGCTTTTTAATTTCATCATTAAAGCATTCAGGACAGGTTATTTCGTTTGCATCAACAATTTGAGTACTGATTTCAATGTTTCCGCCTTCTTTTGTGAATTTCATTGCATTTGATAATAAATTATTTAAGACCTGATGTATTCTTTGTTCATCTGCAAAAACTGTCGCAAAATTTTCATCAAATTTTGTTGTAAGTTTTAACCCTTTTTCTTCTGCGACACTATTTTGTTGCATTTTTACAAATTCAATAGCTTTTTCAATGTTTACTGATGCGAACTTGTAATCCATTTTTCCGGCTTCAATTTTAGACATATCAAGTAAATCATTAATGATTTGGCTGAATGTTTTTACATTGTTTAAGCCGATAGTCAAAAACTTTTTCATATTATCCGTAAGCGGTCCGGCTGTGCCTCTTAATATCATTTGAAGAGTTGTTTGCAACGGAGTTATTGGGGTTCTGAGTTCATGGGATACTATTGATACGAATTCGGATTTTAAATGTTCCAATCTGTATAACTCTTTGTTTTTTGCTTGTATTTCCTGAACATAAGCTGCATTTTTTAACGGCATAGAAACTTGTTGTGCTATTGTGTGAAAGCATTGTGTATCTTCGTTTGTAAATTCATTTTCTCTGTATATTTCAACAAAACCGTAAAAATTATCGCTTAAATTGATTTGTGCAAGCATGTTATCGTATCTTAAAACAGAAAAATCATAATCCTCTAGTGGATTTTTTGCGTATTTTATTGTTTTAAGTTCATTTATATCAAGTTCAAACGGCATTTCTTTATTTTCAAATAGTGATTTATAATTTAAGACAGCTCTCAGTTTTAGAGCTTCCATAAGTCTGTCTGAAATTTGATTTATTGAATTGATTATCAAAAGAGGTTCATTGTTTGATTTAAAAGTCAGTACACAGGCAATAGAAAAACCTAAAGCTTTATCTAAGCCTTCAAGCATAATATTTATAAGCTTTTCTTTGTCCAATGTTGCTGCAAATTGTGAACCTGTGTTATATAGAACATCTAATTGGTATAAACTTTTGGATAAATTCTGGTTAGTATTTGATAGTCTGGTAAGAGTTTCTTTCCTTCGGAGATTTATATTTATTGTTGATATCAAAATGTTATCGGATACCGGTTCCATTAAAAATGCATCTGAAATATTAAGCATTTCCGGCGGAACTTTGTCTTCTTTTAATAAAGTTATTGTTACCAGATTTTCTTTTATCGCATTAATTTTTCTGTAAAATGATGGCAAGTCAAGGGATGCGGAATTAGCATCAAGTAAAATTATTTGTGGTGTATTGATTTCCAAAATATCAAAGAACATTTGATTATCGGATGCAAACTGAAAATCGTGTGAAAAATTAGTAAGCATTTCATCGTAATACTTAATTTTATTATTATCGTCCGACACCATCAAAATCTTAGCCATATTTATATATTAGCAACAATAAATGTTTGGGCAAATCGTTAACAGACTGTAACTTATGGATAAAAAACTTGCGTGCATATTTTTTTTGTGTTTTAATAAAATTAAGGAAATAAGTTACTCCTCTTAAACTTGTTTTTGGTAGATATCAAGCGGCTAGATATTTACGAGTAGTATAAT
>JAFWGJ010000113.1 GCA_017512405.1 bacterium | reverse complement strand
TTATTAGGAACATATTCAAAACATACATCTTCAAATGTTATTTTTTCTCTTAATTCTTTAAATTCTTTCGGATTTGCACAGTCTTTTATTAATGGTTCTAAGTCAAACAATTCAAATACACGACCCATTGCTACAAATATCTGTTGTATACCTGTCAATGTTCCGCCTAAACCCTTAACAGGTTTATATAGCAATAACAAGGACGTTACAAATGATGCGAATGAACCGGCTGTCATTTTACCTATACTAATTAAATATGTACCAACACCTAAAACAGTTGCTATACCACAAGAGGCTATCATGTACATCAATGGAGACATCCATGCTGTGCGTTTCGTTAACGAAATATTTATATCAAAGGCTTGTTTTATCTGTGTTTTAAAATCATTCTCGCGATAATCCTGCAAATCATATGCATACATTACTTTATTGCCATTGTATGTTTCATTCATATTTGTTGTGATATTACCTGAAATAACCATATTTTCATTTGATGCTTTTCTTAAACGCTTCCTTAATATGGTTACAGGAACAAATGCCGCACATAACACACCTACACCTATAAAAGCCAGCTGCCAAGAACTATACAACATTACTGCTATTAAACCTAATGCACCACAAACACTGGTCGTAATATTCTTTATTTGTTCCACTATTCCGGATGATGCAGCTGCAGGATCACTTACATAACGAGAAATTACTATCCCTGACGGGTTATCTTCAAAAAATTGCGGATGCATGTGAATTAAACGGTGAAATAAATCCAATTTTACATCATTTGTTATTCGCATACTTGTCCAAGATGAAATATATGAATTCAAATATCTCAATACACCCTGAATACCCGCAAATAATATTATTCCAACAGGAATTAAAAATGCCATTATTAGACTGGTCAAAGATATATTATATCCTAAAACACTAAATTCAAAAGTTTTACCGCCTATTACATAATCCATATAAGGTTTTAAGGCAAGTGCTGTCACACCATCCAATAAACCCAGCGGTATTGATATAGCAAAACCTATAATAATTCTAAAAATATATGGTCTTATGTACGGAAACATTCTGGATAAAAGCCAAGCATAATTAAAAGAATTAGATGCTGAGGTTGCACTTAATTTGTATTTATTCAAAACACGCAGACTTTTTATATCGTCATATACAGGTGCATCTTCGGCATAATTCCACCAAAGAGAAGAATATGAATTATTAGAAGCATCATTATTCATCGGACAGCCATATTGATAATCAACCAAATAAGGACTTTCTATGTGACTGTGCAATAATTTGTACTCTTTTAATGTCTTTGGTGAACATGAAATACCTACACGTTTTGTATAATAATTTGATTCCGCATAACAATATTTTAAATCTAGATGCTTACAGTCATTAATTAAGATATTAAAAGTTGCATTTTCATTCAGCGGAGTGTACTGAATATATTCCTTAAAATCTTCCGTTTTAATTTTCTCATATGTTTTTTGTTTTTTCCAATTTGCTAAATCAATCAAGGTCATTCCATTTGAATAAAATATTTGCCTATCTATATTATAATTTTCTGTAATAATTCCATTATATATATTTTCTACCGCAGCACACGAATATTCACCTAAATCAATTTCAAATATATCTTTCAAATCACAGTTAACTATTTCATGAGGTTTTAAATAAAGAACTTTGGATTCTTCAATTAAATTATAGTAGTTAAATATAGAAGATTTGAGATTAAAATCAAATACGGAACGATATTCAATATCAACAAATACCCAAATAATTTCACAATTTTTATATTTTTTAAATTCGTCAAAATATTTTTGATTGTTTTTATCAAAATATCCATCTGTAATAAGATAAATTTTTAAATAATTTTTAGCGTTATTGTTAATAATACTCTGTATTGATACTGCTGTCAAAAAAGTATAATCATCAGTTATAGTATATGCCACACATATTTTACACATTTTGCAAACCCTTTTACTAGTACTATTACATCTTTATAATAGCACAAAAATTTTATTATTACTGATTTTTGAAAATTAATATAAAAACAGCATTCAGCATATGATAAAAATATTAGTAATTTAAAGTTTACTTCAATCAATTAAAATATTTTGACCGTTAAGATTATTATTATCCGATAAAAGATTAATTATGACCGGCGATATGTCAGACGGTTTTAAATTCCTTTTTATCGGAGAATTCTGTGCTGATTGTTCAAGTGCAAATTGAGGAAGATTTTCTAAAAATTTTGTTTCTGTTAATACAGGCGATATAGCATTAATCTTAATTTTTTCAGAATATTCTGTTGATAAAGATTTCATTAGTCCTAAAAGAGAATATTTTGCTATTAAATAATTTGTATTAAATTTTGGTGTATTAAAAATGGCAGAAGTTAAAACAAAAATTATTTTTGAATTTTCTTTTTTAGACATATCCTTAATAAATTTTTGACAAATTTTATATATTGAATGTACTTGTATCATAATATCTTCTGATAATTCATTCCAGTTTGATTTGTCAAAACGTTCGGGTTTCAATTTTGTTGCGGGAAAATGAACAATATGATTAGGTAAACTTATGTCTGAAATTTCATCTATAAATTTTTCCGTTGATAAAATATCCTTAAAATTGGCTTGTAACAGAAATAATTTATCTCCTATTTTGCTTTTCAAAGCTTCCAAATTTTTTGCAGAAGAATTATAATGAGCAATAATCTTATCATAATCTTTATAGATATTATTAATCAAGTCTATTGCCATATCAGAAGATGCGCCGGTTATAAGTAGTGTTTTACTCAATTTAAAACTCCCAGTGTTAATTTTGCTTTGCTCACAGTTTTCTCATTCGCTGTTATTTTTGCCTTAACCACAATTCTTTTGTATAAGTCTTGCTTTTCCGTAACTTCACCTGATACAATTAGCTTATCACCTATATAAACAGGTTTGTTAAATTGAATTTCAGCTTCTTGAAAAAGACAATTCTCACCCGGCAAATATACACCAACCAAAGTTGAATAAAAGGATGATGTCAGCATTCCATACACAACTTTATCGTTAAATCCTTTTTCTTTGGCAAAATCACAATTACAATGCAAAGGATTAATATCACCGGATAAATTCAAAAACGAAGTTTGCATTTGTTCTGTTACAACAACTTCAAAACTTTCTTTTTGACCTATTTTAAGTTCATCATAACTGTATTTATTCATTTAACTTTCTTTCAATTAAATCTAACATGTCTCCGATATTTTCAAGAGCAGAAATTTCATTTATATTAAATTTTAAATTAAATTCTTTTTCTATTGCAACTATAAGATTTATTTGTGCCAAAGAATCCCAATCCTCAATATCAGCTGCTGAATATTCTCTTTTAATATTTAAACTTTCATCATCAAATACTTCTCTAAATATAGTTTGAAGTTTTTCAAAATTATCCATTTTTATTCTCCTGTAATTTTAATAACATTCTGTTCAATACTATCCTTTATAGTATATTTATATTTTACGATATTTTCATCTTTTTCTGTTTGTTCAAATCCTAAATCTGAAAATAAATTTTCTATATAAGCATTTTTAGCGGTTTTTGAATAAGTTCCATAAATTTCATCAATTCCGCTGTTTTTGCATTTTTCAATTAAATAGCAAAAAATAGCCTTTTCCAAACCTCTTTTAAACACTCTGCAGCTCATAACCCAATTATCTATAAACAACGCATTATTTCTGATTAAACCGATAAAAGCACTTACCATACCGTTTTTACCAAACTTATCATTAAGTTCAACTGCCATTGTAATAGAGTTTTGTGAAGTTAATACACTTAAATCAGATTCGGAATATTTTTTTGCGTAGGATTAAATTGATTGGTTTTGTTAAATAATTGAAGAACTCTTTCAGTATTTCTATCGTTTAAACTTGAAATAACAGATGTCATATTAAGTGATTTTAAATAATCATCATAATTTGCAAATTTTGTTTCTTCATCTTTGCGCAGCTGATTAGCTTTATAGTATTCAACTTTTTTTTATCATCTTCCGAAAGAATGGTACATTCAAAAAATCCTGATTTATCAAGATATTTTTTGAAATTTTCTATTGATAATGAATTCAGAACTTCTACCTGAGGCAGGTTTTGCCTTACTTCATCTTGTTCTATTTGATTATCATCAATAAAAACAGCACTTTCCGGCAGTAAATTTATTTCTTTCAAAATTGATTTTATGTTTTCACTTTTAGGCATCCAATTTATCCTTTTTGAAATAAAATCTTCCGGTTTTAAGTAATTTTTGTTAGAATTTAACCCACTCAAAGCGATTTTTTCATCATTTTTCGAAACAATATTTAAAATTACACCATTTTTTGATAATTCTTTCAAATATTGCTGAAAATAAAGGTACATTTCTCCCATTGGTGTTTCCATACCAACTTCAATTTTATTTTCACCAATATCGCCGATAATTCCGCCCCATAATGTATTATCTAAATCCAGCATAATTGTTTTTTTGTTTTTACCGTACAAAGATTTTATTATGTTTGAAACACTAAAACAATAATCAGGAATATACGATACATCTGACATATATTTATACATAGCCCAATGTTCTTGATTATGCCATTTTTCAAGTCCTATCGAAGCAGAAAGATAGTTAATATCATTAATATAAAAACTTGTATTATTTTGTGCATATTCATACATTTTTGAATTTAATGTATGAATAAAATTTAATCTACCTGATTTGTCATAAACATCTTTATTCCCTAAAATTCGATAGTCCGGCATTTCAAAATTATTTTGAATTATCTTAAAATTATGTGTTGAAAGTTTTTGCCAAATTTCTTTAAAATAATTAAATTCTATATCTGCATTACTCCAATTTTTTATATTTTTACTTGAAGTATGAATAAAAACGATATCCGGATTAAATTCAAGCAAAGAATCATCAAACATTGCATTTTCATAAAACCTGTTATATTCACCTTCATAAAATTCAGGTTTAAGACCGTTATTTAACTAAAATAATTCTAAAATGTTTTTAACATATCCTATTGTAGAACCGCTAAGAATTGCAATTTTTATATTTTTAAAATTATCAAAACCGAGAAGCTCTTTTTTTATAGATTTGTGATGTTTTAAAATATAATTTGAATCAAATGGATAATTTAAACTCTCTGTATAGCTCATCTTCAATTATTTCTTTCACATCAAGTGTATAGTAATTGCCACGATGTGTCAATACCTACAATATACTTAATTAGTAAACATATCTGTTATTTATATAGGTCATTTTCCGGTCTTTTGTTCAAACAATTGGATATAATTTTTATTTTTTACATTTTCGACATTCAGTTTTAAAATATCTGATATTCTGAGTCCGCAATTAATGCCTAATTTAAACATTATATAATCTCTTTTGTTTTTAAGTTTTAAATAATCCTCAATTTTTCTTAAATCGGATTTTTTTCTGATTGGTTCAACAAATGTCATGTCAGCTCCTTTCCAATGCAACATTTTTTATTATGATGTATTTATATCAACTTTTGACAAAGGGGCAAATATATTTAGTTGTACAAATTGAAAATGTAGATTAATTGTAGATTAATAGTGACAATGATTATAAATGTGTGATTATTTGAATGGCGGGAAGTTTTATTGTTTGGGCGATTGAGGCACTTCCCTCAAAATGAGAATGAGGTAATCGAAAAGTCCAGAATGTCCGGTTATTAGGATATAAAAGTCCGTATAAATAATCACTTAAAATGATAATACTCAGATGTAGATTATCAGAGAGATTGAGAAAAATACCCCCGGAAGTTTGAGAGAATTCTCAAACTTTTTAACTTTCGGAGGAAGAATTTCTATAAATAGACAGTTAAAATTGAAAAGATAATTTGTTCAATTCTGTTTGATAATTTATATAAATAGACATAACAAATTGAAAAGTCCGACAAACAAATTGAAAAGTTTTAATTTTATAAGTTGTTAAGTCGGAAAAATTTCAAAACTAACTGTCAGACATTTCAAATTGAAAAGATAAAAACTTCAAAACTCTCTGATAAATTTTATAAATTTAATTCATTTGTTTTTTTATCCATTCCATAATTATTGAAACAAGATAATCTTGTTCAGATTTTGTAAGTTTTCTGCCTTTGGGGAATTTGTGCCATTTTTCAATACAACCACGACAACAGGTTGCTGTTGCGTGTTGAGCAATAAAAACAGGGTGTCCACACATAGGAGTTTGCTTACCATCATTAATAGGTTCGGCCGGAGCAACTCTTTCTCTAATAAAATCACAGGCGTGTGAACGAATTATATCAAGACCTTTGTCTTTGATATATTCGAGTTCTTTTGCTCGGAGTTTAAATCTGCTCCTGAATTTTGATTTTGCTAACCTCTCCAAGATTTCCATATCATAATTATAATATGTTAAGTTTTGTTTTGGAAAGATTATTCTATATAAAAAACGAGAGAGATTTTATATAATTTAAAATTTCATTTTTTGTTATGGAATAATTATTCATAACTCTTTTGTGGTGGGCTTTTCAGGTATTTTATATTGAATATAATAAACTTATCCTGACAGATTAGATAACCTACATTAAACAGATGATTTTTCTTTGAAATCACGTTTAGTTGCCTAACTGGGGAATACATGGCACAAAAAATCATTGATATTATGAAAATGGAAAAATAGTGCCAAGTTGAGGAATTGACAAAAATGAATCACATGGTAAATAAAAAAACTATTTTAACTAAATTTATCATTATGTCATTGGATATCAAACAATCCTCAATTGCAAGCGACCTAAAATTATCTCAAGGGCAAATAAGTAAAATAATCGCAGGTGAACAAAATAATCCAAATTTTAACAAATGGATTATTAAACAATTGAAAGAAAACGTTTATTGCGATTAGGAGAAAGATGCAAAAGGCTCAATGGGTAGATATAAAAAATTTGGCGCAGGCTTTAGGTTTTAAAATTGAAACATTAAGAAGAGGTTGTGTTTCTAATAAATATATCAGCCGTTTTGTTAAATCCGGGAAATATAAAAACTACGAAATTGATATTGCTTCTCTTCCTGAAAAATATTTAAAAAAATATAATAATATATTAAATGATAAAAATAAAAATAAAAACTTGCAGTTTAATTCTGAAGTTTATGATAATGCGCAGGAATGGCAAAGAAAACAAGCGGATAAATACCTTCAGCTCTTTACTTTAACCGAGGGAATGTCCCACAATAAAACTGTTGAATTTCTAAAAAATTGGAATGTGGCGCATCCTGATCAAAAAGTATGCTACACATCTTTATATTATGCAAAACAAAAATATAAAGAGTCAGGTGTTGCAGGTTTACTATCGCAAAAAGGTCAGGGTAATAAAAAACAAAGTATTATTCCTGAAGATTATTATGAATATTATAAAAGTTTATTTTTAAGAGAGGGTGCGCCATCTGCATTTTTTTGTTGGCAAGCAACATTAGGATTTGCAAAAGAAAAAGACAATATTGATATCCTAAAATTCCCTTCATATAAAACATTTGAAAGATTATTGAAATCAAGAGTTCCTAAGCAGGCTATTTATATGGCTCGCTTTGGAAATGCTGCTTGGAATAAAAAATTTGCATCATATATTCCAAGAGATTATTCAAACTTAAGAGCCGGCAGTTGTTGGGTAAGCGACCACGCACAGATAGATGTTGCAGTTAATTTCAATGGCTCTGTTTGCTTTCCTTGGGTAACAGTTTTCAGAGATGTTAAGACATCAAAATGGCTCGGTTGGTTTTTGCACGCTGAAGCTCCAAACTCTGATCATATATTTCAGGCATTTTACTACGGAGTTCAACACTTTGGACTTCCTGATGATATTTATCTTGATAACGGTAAAGACTATCGCTGTAAAGATTTTGCAGGTGGAAGGACAAGTTCGATAAAAGTCGAACATAACAGTATGAAAGAGAATTCACTCCTAAAAAATATAGGTATAAATGTGCATTTTGCCCTCCCTTATAATGCCCAAACAAAGCCTGTAGAGAGGGACTTCTTAAAAGTTAAGTCGTTCCTTTCAAAGGGTTTTGTAGGGTATAGGGGTGGAAAGATTACTGAACGACCTGAAAAATTAAAAGATGAAATCAAAGCTGATAAAATTATGCAGTTTGAGGATTTCAAAGTTTTATTTGATGATTTTATTGAAAACTTTTTAAATAAGAAACCATCAAAAGGCAAAGTTTTGCAGGGTAAATGTCCTGACGAACTATGGGCGCAAGAATTTACGAATAAAAAAGTTATTAGTAAAGATGCCTTAAAACTGTTCTGTATGCGCACATCTAAAACAATGACGATCGGCCGGAACGGTATTTATGATTCCCAACTTCAATTAACTTATTGGGGTGAGTGGATGATTTGTGAAAAAGGTCGCAAAGTCTTTATTAGAAGAGATATAAATGCATACCAAGAGGCTTGGGTGTTTGATGCTCAAACGGAAGAATATCTTGGTAAAGGTAATGTTTACCACGCAGTTTCATTCTTGGCACAGACAAATGTTGAAAAAGCTCAGTATAAAGAAGCTATTGAGCGCAAGAATAAAGAAAAGAAAATTCTTAAATCATATATTAAATGCAAATATAATCCGTCAAACGAGGAAATAGTCGCTAATTTGAAAAACGGATTAGAACAAACAGAATTTATTAGCACACCAACTGTGTCACAGATTACTAATACAAAAATGGATCAGATTGTAAATCAGGAAAAGAAATCTGATAAAAACTTGCAGTTTAAATATGTGGCGCAACCAAAACCGAAAAAGACTCTCTATCTTACAGAGAGCCAAAAACGTCGTGCTTTGGAAAGGTGTGCGATGTAAGGGGGCATTATGGATTTACAAAACAGATTAAAAGATTTTATCAAAACTAAAAAACGCACGATTTCATCTGTAGCAAAGGCTGTAGATGTATCAACAGCAACACTTCACCTTTGGATGAATAATAAATACGAAGGTAATATTAAAAAGATAAATGATGCAGTTGCTCGTTTTTTAGAAATTGAGGAACTTCGTGAAGGTAGAGTCTCGCTTGATTTCGTTAAAACTACAGTCGCAGATGATGTTTTTGATATTGCAAAAACCTGCCACGTTGAAAATGAAATTGGAGTTTGTTATGGTGAGGCCGGCATTGGAAAGACCTTTGCAGTTAAAAGATATAAATATGAAAACGCAGGAGTTGTACTTATAGAGGCTGATTTAGGTTACAGACCGAAAGTTTTATTCTCTGAAATTCACAAAAAACTTGGATTTGACGGGCATGGAACAGTTCATTCAATGATGTTAGACATTATTGATAAATTAAAATCCTCCGGCAGATTAATTATAGTTGATGAGGCAGAACATTTACCATATACCTCATTAGAACTGTTGAGAAGAATTTATGACAAAGCAGAAGTTGGCATTTTGTTGGTTGGTATGCCAAGACTTATGAAAAACCTGAAAGGGGATAAAAAAGAATATGCGCAGTTATATTCAAGAGTCGGAATAAAAACCGAGCTTAATCCTCTTACAGACGAAGATAAAGTAAAAATAATTTCAAAACTCCTCCCCAATCAGGATAGCGTATATCCAGCTCTCTCTTCTTATTGCGCCGGTAATACGAGAGTTCTGACTAAACTTTTAGTCAGAGCCATCCGTATTGCCGAATTAAACAATATGGAAGTAAACGAGGATGTTGTTCAGGCAAGTATAAGTCAAATCATTATGTAAGGAGCTGTCGTGGAAGAATACTCAAAATTTGAAAAAGCATTATACATCTTTTTAATCGGACTTCTCATTTTTATTGTTGGAGTTCAGTTGGGTATTGCTCGTGGCAGAGAACTTGAAAGGCAAGGATACTATGAGTACACCTTATCAAATTAAAAAGATTCATACCCTTAAAAATATATTAGGACTTGATGATGATACTTATCATCAAATGCTTTTAAGTTTTGATGTTTGCAGTTCAAAAAACCTTACACAAGCTGAAGCAGAGATTTTTATTGAGATTTTGGTTAATGATGCCAAAAATCTGAAGAGAAATAATTATAAAAAATATGATGACTTTGCAGGTAGAGATGACAATATGGCAACACCGTCACAACTTCGTAAATTGGAAGTTGTTTGGTCAGATATTTCGTCTGCTGAAGATAAATCAGCAACTCTGCGCCAGTTTATCAAAAGACAATTTCACGTTGATGATTTGCGATTCCTCACCAAAAGCAGAGCATCGCAAATTATTGCAGTATTAGAAAAAATTAAATTACAGATGTGTTTAAAAGTCATTTAAAAGGCTTTTAAGTTGTAGATAAAAAAGAAAAGGAGTAAAACTATGGACACAACAATGGAAAAAAACGAAATGATGGAAAACGAAATGGAAATGGGTATGGAAACCCAAATGCCTGAGATGATGAAAGCAAATCTTGCATGTAAAATGAAAGAACCAGAAGAAGAGATGAATCCTGTAAATGCAATTATAGGTGTAGTTAGAAACAAAATAAACGATTTAGCTGACGAGCTTGATATGGCAGACATTGAATTTGCGAGAGCACATCATAACGATAAATATAGTAAGGCTACCTATGATGCTGAAGAAACTTGCAGATTATTAAATGCTAAAAAATCGGTTTTAGAAAATGTCTTGGTTTCAATGGAAGATATGATTTCTTCTATGATGCCAATGAGTGCATAAACAGGTCGAAACGGTCGGCTAACGGTGCAAGCTGACCGTCTTAACGTAATGCGTTAACTGACGAGACCTCACCGGACTTAAGGAGCTTTATTTGGAATACCCATGGAATAAATATATCAATATAGATAATCTTCCGAATGAAGATATGAAAATACTTGCCTCTATAATTGGATTAGAGGCAACGATTAAAATTATGTGTGAATTGCAGGGTGTTAATATTTCAGTTCCTCAAAATGCGACTTTGCCGGCTAAAATTGCATATATTCAAGATGTTTATGATGGTACAAAACAAAGTCGTGTAAAATTATCAAAATTATGCGGTCTTTCAGAAAATTATATTTTTAGAATGTATAGAAAAAAATTAAGCGATACTACCAAACGGTAGTCTTGACTTGCGTTTGCGTTAATTTTATAGTCAAAATGGTCATTCGGTATGGCTACGGAAGGTCATAGGACAAACTACAGAAGCCGTAGAGGAACTGCCGGATGACTACTTATATGAGGAATAGTTTTGGAAATAAAACTCACATACGATACTGCAAAAGATAAATATTATCTTGATATATATTCAGACAAACAAACAGAGACGGTAACTTTTTATGGTGAATATGCTTTGGAAGAATATTTAAGAGATGTTTTTAATTTTGATTTAGCGCAAATAAACAATTTATATTCTCAAATGCGCCAGATTGAATATAATTAAGGAGATGTAATATGAAGGTTATATTTGAATTTGACACCGAAAGTGAAAACTTTGATAGGACAGAATTAGAAATACACCAACAGGCTTGGAATATGGCAAGTTGCTTGAATGATATTCTTAATCAACTCCGTAGTTGGTATAAATATGGTGATCGTGAAGAATTACCTGTGGAAGAAGTTAGAGACAAAATTATTGATATTATAAATGAGAATGTAAATATGGAAAAAATGGGATATTAAAACTAAAAGGAAAATAAAATGAAAGTCACATTTGAATTTGATACAGATAATGAAAATTTTAGCAATTACCAACTACAAGCGCACTATCAAGCAGAAGATATGGTGTATTGTTTATCGGAAATATTAAAACAACTGCGAGAATGGTATAGTTATGATAGCCGAGACTCAATCCCTACCGAAGAAATAGATGACAAAATTAAAGAAATAATCTGCACAAATGTTAATATGGAAAAAATGGGATATTGAATAATATAATTATATTTTTGTGTTAACATTGGATTATAAAATAATTATGGTTGCTATGTATTTAAAAGAAAAATTAAAATCTTTAATTGAGAGTCATCATATTGAAAAATTTATAATGGTTCTTATTGCCCTGAATTTAATTACTTTTATTCTTGATACAATGCAATCAGTTCATAATATTCTTGGCGAGATATTTCATGGATTTGAAGTTATTTCAATTATAATATTTACGGTCGAGTATTTATGCAGGGTTATAACATTAGACAGGTTTAAAGACATATTTAAACCTATGATGTTAATAGATTTATTTGCTATTCTTCCATTCTATTTAACTTTCTGCTCAATAAATACAATATTCTTACGAATATTTAGATTATCTCGTTTAATTCGTTTGCTTAAAATTGGAAGATATTCCAATGCTCTGAATAATATAATACAAGCATTTAAAGAGAAGAAAGAAGAACTGATAATAACTTTGAGTATATTCCTTACAGCAATACTTATTGCATCTATTTTGATGTATATCGCTGAAAATCCTGTTCAGCCCGAAGTATTCAGTTCTGTTCCGAAATGTTTCTATTTTAGTATTATAACTTTCACAAGTGTTGGTTATGGTGATATAAGTCCTATATCGGATTTTGGCAAGGCTGTTGCATCCATAACAGCAATTTTAGGTGTTGGACTTCACGGTTTGTTTATTGGTATTTTCAGTGTCGCTTTAATGAATGCTTTTTCCAAGAAGGATGAAAATAAAGAGGAACAATAATGGGGTTTAGATTTAGAAAATCAATCAATTTAGGTGGTGGATTTCGTATCAATTTAAGTAAGAGTGGTATTGGATACAGTTTTGGTACAAAGGGAATGCGTTGGACAAAATTATGCAATGGAAGAAATCGTTCAACTTATTCAATTCCTGGAACAGGTATTGCATATATTTCCGAGTCAAGTGGTGGAAATTTAAAAAATAATCAGGTTTTAGCGGAAACAACTAATAATGGTTCTTTAGAATACAGTGCTAGTACAGATATACAAGAAAACGATGCAGTTTATGACGATTTTATCGAACAAGTATCAAAAATAACGAAAAATATTAATGTGTGGAGAGTATTCATGTTTATCTCTTGTATTGCATCTTTGTTTTTTCCACCGTTAATTTTAGTTCCTATAGCAATGATTATATTAAGGAATGTATTTAAACAATATTTTATTGTGGAATTAAATTATAATTTTGACAACGATTATGAAGATTACTATTCATGTTTAAATTTATTTTTATCTGAATTATCAGGAAATAAGAAACTTTGGGGCATAGAGTCAAGAATAAAACATGATAATATGAAATATTCTGGTGGTGCTTCAACTTCATCAAGTAGAAGTAGTGTTCAAATAAAAAAGAAAAATGCTGTTTTTCTTAAATCTAATATAGAATATTATTGTTTGGAATTTTTGAATAAAAACCTTTATTTTTTACCTGACAGGATGTTAATAGATAATAATCTTAAAATAAGTAGTTTAAGATATTCTGAAATGCAATTTCTATTTGATTATGTTGATTTTATTGAAGAAGAAAGCGTTCCTTCTGATGCTGAAGTTATTCAGAGAACTTGGAAATATGTAAATAAAAATGGTTCACCAGACAGAAGATTTAAAGATAATTATCAAATCCCAATTTGCAGGTATGGTACGATACAAATGCAATCGGGGAACGGATTAGATTTGTTATTCCATTTTTCAAATTACAATAAAATGCACTTGCTGAAACAATTATATGATAGTTTAGTTGTTAAAAGATTAAATTTTACATTTGAATTATAACGGACTTTGTAAAAATTTCCTACCTTGATAGCAAATTTTATTGTTTTCGGTTGTTATATATTGTATAATGTTAGCACAAAGGAGTCATGACCGATGCACAATATTAAACGAATATTCAGTTGTTTATCCGTATTAGCAGTATGTTTGTTGGCAAATATGGGGTTAGAAGTAAAAGCATTACCAATTACACCTTCTACTTCTCAAATCGCTGAAAACATACAACAAGATGAGAATTTTATCCTTTATAGTGGAGCTGAAACAGTTTCATCTGAAGAAGTTAAAATAGCCGACCACTATTCTCATTCTTCACATTATTCTCATAGTTCTCATAGGTCACATTACAGTTCAAGATACTAATGGAATACAAGATAAGCAAAACTATTTTCAATAAAGAAGTTATTTTAAAAGTAACTTATTTATGGCAAGAAGATTTTAATATTAATATTTCAGAAGATGAAAATAATTATGTACTCTCTGTTGTTTCAAAAACGGGGACTGATTTTAATTGGGATAAATTTAATTCCGAATTACAAGAACAACAACTAAAAGAAAATCTTAATAATCAGTTTGGAACAATAAGGGATGCTATATACGAAAAAGCATTTTCTCATTTTAAAAAGCAGTAATGAATTATATTATATTACCTTTTAATTTTAAATACTTCAACAATGATGTTCTCCTCGTAAATCAAGCAGGTGAACATTTGTTTTTATCAAAAGAAGAATTTGATAATTTCGTAAATTATGACCTTGCAGAAGATAGTCCTGCATATAGAAAATTAAAGTCTAAACAATTTCTTACAACAGAATCTGAAAAAGAAACCACAATCAATATGCTTGCTGTTAAATTACGAACCCGTAAAGCATATATTTCTGACTTTACAAGTCTGCACATGATTGTTATTACTTTAAGATGTAATTGTTTATGTAAATATTGCCATGCATCAAGTGTTGATTTCACTTCAAAAGACTATGATATGACATGGGACACTGCTAAAAAAACTATGGATATGATATTCCAAACACCTTCAATGGATATAAAAATCGAATATCAAGGTGGAGAACCCCTATTAAATTGGGAAGTCTTAAAACAAAGTGTGCTTTATGCAGAGTTTCTAAATAAGATTGCTAAAAAGAAATTAGGATTTGTTATTTGCACTAATCTTATGGAAATAACGGATGAACAAATTAAGTTCTGCCAAAAGCATAGTATAGAAATATCAACTTCATTAGACGGAGTTAAAGAAATACACGATTGTAATAGAAAATCAAGAATTTTAGATAGTTCTTACGATGCTTTTGTTAAAAACTCTGGAAGAGTTAAAAGTGCTATGGGCAAAGATGGCTGTGCTCCGTTGCTCACAATTACAAAATCAAACCTTCATAGATTACGAGAAGTGATTGATGAATACATAAATCAGGGATATAATACCGTATTTTTAAGAGCGTTGAATCCTTATGGAAATGCAATTAAAAATAAAGATGACCTTGGTTACTCAACAGAAGAATTTTTAGAGGCATATAAAGATGCTCTTGATTACATTATTAAACTAAATAAATCAGGGACAAGTTTTGTAGAATGTTTTGCTGCACTATTTTTAAGTCGTATCCTAACACCTTTTTCAACAGGTTTTGTTGATTTACAATCCCCTTCGGGTGCAGGTATATCGGGTACTATTTACAACTATGATGGGAAAATTTATCCTGCTGATGAGGCAAGAATGTTGGCTCGTATGGGTGATGATTATTTCTGTATGGGGACAGTTAATGATAAATATACAGATGTATTTAACGGAAAGATAATTAGAGATATTGTCTTTAATTCCTGCGTAGAAACAATGCCTGTATGTTCTGAATGTGTTTATCAACAATACTGTGGTGCCGACCCAATAAGAAATTATTTAGAAACAAAAGATTTAATGGGTTATAGATTAACAAGTGGTTTTTGTCAAAAGAATAAGATGATTTTAGACCATTTATTTAATCTCTTAAAGAATGCTGATGAAGAAACATTAGATATATTTTGGAGTTGGATCACTCGTAGACCCTATGAGGAAATCAAGCTATGAAAGAGATAAAAGGCAATCCACATAATCTAAAAGATCCTATAATTGGTAAATTCTGTACAAAAAATAATATATTTGCCAAAGATAAAATATTATTTTGTACCAAAAAACCTTTATTTTCAGTAGGTATAAAAGCATTTGTTGTTCCGACAGAAGGAATGTTCAAAACAAATTTACCTGTAATTGAAATAAAAAATAATGAAATTCCTTTTGATGATGAGGATGTCTTAAACATCTCAATAGAAGGAAAAATCAATGTTCTGTGGGAAGTAAAATCAGACAATAATGCTTTTTATGTAACTGATATTTGCAACAGCAAGTGTATTATGTGTCCACAGGTAGAAGGTTCTTGTGTAAGATATGATGAATGTTTAGAAACTCTAAAATTAGTTGATTTGAGTAAACATGTAGAAATCGGGATAACCGGTGGTGAGCCAACATTAAATATGAATAAATTGGTTGAATTACTTAAATCTATTGCATTAAAAGCACCAGATAAAAAGGTTCATATCTTAACTAATGGAAGGAATTTTTCTAAAATCGAAAATGTTGAGAAAATTGCCAAAATAAAAAATATAAAAGTTTCTTTTGGCATACCGTTATATTCCGACATAGCAGAAGAACACGATTACATAGTTGGTGTTAAAGGTGCTTTTATAGAAACTATAAACGGATTGTACAATTTAGCAAAATACAGGCAGGAAATTGAAATAAGAACTGTAATCTTAAAGCAAAACTATAAACAATTAAAAACATTGGCTGAATATATTTATAGGAATTTACCATTTGTATCTCATGTTGCACTAATGGGTATGGAATACCATGGAAATGCAGAAACCAACTATGATTTAGTATCTATTGACCCGATTGAATATAAAACAGAATTGTATGAAGCAGTAAGAGAATATGTCCGATTTAATATGATTGTTGATGTATATAATCTTCCATTCTGTCTTGTGCATGATAAAGTACAGCAATTCTGTAGAGATAGTATTTCAACTTGGAAAAAGACATTCTTGCCTCAATGTGCTAATTGTGCCGTAAAAGATATTTGCAGTGGAGTTTTTGAAACCTCTTTCACACATAGTCAGAATATTCAACCTATTTCTAAAAATATTACAGATGTTCAATGTAATTAATTCTGTTCAAATTTCTTAAATAGTTGATTTTCAAGTATAATGAACTTGTGAAGAAGTTTATTTTATGCATACTATTAATAATTACTTTCCTTGTCTGTCCTTTATCAGTCAATGCTGACACCTACAAGGTTTTGAGAGTTTTAGATGGAGATACTTTCTTCATAGATTTTAATTCTAATGGCATCATGGATTCTAACGAGAGGGTTAGGGTAAATGGAATTGATGCTTTTGAAGTTAAAATTAATGCAACTTTAAATAAACAGGCTGAAAAATCAGGCATAACAACCGAACAAGCACTTAAGCTTGGATATTTAGGTAAAGAATTTGCCGAAAAACATTTGCTAAACAAGAACGTAGAAATTGAATATTCAGGTAGAAGTAACCACGATTATTACGGAAGAGAACTTGTTTCAATATATTATGACTGTGATAAAAAAGGTGGATGCAAATCATACGAAGAAGAAATCTTAAAATCGGGATATGCCTTTATTTATCCTTATTCAAATATTAAAAAGCAATTAAAGCCTTTTTATAATTTAGAGAAAATACAAAGCAATGCAGAAAAGACAAAGAATCTTGATATTGTTGTTCTAAATAGCAAAAAAGGTCTATATCATGAAATTAACTGTGAAAATGCTTGGAAAACAAAACAACCTGAATTAACTTTAAGAAAACAATTAAATAAGAATAACAAACCTGCTTGTTGTTGCCACAATACAGAACCTATTCAAGAAGAAATTAAAACTATCACAAAAATTGAAGATAAAATCTATCCTGCAAATGCACAAGAAAATAATATTCAACTTTTCTTTTTAAGTCCTCTGGTGCAAAAACAACCTGAAAATAGATGTACAACAAATGCTTGTAAAATGCTTGTTTATAACATAAATCATGCAAAAGAGAGTATTGATTTCGCTATATATGGCATAAGACAACAGGATGAAGTATTTAATGCCCTTGTAGATGCTTATAAGCGAGGGATTAAAATTCGTTGGGTAACAGATATCACAGAAAAGGGAGATAATATATATAGTGATACTGAAAAACTAATGAAAGTAATTCCACAATACAAGACTGATATGGTTTCCCAAAAGAGTGAAGATGGCAGAACTTCACACTATATGTTTCCAAATAAAGCAATAATGCATGATAAATTCTTTATTTTTGATAAAAAGATTGTGTTTACAGGCTCAACCAATATAAGCGATACTTGTTTGACGGGATATAACTCTAATGTAGCCGTTCTAATTAATGATAAAAATATAGCGAGTGTCTTTGAACAAGAGTTTGAACAGATGTTTGCAGGTAAGTTCCACAATGAGAAAGCTTCAGTTGTAAACAATGAACACATTAAAATAGGAAATCTTGATGTTTCTGTTTACTTTTCCCCTGCTAATAAAGCAGGTACAACGCAGGTTATACCACTTTTAAGAAATGCTAAAAAATCAATATATATTCCTGCTTTTTATTTTACTAGAAAAGACATGGCTAATGAACTTATTAATGCCAAAAAGAGAGGGGTTGATGTAAAAATAATAATGGATGAAACTTGTGCAGGTGGTAAATACAGTAACATTGACTATATTAAAAACAACAGCATAGAACTAAAAGTAGAGCATTGGTCAGGAAAGATGCACATGAAATCTATGATTATAGATGATTCAACGCTTGTAATTGGTTCAATGAACTTTACAAAGCAGGGTGAACAGGTAAACGATGAAAATTGTTTAATCATCAAAAATGCACCGGGACTCACCTCTGCTTATAAAGCTCACTTTTTAGAATTGTGGAATTCTATTCGTTAATTTTATATATGGCAGAACAGACATTGATTTTCACCACAGTCATCCTCATCAAACATAGGTTCATCTGCAAACATATTGATTAGTTTACGAGGTGATGCTTCCTTCTTCTTTTTTTGTTTTGCTTCGTAGTCAGCACGAATTTTTTTTGCATTTTCGGGTTTTATCATATCTTTTAATAGCATATCGAGATTCCAACCAACAGCCTTAAATTCGCAACCTTCAGGATTTTTTGCATCTTCAAATGCTTTGGCTTTCATAAACAAATCGGGATGATTTTCATATAAGTTTAACCAAGTATTTTTACTTTGAAACGGGCAAAAATAACAGCCTGATCTTTTTGACCACGAATAATATGCAGGTAATCCGACTCCAGCATTTTCTAATATTTCCATAACATCAGAATGTGTAATACCATTGTCAACAAAAGGATATTCCTCTTGAATATAACCATCACCATATTTACCATGTGCCGCTCTTTGTGGTTCGTCTGCTCTTATTCCGATATATAAATGAATTACACCTTCGCCTCGTTCTTTAAACATATCATATACATATTTTCTGAACGGTTTTGTTTTCATTTCTATCGTACACCATCTTTTGATTGGGGATGGAAAATAATTATATATTGCCATCAGATATTCAAAGTTTTTATATGGTTTGATTCTCTTAATTTTTTTACCTAAAAAAAGCTCTATTTTATTTAAATAATCGTAAGTTTCAGGTAATTCGCATTCGGTATCGCAGAAAATATATTCAATCTTTTCATGTATTTCGGGCATATTTTCTTTTATATAAAAGGCAAGAGCCGTTGAATCTTTGCCACCCGATAAACTCAAAATATGGTATTCTTTTTCGCTCATAATCTCCTCCTGTTCCTTAATTATTGACCACTTTTCGTAACATAATAAACTGTTCCGGCTTTGATAGTTTTAAGAAATCTGCCAATACCGAATGAAAATTTGCAGTTATAGTGTTAGATGAAGAGCCGACCGTTGCTTCCAAAACATAAAATTTTAATGATAATTCCTTAATTTTTACTTTGTAATCAGCAACATCTTCATCTGTCCAGTCTTTTGGAACACGAGATTTATTTATATATGTCGCAATTCGTTCGATCCAAAAATTATCGGATACATCAGTATTTGTAACATTTGAATATAAAGTTTTTAATTCTTTTGCACCGATAAATTCTTCTACCTTTTTAAATCTATCAGTTAATTCCTGCCGATTGGCGGCATTGAAAGAGTCCAATGTAAATTGGTTAATTGTTTTTATCATATTTTCAGATGCAAACTTTAATTCATAAAGAGTTTTTTCAAAGGTGCTTACAAACTGTTTATCACAGTCTTTTAGTTTTCTACCCTGAATAATGCGTGGAATGTCTATTGTTAATAAATTAATTGGATCTTTTGCATTTATAACAGCATTTCTAAATTTTATTGCTGTTTTTGATAAATTTTGTGTTTGCAGAGTGTATTTATCAAGACCTCTTATAAAATAGACTATTCCCTTTGTAATTTCTAATATATTTTCCGATTTATGCGGCAATATTAAGTCTGAAATATCGTTTAATACGGATGTTTCACTGAATACAGTCTTTTGTAATTCAAAGTTTTGAGGTGCAAACATTATTTTATCAAACAAAAGTTGATTTATTATTAAGGTAAACTGATATTTTTCATAAACAGCGAGGGTGTCTTTATTTCTCGCCAATACATCCAAGATAAGAATGTTTATTATTGATTTTGTGAGTCCATAATTAGAAAATATATTAAATATCCCCCCAAGATTTATTCTTTTATTTTGTGAAAGATAATTTTCTATTTCTTCAATAAGACCTCTAAATTTTGAATTCTTATTTAAAAGTTCTTCCTGAATAAACTCTTCCATTGAATTTTCTTTTAATGCCTCACCATCTAATAAATGTCTTGCTAAATTTCTGATTGCTTTTGTTACTGTTGCAGGTGTTTTTTCTTCCTTTAGATATTCAAGATTTAAGTCAGGTCTTTTAGGAAATTCTTTATTTTTCCAACTTTGGATTGGATTATTTTTTAAATATATTTTCCCTTTATCTGTTAAGAAATATTCTTGTTTCTTTTGTAAAATAAAACCATTTAAAATTGCAAACTTTTTAAGTTCTTTGATTTGTGATGTAGTTAAGCCTAAAATAAAATTAATTTTGGGATTTTTAAAGATAGTTGGCTCCTCCCCTATCCTCTTTAATAATTTGTTTAAAAAAAACATTAAAAGTCCTTTCTTACTGATATTATTTCAGTAAATTGTATTGCCAATTATAATGCAGACCATCACTACAATAGTGTCTATGGGTAAATAACCAACACACACCTCCGGCAATTATTCAGCTAACCAAGTCTGGGGATGAACAATTCGGCTTGTTCGAGAGTAAATTTAGTTGTAATTTTTAATACACATATTATTAGGAAACAATATTTAAGAGTTAATAAATTAAAATATTCAATTGTCGGTGTGGCTAAAATATAAAGCTCACATTTATACTATACATGAGGATTATATTAAACATGAGAAAATTAACAAAATCTTAATTATTATAAATCGCTCAAATGGTTTTCAATATTGTGTAAAATCTCATCGTAATCATCATTCATCAGGAATAAATAAGGTCTTGCAGGGATTTCTACAGATTTGTTTTTACCGGCTTGACCTCCGAGTTGATGAATGGCAGCATATTCTAAATTTGATCCAATAACCGCAGAATCATTGTCATAAAATGTGTTTATTGATGCGGCAAGCTTACCTTCAACTTGTAAAATCTGTCCCGGCCACTTCCTTTTTTTAGTTCTTTGATTTTTTGTTGATTCCGCCAAATCTTGCCATTTATCAGGTCTACCCTCTTCTTTGAAGTTCTCTTCGGTTGAATAGGCAAATATGCCAGCAATATTTTTCATTAAAGGTCGCAGGTTTTCAGCCTTTTTTGCAAGATCAAGAAGTTTTTCGTGGACTTCTTTATTATCAAATTCAATCTCTATCGGTTTGTCGCTCATGAAGTTCCTTAATTGGGTAATTAGCAATCAACAATTCCCTGAAAATCTTTTTGCGATTTTCCACATCAGAGCGGTTGTTAATTCCGTTTAATCTTTCAACTTCTATCATTTCAAAGCCTTTATATAACTCTCGGATTTTAGGGGAATCATCGTATGAAAGTAAAAACCTGCCTTTGATATTACCCAAAACATCTCTTAAACGTTCGTGGTCAAAGTCTTTGGTTGAAGTTACATCATAACCACAGCCTTGAGAATACGGTGGATCGCAATAGAAAAACGCATCTTCAAAATCGTATTGCTTAATAAGAGTTTCAAAGTCACGATTTTCAATCATAACTTTATCAAGTCTTTCGTGAATTGCATCAATCTTATCTAATACATTCTTTTGAGATTTACTTGCACCGCCGGAGGATTTTTTAACCGTACCAAAAGACGAACCTTTACCTCCAAAAGAACGTGTAATAATAAAGTAGAATTGGACAGCTTTTTGAATGTCGGTTATAAATGTGCCATTCAGGAATTGGAAGAACATATCTCTTGATCCAAGCAGATATTTATACTCTTCTTTAAATGCGTTCGGATGGTATTTTACAATACGGAAGAGGTTTACTAATCTGCCATCAAGATCATTATAAATCTCTAAGTCTGCCCATCTGTCCTTATAAAATAGAACCCAACCACCGCCTCCGAATGGCTCAATATATGACTTTATATCTTTAGGAATAAGTGGCGCAATAGTCTTGCGCAATAATCTTTTACCACCAACCCAATTAATTAAGCATTTTTTGTCTGTTGTCATTTTAAACTCCTTTTCTCTTGCCCTGTTCGCATTAAACGAGTTTCACTCTCTGCTCACAGGTCGCTAAATTATTTTTAACTATCATTTAATCGTCTATTAAACCGCTTGCAGGGTTATGACTCCACCCGACATCAGGTGCGACTCTTTTACCAGTCAGAGGATCTGTGTAAACTGTAACCTGCTTGTATTCCCCCGACTTTTTAGAAACAAGAGCCAATTCCTCCGATAATGTGCCGAAAGATGTGCTGACCGTTCGTTGTTTCTTTTTTAGGTTGTAATCAGATAGTGCATTTACTCTGCATCTGCACCTCCAACCGTTCGGAGGGTAAAAGCTCTGCCAAAACGGATCATCATATCTATAAATAAGTCCGTTAAGCATTGCGTGTTCAGGTCTTGTTGAGGCATCCATAACCGCAACGTATTCCCAATACGGTCTGTTATCCACATTCTCGTATTGAGTTTTATATCTTCCTGTTTGATAAGCGGTTTGCATATTAACTGAATAAATCGTTTTCAGGCGGTACATTGAGCCAAGCTGAACTTTTTCTGCGACACCCTGACTATCAACCACTATCTGCTCTCCCCACCAACCTTTCTTTTGAAGAGTCGGTTTGAGTTCCTTTGAAAATTCTCTGAATGTTTTTCCCTCTGTTAATGCTTTTTCAAGAGCAGAACGAATGTCTTTTAAGATGTCCTCTCTCATTGCCTTTGCGACTGTGAAAGATTTTTTATGAGCATCTTGCCATAATTCCCACCAGTCCCAAGTAAACTTATTGTTTTTGTTTTTAAAGTATTTAATAGCCATCGCAGGAGCGAGTTTAAATAATGATTTTAATTGAATCATCAGTATTTTACCCCCAAGAAGTCTAAAACTCTGCCACAGCCTAATTGGTTGATACAATAATCGTGCAATTTTGGATGTGTTTCTCGCATCTTTTCAAATTTATTCGGGGATTTTTCACGATGGACACCAAACATACAGAACATACATCCTGTGCGATCAACTTTTGTCGTGTAATATTTTCCTTTACTATCTTGCAGGATATCGCCATAAACCAAACAGTAAGGAACATCAAACTCTTTTATGTACTGATAAATATCCTGTTCAGTCCAAAAACCAAGCGGAGTGGAAGCAGGACGATCGGAATTAAAAGAATTGCATCCTTTTTTAAGATATTCCGTTTTTCTTAAGTTACTTTCTGCCGCCATTGTTGCAATAAATGGTTTAAGTCCTGACTCTTTCTCAAACTTCTTTGCAGGAGTCTTTTTCATAACCTGACAACACTTTGCTGAGATTGGAATGTCGCTGTCTCGAAGGAATTGCCATTTTGCCATACAATAATGAGTGCCATATCTTTTTACATAATCGCTATTTGGATCAAACTTCTTTTTTGTGTATCCGTCAGGATTCCTACGGCTTTCTTCGATAACTTTTGCGACTTCTTTGCTAATAACAGGATAGCCGTATTGTTCCAATACTTGTTTGAATGTAATTTTAGGTCGGATTGTAATTGTGTTTTCGTTTTGTTTTACAAACTGACGGACTTCAGGATATTCAAGTCCTGTGTCCACAAAAACCGCAGGGACTTCAGGATAAAGCGAACGGACAAGATGCAACAAGACTGTTGAATCCTTTCCGCCGGAGAAAGATACATAAACCTGACCGTCAAAATGCTCATAAAATTGCTTAATTCTATTCTTTGACAGTTCAATTTTTAAATGTAGCGGCAGGCTTTGCCGTTGTTTTAAGAAGTTGCGTTTCATCGCATACTCTTCAGGGGAAATGGATGCCATAATTAATCCTCATCAAGACCGTCTGCTCTACCCTGTAATTCGCACAGGAATAAAGCCTTTTGTATCGTCTCTTCAAATTTTTTACTTTGCAGGTTCTTATCTGTGAGTAATTCAAAGGCTTCCTCGTAATTCTCACAACTTTCAAATAAATCTATAAGTGGCGCAAGCATATTTTGAGATTGCTTATTTAATTCGCCTTCAGTTATGAATTTATATAAATTCTCAATTTGTGCTTGTTCGGAGAGAAGATGTTCTTCTTGTTCGCTGAATTGTTTAAAATTAGGATTTACAGGAATAATATCTTCTCTAATATCAAAGTCCTCTTCTTCCAAACCATAGGTTTTAATAAAATATTCCTTTGTGAATTTGACACCTGTGTCAGAGAGGATTTTATCTCTTTGAGCCAAAGTTAAATCCACATCTTCAGGCTCATATAATTCAAAAACAGGGACTTCAGCATTAGCAAAATTGATTTCATAAATCCATTGAATTAACTGATTTATGGTCTTTTCAACCAGTTTTTTATCTGCATCAATGATGTCCTGTCGGACAGCCATATGCGTATTTGATGCGGCATAACTTCCTGTTGTGCCGATTTCAGTTGTTAGGGTTTGTCCAAGAATTGCCTTTGATATTTCTGAATTCATCTTATCGATGAGTTTTTCAAATATCTCAGCAGAGGATGATTTATTTGCCTCTTGAATTTCTACAGATGAATCATCAGGAATAACCGCAATGGCATCTTGGATCATCTCTTCTAATAAATCAGCGAGTTTGTCGGTTTCTTCTTTTGTTGTGCCACGTGGATGTTTGCCTATAAGGTGAGGTATTCCGTATTTTTCTGTAAATACTACCCAAAATTTAAGACCACCTTTCTTAAATGTCACCGGCCAAAAAACACGAGAAAGAACTCTTTCTCCATAAGGGTTGTCGTAACTTGGATTATTTTGAGGACATAAGAACTTTTTAGGAGGTAATTCTTCTCCCCAATAGTGTTCTTTTGTTCTGAATTTAAGAAGATTCTCCTCATCAAAACAGAACCATTCAGAAGGTTTTGCTTTTAATTCAAGTGGTAAAACATAATTGCCAACCTTACCCCACATAATCTCTATGGGTTGAAAACCAAATAATGTCGCATCTAAAATGTCATTAATCAATTTATGAATATCAAGTTTTTTTAGTACATCTTCAATCAATTCGGCATCTTTTGCCTTATCTAAGCCTCTATTTAATTCCCATTCAAGAGATAAAACACCAGCTTTTCTTGATTGAATACACGCAAAAACGTGTGGATCACAAAATAATTCTCTGTAAATTTTTACATCTTTGCCTTGCTTGCGTAGAACGATATCAGGATCGGGTAAATATGAACCTAATGAATAAAAATTTATACTTCTTTTTCGAGTTGCAATTTCATCTGATAATTTTTTTGCCATAATTTTTTCCTTTTAAGGTGATGTTAAATATCGTTTAAAACCTTTTTAAATTCTTTTAATTTTAATTTTTAGGGATTGGTGCAATAACATGTGAGTCAAATTAATTTAAGAGCCCTTAAAAGTCTTTTACGAGTTTTAAGGTTTCAAATTTTTGTCGGGATGAAATATGGATTTCACCAGTTCCGTTTCCGGCGGCGTGCAAAGCAAGTGCCAATGCCCAAAATCTGTCAGCGTGTCCGTTATCCGACCGCTCGGCATCAAAACGAATATTGTTTGCAGTTGTTGTTATTCTGCGGACAGAGTGTAAATCCTCTCTGATTTCGTGGGTTTTAGGAATAAAAACCGTTTTATTCTCAAAATGAGTACGGAGGCAGTATGCCATTTCCTCCTTAATCCGATTTGTAAACATAATCGGTTCAACTCTATATTGTCCGAATTTTAATTGAGCATTTTCAGATAATTGCATCCCGATCCCGGTTGAATCAGGACAGCATCTTCTGAACGGTTTACATGATAACACTTCTGATAATATCTCTTCTTGCTTGTGAAACGGCATTTTTACAAGTTCGATAACACTTCGGGTGTATAAAATATTTTCTAATTTTTCTAACACCCAAATTACAGTTAAATCCTTTTTGCGACCGACATCCATTCCGACAAACATATCGTTTTTAATTTCAGATATTGGTCTTAAGACATCATCTAACTCACATGTTGAAATTAAGTCATACGGTAAAAAGGCACAAGCCTCATCAACTGCTATACAACAATATTCCTGAAGCCAAGTGTACTCATCAAAGCAGTTATCCTGTTCGTTTTTCATCCACTCTTGTTGTTCTTCTGTTGTGGTTTTTCTTTGGTAAATTCTATCAACAAGACCTTCTGCTACAGCAAGTTGAATCGGTGTTTTATGGTGTGACCAGTTTAATTTACCCTTTTGAACTTGGTCGATAAATTTATAATATAAGCAATTTTGTCCATTGTGAGTTGATAATATGCGCAGAGGAAACCCCCAAGTTATACAAGGTCGTGCCGCTTTCCAAAGTTCTTCGGGATTATTATGAAACGCAAATTCATCCAATACAACTTTGCCGCCTTTGGAACGAAAAGCCTTTGGATTAGATGAAAGAGCGTGTATTTTTGTGCCATTTGAAAATTGAATAACGAATGCTTTTATATCTTTATCGTTATCAATTATTACTTCACCCAATCTTTTGGCTGTTGTATGGAATAATTTAACCCATTGCTCACAATAATCAATATATTCTTTAGCGGCAGATTCATCGGCAGAAGAAAACCAGACGGCAGGAACTTTTTTATTAACGCAGTCCCTGACATCTTCATAGCTTTGAACGTAAGTCGCTCCGATACGGCGTGACTTCTCCCATATTTTTATTTTAGATTTATCGTTTAGCCATCTTTCTTGGTAAGGCAAAAAATAATTATTCTTCACTTGATTTCATACCTAATATTTCAGTTTCAATCAACTTCACAAAGTCAGGTGTAATTCCTTTGTTTTCTTCTTTTGCAGGTTTATTTATGACACCATCTTCGTATTCTTTTATTTTTGTAATAAGAGGAAGCATTTTGGTAAATGCAAACATTCTGCCGGGATCAACTTTTTCATTGTTGTCGATATCATATTCAATAGAGGTCATAAGTTTACGAGCGAAATTATAAAGCTCTTCGTGGAACATTGTTTTAGTATTTAAATATTGCTCTTTTTTTAAGTCCCATTTATGATCCGTCTTCCATCGGCGAATTGTTCTTTCATTTACACCAACATTATCGGCAACTTCTTCAATCGTAAGTTGATCCACAACATAGAGCCGTTCTGCATTAGACAATAAAACTTCATTCTTAGCCAAAATATTCCTCCAACTTTTGAATTTTAGTGTTTAATGTCTGCATTTCCCCGAACACTTCTTGAAGTCGAGTAAAAGCGGCAGAGGCTTTTTCGACTTCAAGTTTTAAAGTGTCTTCTTCAAAGGGGTTCAACAATGAACGAATTAGTATAACAAGACCTGCGACTTCCGTATCAAGACGTTTGTATTTAGATTTCGCCTCGGACAACTGTCCTTTTAATTGAATTCTCTCAATATCCATTAACCCGAAATCTCCCTCTTTAATACGGGACACCAAACATTTGAATCGATTTTACTTTCAATTCGTGAAAGAACAGTTGCACTATATTGGTTTGTTTCAACCAAATCTTTCAGAATTTCAAAATTGTTGGCAATGATTTTCTCGAACGTTTTAACTTGCGCATTGTGGTAAATGTACCAAATAACAAAAATAACAGCAGGGAAACCGATACTCTCAAATAGCTTTAACATAATAGATGTTTCCATAGTAAATCCTTTCTTAAAAACGAAAGAAAAAAGAGGCTCTACGCCATTTCTTTTACTTAAAAGATAACTTCTGCACATTGTATATTTCAACTTGTCGTTGCAAGAGAGTATTTGACTTGTGTTCGTAACAATAAAAATCTCTTGCCATAGCCATTTGATAGTGATTTCAAAGGGCGATTATACTGCCATCAGAAAAAGAAAAAGTTATTACACAAAAATGATGGAGAGTTTTTATGAAATATTTTGAGGTTTTTAAAGCCGGAAACTACCCACAGGGCAAATTTACAAAGGAAGAAGTGCAAGAACTTGCAAAGAATTATGATCCAAGTTTTTGCGAAGCACCTATTACTTTGGATCACGAGCAGAAGGGGCCGGCGTATGGTTGGGTTGATAAATTAAAAGAAGAAGATGGTATGCTAAAGGCTTCTTTTAAAGATTTATCTGATGACTTAAAAGAATTTGTTAATAAGGGTAAGTACAAGAAAATATCTGTTGAAATATACAGAGAATTAGAAGGTAAAAAGCCATATTTAAAGGCTGTTTCTTTTTTGGGTGCATCTATACCGCAGGTCAAAGGAATGGAGCCGGTTGAATTTAAAGAAGGTGAATCGGATACCTATATCTTTGAAAATCAAACGGAAGAAGATGATACAGAAAACATCGAAGAATTAAAGCAAACAATTTCCGACCTTAAAAAACAGGTAGCGGATTTTAAAGAAAAATCCCAAAACAAAGAAACAATAAAAGAATTAAAAGAACAAGTAAAAAATTTAAATATTGAACTTGCAAAATTTAAAGATCAAGCGGCAGGAAAAGATGAGCTTGCAAAGAAATTGCAAGACTTGGAAAACGCTATAAGAGATAAAGATTTTAACGAGTTTATTGACTCTCAAATCTCTGCCGGTGTATTAACTCCTACAAATAAAGATGCTGTTTTAAATATTTTACAGGACTTGGACAACGTCAAAAAGTTTGACGAGTCCTCCAACAGCATCGATAAGTTTAAAACCTTCATCAGCGCATTACCAAAGCAAGTTGAGTTTGATGAAATTGCACAAAAAAACGCAAAGAAAAAAACTGAAGACGAACTCAAATATGCTGATGCAGATGAGGAAAGTTTAGAGATATTCAAACAGGCAAAATCTATCGCCCAAGAAGAAAATATCTCATTTCGTGAAGCACTATTAAAGATTAAGGAGGTATAAATGGGGCGTTTAGAAGAATTAAGAATTAATGCCTATTTATCCGAAGTTGCACGAGGATACAGTAATAATTCATTTATTGCTGAAAATCTATTCCCTGTGATCAACTCTGATTTGGAAAAAGTGGACATCTTTGAATTCAACAAAGAGGCATTCCAAGTTTATGACACAGAACGTGCAATTAGAGCTAATTCAAATGTAATTAGTCCTAAAGGATTTAAAAAGCATACAACAACCCTTACAGAACACGACTTGGCTTATCCGATTGATTATCGTGAAGAGGAAGAAGCACGCAAAATTAAACTTCAAGTTCACGCAACTAATGTTGTAACTCAGGGTTTATTATTGAAACTTGAAACACAATGTGCCGCATTAGCACAAGATCCGACTAAGTATCCTGCAACAAATAAAATTGCTTTATCCGGGACAAGTCAATTCACGCATAAGGATTCCGATCCTGTTGGTGTAATTGATGATGCAAAGGATGCAATAAGCAGACAGATCGGGCAAGATCCGAACACTCTTGTTATGGGACAAGAAGTTTGGGAATCTTTGAAAAGAAACGAATCTTTAAAAGGTTTAATTGCCAACTCTACAAATAAAATCGTAACTCTCGATTTATTAAAAGAGTTCTTTGAAGTTGAAAATATTGTTGTCGGAAAAACAATTTACTCAAATGCAAATGATCAGTTTGAAAGAGTATGGGGAAATAATATTATTCTTGCTTATGTTCCTAAACTGAACGCAAGAACAGAATACGATCCTGCTTTTGCATATACCATCCGTAAAAAAGATGCTCTTCAAATTGATGAATATGAAAAAGAAGGAAACAAAGTCCGCTACATTCGTGCAACGGATATTTACACCCCATTCCTCGTTGGTGCTGAAGCAGGTTATTTAATCTCAAACGTCAATGGCGCAAAAGGAGGTAACGGTGGCAACTAAAAAATACAAAATCAAAAATACAAACATTCTGCATAATGGGGATTTGTATAAAATCGGCGATGTAATTGAGCTTGATGATAAACAAGCAACCAAATTACAGGATGTTTTAACGGTAGTAAAAGAAACCACTACAACAAATAAAAATCAAAACAAAACAAAGACAGAAAACCCTGAAAAATCAGGAGGTGAAAATGGCAAATAAACTTTATAAACCATTGTTGATTGATTCAGTTCTTGCTACTGCTGATTTACCAAAACAAAGATTTATTTCTTTTGGTGGAACTGTTTCAGGTGCCGGTGAAAAAGCATACGGTATTTGTGATGTTGAAACAGAATCAGGTCAGTATGCGCCAGTTGCAACCACAGGTATTTTACTTGTAGAAGCAGGTGGAACAATTACCGCAGGTGCTGAAATAACATCCGATGCTAACGGAAAAGCAGTCACTTTAGGTGAAAATCAAAAATCCAATGGTTATGCACTCGATGACGGAGCAGATGGTGAAGTTATCAGAATAATCAGAGGTATTTAATGACATATTGTACCCCCGAAGATATAGAGAGACAAGTTAGTACACATACCCTTATCCAGCTAACCAATGACAACCCCGATCAGGAAACTGTCGATTTGGTTGTCTGTGAGGAAGCACTTATCTACTCCTCTACCCTTATTGATGGTTATTTAAGGGGAAAATACACACTACCCTTAAATAACCACTTTCCTTTACTTCGGATAATTGCAATTGATTTAAGTATTTATCGCCTTTATTCAAGAAGAATTTATACGGAAATACCTGAATCGGTTACTCAAGCATATAAAAATGCAATTAAAACATTGGAAGATTTAAAGAAAGGAATTATCACTCTTCAAACTGAAGAGGAAACAAATGTAAGGACATCGGGAGAGTACAGAACAAATAAAACAGAATCAGACAGGATATTTAATAAGCGAGTAATGAATATTGAGTATTAGAGATATTGAAAATTCAATAATTCAGTATTTAAAAGATAAATTCCCACAGTTTTTAGTTCAGGGATTTCCTGAAAAACCGCAAGAATTTATTTTAATACATCCTGTTGGCGCAATACTTGTACATTATAGAGGCGGAAATTATTCCAACTTAAATTCAATAGGGATTATATCCCAAGACAAAGGTCTTAATTTTGCAATAACTGTGGTTACGAGAAACCTACGCAATAATAATGGTGCTTATGAAACACTCGACAAAGTTAAACAGGTTTTATGCGGATATAAAATTCCTGAATGTACAAAGTTAACCCCTAATAAAGAAGGCTTTATATCGGAAACAAACGGTATATGGCAATATGAAATATTATTTACACTCTCTACCCCAAGTATAGAAGAAATGGAGGATTAATAATGCCTGCAAGTTTTTTACATGGCGTTGAAACAATAGAAATTGAAAAAGGTGCAAGAACGATTAGAACCGTTAAAACGGCAGTAATAGGACTTGTCGGAACAGCACCACTTGAAGATGTTGATGCCGAATATAGAACAGTAAACGAGCCAACGCTAATATTAAATGAAATTGATGCTGTTAAATATTTCGGTTCACCTAAAAATGGTTATACAATACCTCAAGCATTACAAGCAATTTTTGATCAGGGCGCAGGTGTTGTAATCGTAGTAAATGTATTTGATCCGTCTAAACACGAATCTGTTTCAGATGTATTAAAAGCAGATATTATTGGTGGAGTAAATGCAACAACAGGGAAAAGAACAGGCATGAAAGCCTTTGAGGACTGTTATTCTTTATTCGGATACTTTCCTAAAACAATAATCGCTCCAGTTTATTGCGAAGAAACCGCCGTTGTATCTGCATTAAAAACTGTATGTGATAAAATCCGAGCAATCGGATTAGTTGATGCTCCTGTTGGTGCAACTGTTCAAGATGTAATCACAGGTCGTGGTTCAGAGGGTACAATTAACTTCAATATTGCATCAGACAGAATCGTCTTATGCTATCCTCATCTTAAAGTTTATGATTCTAATTCAGATTCAAATATTTTAGAGCCTTATTCTCAAAGATTAGCAGGTGTTATTGCCGCTAAAGATATCGATAAAGGTTATCATTGGAGTCCTTCAAATTCAACAATAAACGGAATTATAGGTGTTGAAAAACAATTAACTTCAATGATAAATGATCCATCAAGTGAAGTTAATGCTTTAAACGAGGCAGGTGTTGTAACTGTATTTAATTCTTACGGTTCAGGATTCAGGACTTGGGGCAACAGATCGTCAGCGTATCCAAGTTCAACACACGTTACTAATTTTATAAACATAAGAAGAACTGCTGATATTCTCCATGAGAGTGTTGAATATTCAATGTTACAGTTTATCGACTTCCCGATAGATGACGGTTTAATTGATTCAATCAATGAATCAGTAAACGCATTTATTAGGACACTAATCGGGCGTGGCGCACTTATTGATGGCAAGTGTTCATATAATCCTGATAAAAATCCTGTAACGGAAATAGCCAATGGGCATTTAGTGTTCGATGTTGAGTTTATGCCTCCGACTCCGGCAGAACGTATTACTTTTGAAAGTTTTATCGATATCGAATTACTAAAATCATTGGGAACTAAATGAGAGCTGAAATAAACTCTTGGGGCGAACTTGCAATTTATTTTGAAGATTACGATATCTGCAAAAAATGTGCAAATAAGAAAAAATGCCCTTTAATCCAAGCCATCAGTCAAGAGATAGTTATACTTCATTACTCGGATGTAGCAATCGGAGAATGCGGATTATTCAAAAAGGAATAGGTTATGAGCAAAATTAAGATTAACAAACTTACAAATGCAAATGTTTATATGAATGGGATAAATCTTCTCGGAAGAGCTGAAGAAGTTCAACTACCGCAGATAAAGCATAAACTTGCAGAGCATAAGGCATTAGGTATGGTGGGTTCTGCCGAGTTTTTCTCCGGGATTGATAAATTAGAATGTAAGATTAAATGGAATGCATTATATCCCGAAGTTTTACTTGCATCAGCAACACCATTTACAGCTTCAATGATTCAGGTTCGTGCTTCTCTTGAAACATATAACGGAACTGGAAGAATTGAGGAAGTTCCTGCTACAGCATTTTTAATTGGAACATTTAAAGAATTTCCGCTTGGTAATATTAAACCTCACGAAAATGCAGAGTACGAAACTACAATGTCTGTTACTTATGCAAAACTCGTGGTGGATGGTGTTCCTTTATTTGAAATTGATGTTCTTGAAAACATTTATAAAGTAGGCGGAATTGATATGTTGAATAAATACAAGAAAAATATAGGAGCGTAAAAATGACTAAAAAAATCACATTACCGTCAGGAAAAATTGCAACATTGAAAAAAGGAAGAGGATTTGACCTCCTGCAAGCACAACAAAAAGCAAAGACTTCAGAGGAAATTCCCTACGCACTTATTGCGGAACTTGCCGAAATAGACGGTCAGAAGTTAGTTTACGAAGATATATTAGAACTTGACTTGGAAGATGTTATAGCATTACAGGCGGAAATATCGGGAAAGTTCACAGAGGCGAAAGCCACAGAAGTAAAGGAAGAAACTCTGACACAGGAAGAAATAGAGCAGATCGTTGCATAGATGTTTTACCTGATTCACAGTCAATAATTCATCTGTGCAAAATAACTGGTTGGCAGTATTCGGAAATCGGGAAAATGTCCATACCTCAAATCGCATACTGGTGCAAAGAGGCAATTAAGTACACGAATAATCAAAATACGGAATTAGAGGAACAATGCTCGACACTATGATGAAAGTCTCATTAACTCTTGTTGCCATCGACAAAATGTCGAGGGTTATTCGTGATGCGGTTTCAAAATCTGAAACGGAGTTTGACAAACTCCAAAGGAAAATTAATCAAACCTCTGAACGCTTGGATCGGCTCGGACAAAATATGGCAAAAATCGGTGCCGGATTTACTGCGGTAGGCACAGGACTTGCTTATAAACTCGGCATAACAGAAGCTATTCCCGAAGCCATTGCATTAGAACATCAATTAAGAGAATTGGGAAACGTTGGGCAATTATCCGGGGAACAATTAAAAGAGATGGATGAAAGACTCGGTTCTATTTCAAGATACACAAACCAAATGCGTGGTGAAATTGCAGAAGGTTTGAATGTTTTAGTTGCATCAGGTATTGATCCAACAGCGGCACTTGACTATATGAATGTAATCGGTCGAACGGCAACGGCGGCACAAGCTGAAATAGTAGATATTTCAAAGACAGCCTTTTCGGTTACTGATAACTTAAAGGTTAATGTAAACGACCTCGCTAAAACAATGGATATTTTGGCTCAAGCAGGAAAAGAGGGCAGATTTGAATTAAAAGATATGTCTGCCGCATTCCCAAGTTTGACAGCAGGAGCGAGTATGCTCGGTATGAGAGGAGTGCCGGCTGTTGCTGAATTAGGTGCGGCACTTCAAGTTGCAATGAAAGGTGCAGGATCTGCTCCCGAAGCGGCAACAAATTTTGAAAGTTTCTTGCAAGCAATAACTTCCCCGATGGCGGTTAATAGATTTAAGGAATTGTATGGTGTCAATCTTCCGGCATTCTTAAATCAGGTTATTGCAGAAAATAAAGATCCGATTGAAGAGATGGTTGTTTTAATTAACCAATTAACAGGCGGAGACGTATTTAAAGTTTCAGAAATATTCAGGAATAAAACCGACTTGAATTTCCTGAAACCTATGATGCAGAACCTCGATGAATATCGAAGAATTAAAGCATCGGCTCTTGGTGCTGACGGTATTATGGATGAGGACTTTAACCATATGTTGGAAACAACATCAGAGCAATTCAAACTCTTAAAAATCAATATGAAAGAGTTAGTTTTCCCTCATTTGCACAAACCGATTGAAAAAATAAACGAATTATTGACGAAGATAAATCAACATCCTGTTTTACAAAAAGGAATCTTCTCTGCAATTATCGGAACGATTGGTGTCGGTTTGGTTCTAACAGCACTCGGAACTGCCACAATGTTAATCGGAAAACTTGTAAAAGGATATGGCACGTTTTTAGGTTATGCAAGAGATTTAACTCCTGTGTTAGTTAAGAATTCAATTAAATTACTTGAATTTTTAGGATTAAACACCTCCGCTCACAACCTTACATTCGGTTCAAAAATAAAAGCATCAGGTAATCCGCTCGGTTTTGATTTAAGTACATTCTCTCTAAAAAAAGGATTGATGGCAGATATCCGCAGAATTGATAAAAATTTAAAAGAAGGTATAGTTAAAGGATTTAAAGAACTCCCTACAAATATATCAAAATCAACAATCGCTCTTAAAGATTGGACTATTTCTTCTATTAGGGCAATTCCTGCTAATTTTACAAAGGGTTTAATTGCACTTAAAAACGGATTTTTAGGAATTCCGTCAATGATCGGAAAAGCAATTATGGCATTCAGAGCATTTTCGGTTACACTTCTCACCTCGCCGATCGGTTGGATAGCACTTGCAATTAGTGCTGTTGTATTTGTTATTTACAAGTATTGGAAGCCGATTACAGCATTTTTTAAAGGTGTATGGGCAGGACTTAAAGAAGGACTTGCACCTCTTATGCCTTTATTTAAAAGATTAGGTGATGCATTAAGTCCTTTAGTTAAACCTGTTAAAGCCCTTATTGATTGGTTTAAAAAACTCATCAAGCCTGTAGAAGATACAGGAGGAAAAGCCGAAGCAATGGGTGTTAAAGTCGGAAAAGCCATTGCAAATATTATCGTTAAAATTGTCGAACTAATAACTAAAGTTTTTGAATTTGGTAAAAAAATCGGGGATATGCTTGCAAACGGCATTTTATCAAAACTTGGAAAAACCAAAGAAGCAATCGGGAAACACGCACAAATTATCAGGGATCACCTCCCACATTCTCCGGCAAAGACTGGTGCATTGAAAGACTTAAACAAAGTAAAAATTATTGAAACCATAATTTCAACTATGAAACCTCAACCGCTTGTAAATGCTATGAATAAAAATTTGGGACTTATGATCGGCGGTATTAAAGGAAACATTGGAAGAGTCGGAGTTGGCGGAGGTTCGTCATTCGTTGTTCATTATTCCCCGACAATATCAATGCCGGCCGGAGCATCAAAAGATGAATTCTCACAACTTCTCAAAAAGCACAAAGATGAAGTTGTTGCGTTATTAAAAAGAGAATTTGAACGAAGAGAAAGGTTGGCTTACTGATGTTTGCACAGCTTGGTGATATTCAATTCGATTTAATAACATACTTTGACGGCATTGCCGAAACAATAACCTATAATTACGCAGAACACGAGCGAATTAACAATAAAACTCTTCTTCAATTCTTGGGCGAGAATTTGCAGGAATTCACAATAAAACTGAACTTACATTCGACTTTTTGCACACCTGAAGATGAGATTTTAAAAATCAGAGAGAACGCTAAACTCGGCAAACCTCTCAAATTCATAAAAGGAAATGGCGAATATATCGGAGCATTCGTTATATCTCAAATACAAAAAACAACAGAACAAACAAGTCCTGAAGGTGACTTGATCGCCATTCAGGTTGAACTTCAACTAAAAGAATACACAGGAAAAATCCCTGATGACGAGGAAGAAGAAAAAGGACTTAAACGCAGATAATGACCGAATATTATTCCTACATTACTAAAGACAAAGACCGATGGGATTTAATCGCATATAAGTTTTATAAAAATCCCACAAAATATGAGCCTATTATCAGAGCCAACCCTGAAGTTCCCATCACCCCGATTTTAGAATCAGGAATCAAACTAAAAATCCCTGTCTTGGATGAATCCGAAACAATAAAGTTTATCTTACCCCCATGGAAAAAATAAATGCTAATACCTACCTATAAAATTGAATACAACAATAAAAACATCACAAAGGACGTGTCTGATTATGTCTTGAGTATTGAATACTCGGATTATGAACATGGACAAAGTGATGAAATTACTATAACCTTTGAAGATTCCGAGAACCTTTGGAACGGTGCTTGGATTCCAACAAAAGGTGATGCTCTTCGTCTTTGTGTCGGTTATGTCGGCGAGCAGATGTTGAACTGCGGTGCATTTGAAATTGATGAAATTGAATATAATGCACCTCCTGATACAGTTATTGTTAAAGCACTTGCTACAGGGATTAAAAAATCATTCCGTCAGCCAAACTCTGTCGGATACGAAAATAAAACCCTGCAACAAATTGCAAGTGAAGTGGCAAAAAGACACAACCTCACTCTTGTCGGGGAAATTGAGAATATAAAAGTTGAGCGAATTACTCAAAATCAGGAACGTGATTTATCATTCCTGAAAAGGCTTGCTGAACAATACGGCTATATATTTAAAATTGCCGATGGGAATCTTGTTTTCTATAAAACCGAAAAACTTATTAGTGCAAAATCCGCTAAAATTCTATATAAAACAGATTTATCATCAATCAGCTTAAGAGAAAAAACAAGCCACGCATATAAATCCGTATCTGTTACTTATAAGAACCCAAAAACAGGAAAAATTGTCTCGGCTACTGCCAAGAATGATAAATGTGTTAAAGGGGACACTTTAAAACTTGACTCTCGTTGTGAAAATAAACAACAAGCACTTGTTAAAGCAAATGCGGCACTTCAAAAAGGTAATTATACAATTGAAGGCACATTGAATCTTCCGGGGAATCCTTTTTTAGTCGCAGGGTTAAATGTCGAAGTTAAAGATATCGGGCATTTTTCAGGGAAATATCACATTGCGGAAGCTCATCATATTATCGATAAAACTTCAGGCTATGCAACAAGTTTGGAGGTGAAGTCGTGTTAAAGTTCGGAACTGTAACTGCCATCAATCCAAAAACCGCAAGAGCAAGAGTTCAATTTGCCGATGATAATATAACTTCATTTTGGCTTGCGATTTTACAGAAAAAAACTTACAAAGATAAATTCTATTTTATCCTCTCCGTTGGCGAACAAGTCGCTTGCCTTATGGATGAAAACTCTGAAGAAGGTGTTATTTTAGGTTCAATTTATACATCCGAAGATATTCCGATAAATGAAAGCGACAATGAATTCGCAGTTAATTTTGAAGACGAAACTTATATAAACGCAAACAAAGAAACACATACTCTTACCCTCTCATTCCCTAATAT
>JAFWGJ010000016.1 GCA_017512405.1 bacterium | reverse complement strand
TAAAAGATAACGGTATAAAATACAAAAGCTTACACATGGAACACGATCCAAATTTTGGAGGTGGTATGCCTGAGCCAAAACCAAAATATATGACGGAACTTATTGAAACAATAAAAAATAGTAAAAATTCTGTCGGTTTTGCAAATGACGGCGATGGTGACAGATTCGGCGTAATAGACGAAAACGGAAATTATGTTACACCAAACGAGATTATCGCCATTTTATTAAAACATCTTACGAAAAATAAAGGTTTAAAGGGCTCCTTAGTTAAAACAGTAGGTGCAAGCACATTATTGGATATTGTTGCTAAAAAATCCAATGTTGAATTAATAGAAACTGCAGTAGGCTTCAAGCATGTTGGCGAGGCAATGCGCAAATACAATCCGGTAATTGCAGGCGAAGATTCCGGCGGATTATCAATTCAAGGTCATATTCCCGAAAAAGACGGCATTCTAGCTAATTTATTAATTCTTGAAGCAATGGCTTATGAAAATAAAACTCTTGTTGAGCTTGAAGAAGATTTGCATAATTTTGCAGGAGCAAAATTCTATAATGACAGAATTGATGAAAAATTAGAAAATCAAGAACAAGTTAAAAAAGCATTGGAAAATGCCGAAAAAATGAAACAACTTGGTAAATATAAAGTTAAAAATATAAACCAAATTGACGGAGTAAAACTTTATTTTGAAGATAACAGCTGGATTTTGGTACGTCCAAGCGGAACAGAACCGCTGCTAAGAATTTATATCGAATGTGATAGTATAGAAAAATTAGAAGAATTTAAGGAGAATATAAAAAATGCAAGTATCGCTTAATTGGTTAAAGGAATTTGTAGATTTAGACGGAATTGACGAAAAGGAAATAGCTCATCAGCTTACGATGAGCGGTTTGGAGGTTGAAGAAATAGACTATTTAAAACCTCAGTTTTCAAATATTATTACTGCAAAAATTGAAAAAATTAATAATCATCCGAACGCTGATAAATTACATTTGGTTGATGTAAATACAGGTAACGGAATTAAAACAGTCGTTTGTGGTGCTCAAAATATTCAGGAAGGACAAATTATTCCTTACGCATCTGTTGGTTCAAAAGTTTTGGACAGAAAAACCGGTGAACAATTTATATTGACTCCTGCAACAATAAGAGGTGTAGAATCACAAGGAATGTTGTGTTCAGCTGATGAATTGGGTTTAAGCGACAGAAATTATCAGGAAGAAAACGGCATTTTAATATTGAACAGATTTTTAGACAATGTTGAATTAGGAAAAAATCTGGAAGATGTTTTAAATTTAGAAGAAGATATAATTTTGAATGTTGCACCAACAGCCAACAGAGGAGATCAAATGTCTGTAATAGGCGTTGCCAGAGAACTTTGCGCAATATTTGATAAACATTTGAAATATTCTCCGCTTGAATCAACTGTAGAATATGGCAATGACGGATTTGAAGTTGAAATAAAAGACGAAGATACTTGTAAATATTATTCGGTTGGGCTTTTAAGCAATATCCACATAAAAAAATCTCCTGACTGGATGCAAAAAAGACTTATTTCTTCAGGAATCAGAGCGATTAACAATGTTGTAGATATTACAAACTATGTTTTATTGGAACTTGGTACACCGCTTCACGCTTTTGACAGAAATAAATTGAACAATTATTTGTGTGTAAGACGTGCAAATGAAGGTGAAACAATTGTAACGCTTGACGGTGTTGAAAGAAAATTAACTCACGATAGTGTATTAATTGCTGACAGAGAAAAGGGTGTTTGTTTAGGCGGTGTTTTTGGCGGTGAAAATTCTGAAATTGATGATAATACAACATCTATTGCACTAGAAGCTGCTTACTTTACTCCTGCAACAAACAGAAGAAGTGCAAGAAGCGTAGGTTATCGTTCAGAAGCAGGCGCAAGGTTTGAAAGAGGTATTGATATCGGTGCGGTTCAACAAGCAAGAATGCGTGCTATGCAACTACTTGTTGAATATGCTGATGCCAAAGTTGATGGTGTTGTTCAAGCTGGATGCGATAAAAATGAAATTCCGCCAATTACTTTAAGATATTCTGAAATTAAAAGAGTTTTAGGAATTGAAATTCCGACTGATAAAGCCTTAAATATTTTAGAAAAATTAGGTTTTACTATACTTGGCAAAAATGAAATGGCTGCAAGAATAGAAGTTCCGTCATACAGAGTTGATGATGTATATAGAGAAATTGATTTAATAGAAGAAATAGCAAGAATAAACGGTTATGAACAGGTTCCGCCAACTTTACCGCAAAAAAATGATGTTCCTGAAATTTCGCTTGAAGAAAAAACTATTTCTCATATTCACGAATTAATGCGTTCTTGCGGGTTGAATGAAATAGTTACGACTTCATTAATCGGTAAATCTTTACTCGACAGATACATGATGACTTACAACGAAGAACAGGCAGTAAAAGTTGCAAACGTTGCGAGTGAAGAATATTCAATGCTTCGTCAGACCTTGGCTGCCAACATTTTAGACTGTTTTAAAAATAACTGGGACAACGGTCAAAAGAATTACTGGGTATACGAAATAGGCAGAAGTTATTTTAAAGACCACGAAACAACCCAACAAGATTCAGGTGTAACCGAAGTAAAAATGTTATCCGGAATAATTTCCGGCAACATAGAAAATTCAAAATGGCAACAAGCTCAACAAACTGATTTTTATACATTAAAAGGTATTTTTGAAAAATTACTTTCAAGTTTAGGACTTGAGACAAGAATTTTGATTAATCCTTGTGAAGATATTAATTATATGCACCCTTATAAAACTGCAAAATTAACTATGCTTGGTAAACAAGCAAAAGACATAGGTTTCTTTGGACAAATTCATCCGCTATTGAAGGATAAAATGAAATTAAATCAGGATGCATATTTGTTTGAAGTTAACTTAGAAGATATTATATCCTGCGTACACGAAAGTGTTCCTCATTTCAAACACTTACCGCAATACCCGGAAGTTCAAAGAGATATGGCATTTATAATTCCGGAAAGTGTAACTTATGCAGAGCTTCAAAAGGTTATCAAAAAATCTGCACAAAGCAATTTATTTAAAGGTTCAGAAATATTTGACGTATATCAAGGGGAACACATAAAAGAAGGCTATAAGAGCCTGGCTTTCAGAATAAAATTGCAGGACGAAAATGCAACCTTGACAGAAGAAGTTATTGAAAAACAAATGGCTGCTGTTAAAACAGGATTACAGAAAGCATATAGTGAAATTTCATTTAGGGAGTAAAAATTGATAAAACGTTTAATTTTTTCATTAACATTTATAATAACATTAATACTTCCCGCAAATGCGGATAATATTATGCCTAAAAAAGTTGCAGATATAAATTCTGCATCAATAGGTTTATATCAAATACCATTAAAAATTGTTATATACAAAAAACCTGATAAAAATTCAGATGTAATTTATAGAGTAAACTGGGATTACAAGAGTTTTAATGCATCCGACGATAAACCGGCAGATAATTTTTTCACTGTATTAATTCAGGAAAAAGAGCTTGCTTATGTACAAGTGAGTGATTATACAGATGATTGGGCAGAAATCATTTACGATAAAGAAAATAATAAAAAAGGCTGGGTTCATATTGAAGATTTAAGATTTATGACTTGGCGTACATTTTTTAATATGTACGGCAGAAAATACGGACTTTATTATTTAGCCAATTCGCCTGCTGAGTCAAAAAAACTCCATACATCGACAGAAGAAAATTCACAAATTATTGAAAAAATAGAAAAACCGATAAAAATAAAATTAACCGTGATTAAAGGTAATTATGCGCTAATAACGGCGATTGAAAATAATATCGGTAAAACAGGCTATGTTAATTGGCGCAATGACAATGGGGAAATTTATATTTTCCCTGCAATAAAGTAACTAATAACCTACACTTAGCCCTGCACAAAGGTTGATTGATTGTCCTGTTATACCTTTTGCTTCATCGGAAATCAGGTATTTTATAAGATTTGCTATTTCAATAGGTTCTACAAATCTTTTTTGCGGAATACATTCAATAATTTCATTTTTAGAAAATTCTGATTGTTCTATTGATTTTTCGCCCAAATCTGTATCAACCCATCCGGGATTAATTGTATTTATGGTAATATTATCCAGCGCCAGTTCTAGAGCAGCAGCTTTTGAAAAACCAATTAAAGAAGCTTTAGTTGCTGAATACGCAGTTGCACAAGCTTCACCCATAACGCCGCTTATAGAACCTATATTAATTATTCTGCCCCATTTTTGCGATTTCATATAAGGCACAACAGCAGCTGACAAACTCATCGGTGCAATGGAATTAATCTTAAAAATTTTTTCTAACTGTTCATATTTCAAGTTTTCTAAGCATTCGTAAATATATTCACCTGCATTGTTAATTAAGATATCAATTTTGTTGATTTTAATAAATTCTGCTAATTTTTCCAATTCTTGATTAATGGTTAAATCACAAACACAATACCCGTTCAAATTAAGCTCTTTAAGCAATTCTTCATTTCTGGCAGAACCGAAAACATTATATTGTTCAAGCAAGCATTTAGAAATGGTCTTACCTATGCCTTTTGAAGCACCTGTAATCAAAACATTTTTCATAAGTTATAATTCCTTTGTTAGATAAGACATAATTATTTCAGACATAAATCTTTTTACGGCATAATCTTGTTTACTTTTAGGCAGATTTTTCAAAAATTCCATTGAAGTTGATAAATCAGCAAAATTGTCATACCAACGTGAATAAGAATAATTTTTACCTGATATTTCCGAAATTTCTTTATCAAGGTCAATCCCGCACTCGCAAATCAAAATTTGCAATAGATGATTAGCTACTGTAACTTTATCATCATATTCTAAGGTTTCGATAAAACTTAAAAGTTCGCTTAACTCCAGATTATTTTCGTACCATCTCATAAAAAATTACTTAACTATTCCGAATCCTAAAAGTAAAGTACAAACAAGAAAAACGGAAGCAACAATATAAGTTAATTTGTTTAGCCCTTTCTCGGCACTTTTTTGAGATGAAAACATTTGAGAAGCACCACCAATTGCAGCAATACCATCGCCCTTAGGAGAATGCATTAATACCAAAACTATTAATAGAAGTGCAGATAAAATTTGTAAAATCCAAATAAACGCTAATAACATTATTTTCCCTCTTTATTTGCGATAAAAAATGATTTCATATCACCTGTATGTAACTGTTTATATTGATATAGTCTGGCAGGTCTCTTGGAAGAAGCCTTTGTAAATTCATCAAGTTCAATAAGACCTTCCGTACCCAAAACTTTTTTTCTAAAATTACGTTTATCGAGTTCCTTACCCATAATAAGCTCATAAACTCTCTGCATTTCAGTAAGAGTAAATTTTTCTTTTAATAACTGATAAGCAACAGGGCATGAACGAAGCGATAATCTTGTTCTTGCTCTTGTATAATCAATAATTTCTTTGTGGTCGAAAGCCAATGCCGGTAATTTATCAACAGGATACCAAGCAACATCGTCCGAATCCATAACCTTAACGTCTTCATAGCGAACAAGAGCAAAATATACACAAGTAATAACACGTGAATCAGGGTGTCTTAGCGGATCACCAAAGGTATACAACTGTTCAAGATATACATTATCAACATCTGTTTTTTCTTTAAGAATACGAACAGCAGCTTGTTCAAGATTTTCAGACATTCTTACATAACCGCCGGGTATAGCCCATTTACCAATAAACGGTTCTTTTTCACGTTTAATTAACAATACTTGCAAAGCATTATTTTTTATTGTCAAAATAACTGTATCGACGGTAATTTCGTGAGTTTTTGTTTCGTTAAACATAAATAAAATCTTCCCTTAGGTTATAATTCAATTTTAACCTAAACAAAAATAAAATCAAATAAAAAATTAAAATATCAACAAAACAATAAACTGCTAAAAAAAGTTTTTAAATAAGCGAATCTTTAACTTCTTTTGTTGCTGATACATCAATCATTTGCAAAGAATGTTTAGATAATCCGGCTCCGCTTTCGTTTGATATTGGAGTTGTGGAAATTGCAGGTTTTGAATTAACAATCGGTTTTGGTCTTGAATTTACAACCGGAGCTTTTTTGGAAAGTCTTACGATAGCCGGATCAGGATTATTTTTGTAATACTTATAATCCGCCATAATAGTATTTACAAAACCTCTGCTGTGATTAGGAATTGCATTTTTTCTTTTAACGGCAACAGGACCTGCATTATATGCTGCAAGAGCCATTTCTGTGGAACCGAACATTTTATACATCATCTTATAATACATTAAACCGCCGCGAATATTATCGCTGAGGTAATACGGATTAACTCCGAGAGTTTTTGCGGTAGAAGGCAGCAGTTGGAATACACCCACTGCACCGTAAGGACTTCTTAGATTGTGTTTAAATTTAGACTCTGTTTTTGCAATACTAAGTCCTAATGCGGGGTCAATACCTAATTCTATTGAATGTTTTACAATAATAGCTTTAACTTCATTTTCTGAAACATTTGAGGCAAACGTTTTTTGAGAAAATATAGCCATTGTGATAATTGCTAATATTGCTAGTTGTTTTAGTTTAATCATAAAAAATCTCTGTATCTGTAAATTGTTTTACTTCTAATGTTTGCACAAAATTTACAAAATCCATGACACTTTGTAAATATATTTTAATATAAAGTACAAAATATTGCAAGTCTATCCTCCAAAGTGGTATAATAATATTATTATTAAAATAATATTTCTGAGATTAAGGAGCTTATATATGAGAAAAAATTCTGCATTTACGTTGTCGGAAACATTAATTATGGTTGCGATAGTAGGTATTATAGCAATAATATCTGTCGTTAGTTTGAGAGGTTTAAAACCTGACAAAGATGCTGTTTTAATAAGAAAAGCTTATAATGAAATTGCAAAAGCGGTATATGCATTAGCTAATGATGAAGAACTTTATCCGTCAGCTACACGAACCGCTGCACTAAATAATAATTGGCTTGCATCTGTTATGTTTAGAACTATGGCAGATACACTAAAAACAGATGGTGATAACAAAATTGATGAAATCTCTACACCTGCTTCACCAACAATGCCTGCTAATTATACCCTTTGGGTGTGGCGTGTTTCCGGTATTATATCTCCTAATTCAGGTGAAGTTGATTCAGCTGATAAATACACTACTAATAACATTAGCGAGCTTAGGATTTGTACACTTGGCGGCACCACGCTTATAGAGTGCGGTGCTACTAATCCTGGAAAAGGTACTAAGGTACAGCTGAGTGGTGACGTATTGAATGATGAATATTGTACAGCTAAAAATACTATTAAAAATCAATACGCTAATATACAAGCAGGAGAGACGTTAACTTGTGGTGCCTGTATAATATTAACAGGATCTCCAAATTGTACATATGAAGGAGATAACACTTCTGCATCTTCAAAGACTACATCCGCTTCTTCAAAAACTACATCGTCGTCATGGGGTACATCTTCAATAACTGAAGATACATCTTCAAAAACTACATCCGCTTCTTCAAAAACTACATCTGCTTCTTCAAAAACTACATCGTCCTCAGGCGGAGGATTTGGCGATTATTCATACAGCGATTATTGTAAAACTAATTACTATGACAATGCCGCTGCATGTTCATTTTGCAACAGTATACCCGGCGGATGCGGCGATGAGATCTGTGTTTTAAGAACAAATATGTCGCCAGTACTGTGCACAGATCCAGCGTGCCAAAATAACTTTACAGACACTAAAAACGGATGTATACCATTTACTAATGCGCATTGTGAAATTGTAATGCCTTGCTACAATGGTGATGAACCTGCTTCATCAATGATATCCAGCGGAGGTAACAGTTTACAAATCGGTACAGGTGATATTTGGAAAGAGGTTTTAAGCAGCGACATTTTATCTACAAGTAATGTCCCTGTAGCATCCAGCAATAATAACCCATTCGGATCAAGCAATGCAAATACTACATCCTTTGCAAATTTACAGTTGAGTCCTAATGCAAAATCTTCCGTATTCACAGATACAGAAGTAAGAAATTCAACAGCTTATACTTCAAATAATAAGTTTGCTTATAACTTTGCAAAACAGTTTACACTGAATGGTGGTAACCCTGATTGCGAAGGTAACACTTGTACATTCACAACAAAAGATAATATGTCATGGACAGTGGAAGACCACTTTAATGACAGTGGTTCAGGCGAAAAATATGCACTCGTTAAAGTTGATATAAACGGTACAGCAGCACCTAACAGTGATAATCCTACCGGAAAACAAAAACCTGATACTTTTGTATTCAAAATAGGAGCAGGCGGAGCTATTAGTATCTATACAGCAGATCCCGCAAATCCTACAAAAGGTGCAATAAAAGCCGGTCAAGCTCTTTCTGTACGTGACCCGAGAGCAAAGAATAATTAATAATGGAGACTTTGTTATATGAAACATAAAGCGTTTACATTATCCGAAGCTTTAATAGTCCTGTCTATGGTTTCCGTACTGGCTGCACTCTCTATTACAGCAGTATCAAAAGCAAAACCGGATGAGAGCGTTATTATGTTCAGACGCGGCTACTCCATGATTACGCGCATAGTTAATGAGCTTATTAATGACCGAGAATTGTACCCTCATGCACAAGATCCTTTTAATTCAACAAACCAAGTACTGGGTAATACAGGATATTACAAAGGGTTAGCGGATTATACCCTAACAGATGAAATGAAAACCAGCTACCCTTGTCTTACGGAAGGTTCAGACTTGGAAAAGATGAAATTCCCAAATTTGTTTGCATTCAAGGCTAATCCGGTTACTGTGGATTTATATACGAGTGGCCGTTCCATTGGTAAAAAATTCACAACACCTGACGGAATGTATTGGATTGTTTCTAGCAGCTCAAAAATGACAACAAACGGAACAATAGCTATAATATCATTATTTACACAAGGAGAAAACAATGGTTGTGCATATAGTGCAAGTTGCCTTATTCCTTCCAGATTTGTTTTTAAAGTATTTAATAATGGTGAAATAAAACCTTACATTGATAAAACAGGTGAACCAAACGATCCTATGGCCTGCTCATATTTGAGATATCCTAAAATCAACCGAGCAAAAGAAATTCCTACTGATGCAAACGTAAACTCTTGCTTTGCAGATTAGTTAAAAATATGTATAGTTGTATATTTTTAGTATTTTTTTCTTGCACACTATGTTTTTTTTTGATATAATTACCTCATAGGAGTTTTAACAATGAAAAAAACAGCATTTACATTGATGGAAGTTTTAATTGCAATGTCAATAATTGGTATCATTGCGGCGGCAACAGCTAACAGTATTAAGAATATGTCTGTAAATAAAGCCCAGCAAGTTTTTAAGAATTGCTATAACCATGTTGTACAAACCGTTTCCGCAATTACAAGCGATGAAGATTTTTATCCTGATGTGGTAAGTAATCTTACAAATTATGACTCAACAGGACATGCAAAAAGAGACTCCATGTGTTTAATGGGACTTAATTTTCCATTACAGTTTAAAAATGCTTCTAAATCAATAAAAGATGGTGAAGCAGTTTCAAATGGTTATGCATTTGAAACCTCAGGCGGAACATACTGGCTTGTAAAACAACAAACAAGCTCCAGTAGTTGTCAAACAACTAATTTAAATAATTCTACAAATGCTGATTATATTATTATGTTTGACACTGATGGTCCTTATGAAGGTAGTAATTGTCCGTATAATATACTAAATCCGTCAAGTACTCCAAGTGGTTGTCCAAAACCTGATACCTTCCTTTTTGGAGTAAATGCTAACAATGAAGTAATCGCTGATACAACAACAAGTATTTATAACGGACTCAATCTTTCAGATTTTATAAAAATTTTAAAATAATAACAAAGAAGGTACATAGAGATAGAAAGGAATTAAGAAAAATGGAACAAAAACATTTAGCAACCGTAGGCGTTTTCGGAGGTTCAGGATTTTATAAATTTCTTGATAACGTTGAAGAAGTTAAAGTAGAAACACCTTATGGTATGCCAAGTGATAACCTTATGATAGGTAAAATAGGTAAACACAAAGTAGCATTCATGCCAAGACACGGAAGAAATCACACTATATTACCGCATTTAATTAATTATAGAGCTAATGTTTGGGCAATGAAATATGCAGGCTGTGAAAGAGTTATTTCTCCTTGCGCATCAGGAAGCTTACAAAAACATATCAATCCCGGTGATTTCGTTATTTGTGATCAATTCGTAGATTGGACTGATGGAAGAAAATCAACATTCTTCGAAGGACCGGTTGTTCACCATCCGTCACCAACTGATTTATATTGTCCGGAATTAAGAGAAATTGCTATTAATATTGCTAAACAATTGGGTATTAAAGTTCATGAAACAGGTACAATGACTGTTATTAACGGACCTAGATTCTCTACAAAAGCTGAATCTAAGTTCTTTACAAACCAAGGCTGGGATGTAATCGGTATGACTGCTTTCCCTGAAAACTATTTGGTTAAAGAAATGGATATGTGCCCGTTAAATATTTCATTAATTACAGACCACGATTGCGGTCTTGTTGGTGATGTACCTCCGGTTTCACATCACGAAGTTTGCAGAGTATTTAACGAAAATCTTGAAAATGTTAAAAACTTGCTATTCAGAGTAATTGAAGCAATTCCTGAAACAAGAGAACATTGCGATTGTATGAATACTTTTAAAAACTCTCAAATGTAATAAACTCAGCACGGACTGCCTTTAAGCGGTCCGTGCTTTTTAAAGGATATATATGATACTTCATTTAATTAATCAAATTTTTTATTTCTACGGAATTCTTATTTTAATAAGAATTTTCTTAACTTGGATACCTACTATTGACTGGGATTCTCAACCGGTAAAAACGTTGAGAATTATTACTGATGTTTATTTAGACTTGTTTAGAAGAATCGTACCACCTTTCGGCGGGCTAGATTTTTCACCCATAATTGCAATTATAGTACTGCAAATACTTCAAGTTATAATTACATCTTTTATCGGTAGTATTTTATAAAAAAAAATTATTTTGCCCATTTTAAAACATCTTTTATAAACTCTTCTTCCATAATCATAGGGAATTTTTGTTTATAATTATCGATTGCTGCAAGAGCTTCATTCTTTCTTTCCGTTTCTACACACGCTACAAGGTAATTTTTCAGCATCATTTTATTATATCTGTCAAATTCGTATGATTGTTTAAAATATATATATGCTTCTTCAAAATTTTCCATTTTTGCATAACACAATCCAATCATGTTTATCAACGGATTTTTTTGTTCGTCATTTGAGGAACAATCAATAGCAAGTTTATAATATTTTATTGCAGTTTCGTATTTTTTAGAAGAATAATAGCATTCTGCCATTGATTGATATATTACCGGATTATTCGGCTCTATTGTTAATGCTTTTTTATATGCATTCAGAGCATCATCTTTTCTGTCTAAATCATAGTATACTCGACCCAAGTTTACCCATGGTATAGCTTTATTTTTGGTCTTTTTTGCATATTCCTCAGCTTCTTTTAATTTTGTTGATGCAAAATTTTTGGTTTCACGCTTAATTAACGCTTCATCATTTGAATACATCATTTTTAATGTTGCAATATCACGAGCGGAAAAATCATTAACCATTGCTGATGAATACATTATATCCCTCTCATTCGGACTATGACCTATTATACCCAGTGCGTGTCCGATTTCGTGAAGCGCAACCCTGTACATTTCATTCTTAGTAACCTTTTTATCAGAGTTTGGTTTCTTTGATAAAAGCTGAACAACAGAACCTGAAAGATGTCTGCCCTCAGATGTAAAATTGTTGCTTGTCAAACCTGCGATATATAATGAATCAGGATTATCATTACTGTTAAATTTATCTACTACATCAATTTTTACATCAGAAAGCTCCCTTTTATTTGAAATATAAAATCTGAAAAATCCGTCAAAAACCGTATTATAACGACTTAAAGCATTATATATCTGTTCTTGATAATCTGATGGTGATACAAATACAGTTATTTTTTGTTTATTCCATTTTACCAATTTACCATTTGAATCGACAGCGTAATTTATATAATTCTCACTTAAATCCTCTTTTTCCAAGGATTTTACAGTATAATTATTATCTTTTTGAGTTTCTTCTGTCAGGCTCTTTTGTGATTTAATATTACTGTTATTAACATTTTTGAATAATTTTTCTTGTTCATCTGTTGTCAATTGAGAAAAAGACAATAATTTATACAAAGATTTCGGAGGCGCATAGTAATTAATATAATTAGCTATCCCTATTATTAAAAGTAATACTGTCGCTATTAAAAATAATTTTTGTTGTTTATTTGGATTTTTCATATAAATATTATCCTACAAAAAAGCATAAACACAAGGTTTATGCTTTTTATTTGTCTATATTTCTACATATTCTCTTAATCGTTTGCTTCTGTTTGGATGTCTTAATTTTCTTAAAGCTTTTGCTTCAATTTGACGAATTCTTTCACGAGTAACACCAAATAATTGTCCTACTTCTTCTAATGTTCTTTGGCGACCGTCATCCATACCGAAGCGTAATCTTAAAACATCCCTTTCACGTGGAGATAGTGTGCATAATACTTCTGCTAAATCTTCACGTAACAAATCTGATGCAACAGCCTTGATAGGACCTTCCGCACCTTGATCTTCAATAAAATCACCCAAGCGGGAATCTTCTTCTTTACCGATTGGAGTTTCCAAAGACAACGGTTCTTGTGCAATTTTAACAATTTCTCTTAATTTTGAAATTGAAACATTCATTTCGTTGGCAATTTCTTCTTCATTCGGTCTTCTTGAAAGTTCTTGCGCTAATCTTCTTGAAACCTTTTTAAGCTTATTAATTGTTTCAACCATGTGTACAGGTATACGAATAGTCCTTGCTTGGTCAGCAATAGCACGAGTGATAGCTTGTCTTATCCACCAAGTTGCATAAGTTGAAAACTTAAAGCCTCTTTCATGGTCAAATTTTTCAGCAGCTCTTATTAAGCCTAAATTACCTTCTTGAATTAAATCCAAGAACAACATGCCTCTGCCGACATATTTTTTTGCAATACTTACAACCAAACGTAAATTTGCCTGAACTAATTTTCTTTTAGCAATAGCACCGGGAGTTCCGCCTTGAATAATTGCTCTTGCAAGTTCTATTTCTTCATTTGCTGATAATAGTTTAATACGTCCGATTTCTCGTAAATACAACCTCACAGGATCATCAACTGCGATACCTTTTGGCAATTCCATATCATCTTCTCTATCAGGCTCATCCGTATCCATCATATATACATCATCATAATTTGTTTTACCGTCAATTTTGCCCGCAGAAACAATATCTTCAATATTATCAGTGCTTATTTCAACATTCATGTATGAATCATCAGATGCAACATCTTCTACATCGTCAACATCTTTTTCATCTTCAATTCCTAAAATATCCAGATTTTCTTCTTCAATCATGTTAACAATTGAATTTGATTGTCTTTTCTTTGTCATTTAACTTCACCGGTCCTTAATTTATTTAACTTGTCCCTGAGCTGCATTTGAACTTTCAATGCCTCAGTTTCATCATTATTTACATTTTCATATACAGCTTTTATTTGTTTTCGTTCTGCTTCCCGAATACATTGTTCGAGTTTTTCTATATTTTCTTCAACCACGGTATATAATTCTTCTTCTTTTAAATTAGCAAAAGCCTCTGAAATATATATTAAATCCGCTATTAATTCTTGTTTATCTGTTTCATTAGCAAATTCGACATATAGCATGTCCGCCAATTCACTAACATTATTTACGGTTTTTATCAATTTGTCAATTGTATCTTTTACAATTATTAACGTTTTATTTGTAAAATTTACACTTTTTAATTTTTCAGACAAATCCGAAGCAAATTTTATATTGCCCCCATTTATTAAATACAAACTCAACAGATTTTTTTGCGCAATTTCTTCAATTGTTGAAGAAATTGTTACATTTCCAATTGGTGAAGATGGAATTACAAAATCGTTACCGTCCGATATACTAACTTCTTTTTCTAAAACTTTTTCATCAATATCAAGTGCGGATGATACAATTTTTATATACTCAGATTGAATTACGGAATTTTGAATTTCATTCAATATTGGTAAAATTTCTTTTACCAGTTCTGATTTTTCTTGTGGAGAACTTATCTCTGACTTTTTCTTTAACAATTCATTTAACTGAAAATCTAAAAGTAACGGCGCATTATCTATATATGCCTTGAAAGCCTCTGCTCCCGCGTTTCTAATAAATTCATCTGGATCTTTCCCCTCAGGAGGAGCAATTACACGTATTTCACAAGAATATTTATCATCATTTGATGAAACATGTGATTCATCAAATTGTTTTATATTGCCTAAGCCCTGAAAAGCAGTTTTAATTAGCTCTCCGCCTCTTTTTGTGGCATTTTGACCGGCTTTGTCAGTATCAAAAGAAAGGTAAATTTTACGGCTTTTTGTATATTTTGAAATCATTTTTACATGTTCCAATGTAAGAGAAGTACCGCAAGAGGCAACTGCATTTTGTATACCGTGAGCCTGAGCTGATATCACATCAAAATAGCCTTCCATAATAATTACGGAATCTTCCTGTTTAATCGCTTCTTTTGCTGTATAAAGTCCGTATAAAATTCTACTTTTATTATATATCTTCGAATCAGAAGAATTTAAATATTTAGGATTTTGCCCGTCTTCAATAGCTCTAGCGCCAAAAGCTATATAATCTCCGTTTTCGTTTTGTATCGGTATAATAATTCTGTTTCTGAAACGGTCTATATAATTTCCTTGACTTGATTTCAAAATTAATCCTGCGTCTGCAAGAATAGAATCGTCATATTCGCGCTTTAAACGTTTATATAATTCGTTAGGCTCTTTAAGTGCAAGTCCCAAAGAATAACGGGAAATAACAGCCGGAGTTATATCACGATTTGCCAAATATTTTCTTGCAATATTATCCTGAGGCGAAGTTAACAACACGTCTTGATAAAATTGAACAGCTTTTTTGCAAGCTTCAACCATCAAAGCTCTTTCTTCCTTCTTCTTACCACCGTCGGAATGAAATTCAGGAAGCGGAATATTATATCTTTCAGATAAATATTTTATTGTTTGCACATAATCCCAATTGTGCAATTTCATTAAAAATGTAATTGCATCACCGCCTACGCCGCAGCCAAAACATTTAAAAATACCTCGCTCTGCCGTTACAGAAAAAGACGGCGTTTTTTCACCATGAAAAGGACATAAACCCCAGTATGTCTTGCCTTTCTTTTTAAGCACAACTTCTTCTGATATAATTTCAACTATATCAATCTGATTTTTTATCCTTAAAACTGCTTCTTCATATGCCGATACCATAATAATATTTTAGCATAATAATAAGTCATGATATAATGATTTTGTTATGCAAAACTACTTCATTGATACACATTCTCACATTGATATGATTGAAGACATAGAACTTGAAACAATCATTAAAAATGCAAATGAGAATGGAATTAAAAAAATTATAATTCCGTCAGCTGATGAAAGTTCTTTCGAACCTGTTCTTAAGATTTGTGAAAAATATGAAAATGTATTTTGCATGCTTGGAGTTTTTCCGCAGGAAGCCCAAAAATGGAATGAAAAAACAGCGGATACTATACTAACTTTGGCAAAAAATAATAGAAAAGTTATTGGTATTGGTGAAATAGGGCTTGATTATTATTGGGATACAAGTTTTGTTGAATTACAAAAAGATATTTTTATAAAACAAATAGAAATTGCTAATGAACTTAATTTGCCATTTGCAGTACACGACAGAGAAGCGCACAAAGATACTTTCGACATTATAACAAGATACAATAAAGGTTCTGATGTACTTTTACATTGTTTTTCCGGCAGCGTAGAATTTGCAAGAGAATGTATTAAAGAAGGTTTTTACCTTGCACTGGGCGGAGTTGTAACCTTTAAAAATGCAAAAAAAATGAAAGAGGTTGCAATGGATATACCTCTTGATAGACTAATGTTAGAAACAGACGCTCCTTATCTGACTCCTGTACCACACAGAGGGAAAACGAATGAGCCTAAATATATTCCGCTTATTGCACAAGAAATTGCTAATTTAAGAGGAATAGAAGTAGAAGAAGTTGCAAAACAAACAACTTTAAATGCTGAAAAGGTTTTTAAAATTTGAAAAAAGAACGTTTAGACAAATACCTTGTAGACTTAGGTTATTTTGAAAATAAAAGCAAAGCCTCAGCCGCTATTCTCGCAGGTGATGTCTTAATTAACGATGAACGCATTACAAAAGCAGGTTTTCAAATAAGAATTGAAAAAGAATATGACATAAGAATAAAATCTATGCCTTATGTATCCCGCGGCGGATTTAAGCTTGAAAAGGCGCTTAAAACTTTTGATGTAACAGTTAAAGATAGAATTTGTCTTGATGCCGGAGCATCGACCGGCGGATTTACAGACTGCTTACTTCAAAACGGAGCTAAATTTGTTTATGCTGTTGATGTGGGTTACGGTCAGTTGGATTGGAAAATCAGAAGCGATGACAAAGTTAAAACCATTGAAAAAACAAATTTAAAAATATGCTCAAAAGAAGATATTTATTCTGAAAATGAACCCGTTGCGGATTTACTTGTTTGTGATGTTTCATTTATTTCGTTGGAAAAAGTTTTGCCAAATTTTCAAAAACTGCTTGCAGATGAACAAGAATTAATTTGCCTTATAAAACCTCAATTTGAAGCAGGAAAAGAATTTGTTGAAAAGGGTGGTGTGATAAGAAACAAAAATACTCATTATGATGTTGTGAATAAAGTTGTAGATTTTGCAAAATCTATTAACTATAACATTTTAAACTTAACTCATTCTTCAATAAAAGGACCTTGCGGAAATATAGAATATTTAATACATTTGAGTAATACAAAAAAAACTCAACAAAATTTTGATATCGAATTAATTGTTGATAATGCATTTTATGAATTAAATAATTAGATAAAAATCCAGTTTAAATACTGGATTTTATTTTTCATCTTTTAAATTCAATTCTACGACTTCTTCACCAAACATCAGGTTCTTGCCGATTGCTTTTTCCAAATTTGCTTTTGCCGCATTATAATTATATAAAGCATTATAATATGCTAATTGTGAATTCATATATGTAATCTGAGAATCTTTCAACTCAATCGGATTACCTTCTCCAACTCTGTATCTGCCATAAGATATATCATAATTTTCTTTTGCCTGTTTCATACCCAAAAATGCCACAGGAATTTGATTTCTTTTTTCTACTAAGTTGTAATATGCCGTTTGAATTTCCAAATGAATATCTTGTTCAGCTTTTGTAGAAGCAGCCATTTGCTTTGAATAATTTGCCCTTGCCTCTTTTATCTGATTGTTGATATTCATTATGTTTACAACCGGAAAATCCAAATATCCTCCAAACATGTAGCCCCAAGTAGAAGTCGGATGAGAACCGCCTATTGCAAAATTACCTTGAGCTGTTATTTGAGGAAAATATGATTTTTTAGTCAGTTGTAATGTTTGACGTAATGATTCAACTCTCAACTTTGCAATTTTTAAGTCAGGACGTGATTCTTCCGCAATTTTGACAGCTTCTTCAAGAGTTATATCACAAGGAGCATAACGCAAACGCTCCTGTGTGTTAAAATGAGTCATGTAGTTTATACCCATTGAGTTATTTAATTGTGCCGCAGCTATTTCAGTATTTTTTTTCGCTAGTATTAACTGCATTTTTGCATTGCTTAAATTAACTTCGGCAATTGTTACGTCAACTTTTGGATTCATTCCGATTTCGTATAGTGCTTTTGCTTGATTATAAAATAATTCAAACCTGTCAACATTTTCTTGCTTAACTTTCAAATCAGCCTGTGTATATAAAAGAGCGTAATACTTTTCTTTTGTATCTTTTATTACATCATTTACAACACTTATCAAGTTTTCTTGAGCAGTTTTAAAACCTAACTTTTTTATTGTAACTTGATTTTGAGTAACTCCAAAATCGTAAATCAGTTGGCTTACAGAAATTTGACCAAGAATAAAATATGTGTATGTCGCATCTCTAGCTCCGATGGCATCCGCAAATAAGATATTTTTGTTTTTAGAAACATTTGAAGTCCAGTCTAAATTCGGAAAATAATTTGACCAGGCTTGTTTTATTCTTGCATCTGAGGCTGATATTTCCTCAATAGCCTCCCTTATTCTCGGATTATTACCAAGCGCAAACTTTATACATTGCTCTAAAGTTACATCAATAGTTTTTTCTACAGAGCCCTCTATAACATGTGGAGTTTCAAATGTTTTTAATTCGTCAATTTGTGGGGCAACTTTTGTCGCATCAGGATAATCAATATCATCAACAAGGTTGTTTATATCATAAATATTTTGCTGGTTAGATTTTTCAGATACAGCATTAACCTCGCCTGCAAAACCAATATTTGCAGATAAAAACAGAACTATTAAAATTGTGGATAAAAATTTATTCTTCATCTTTTTTACCTGCATTGCGCACTTTCAATAATAAATTATGTAATGACGATTTAACATCATTTGCTATTTTTACGAATTTATTGTTATCTCTAATCATCTTACCGGAATTTCTTTTCATTCGTTGAATACAAACGAAAAATCCCGGAACTAACATTGTACCCATAAGAGCAACCATCGTCATACCACCAAATACGGTCATACCCACAGAATGTCGACTTACAGCACCGGCACCTGATGCAAATACCAAAGGTAGTATACCCAAAATAAATGCAAAGTTTGTCATCATTACGGCTCTAAATCTTAATTTTGCCGCCTGCATTGCTGCTGCAACTTCATCTCCGCCATTTTGAGCATATGCATCTTTTGCAAATTCAATAATCAAAATTGCCTGTTTTGTACTCAAGCCGATTAACATAATTAATCCGACCTGACAATATAAATCCAACGAGTAACCCGAAACATATTGTGCAAACAATGCACCTACCATTGATACAGGAGCAATCATCATTACCGCCATCGGCAATGTCCAGCTTTCGTACAATGCAACGAGAAATAAATATACAAATATCAATGCCAAACCTAAAATTACACCTATCTTACCGGTTGATTCTTTTTCCTGTAAAGATGTTCCTGACCACGCATAACCCATATCCTCAGGCAATACCTTTTTAGCAATTTCTTCCATTCGCTTCATTGCCTGACCTGATGAAATATTACCGGCCGCTTGACCATTGATTGTTACAGCATTATACATATTAAACCTTGTCAAACTGTAAGGCCCAACGATAGGTGAAAATTTAACGATTGATGTAATTGGAACCATTTCACCTAGTTTATTTTTCACATATAAACGCTTCAAATCATTCTCATTGGTTCTGTATAAAGCATCTGCCTGAATCATTACACGATATACACGACCAAACTTATTAAAGTCGTTTACATAAGTTGCACCATAAATTGATGCTAATGTAGTATAAATTTCGCTTATTGAAACTTTTTGGGCAAGAGCTTGTTTTTCATCTACTTCAACTAAAATTTGAGGTAAATTTGCCGTATAAGTTGTAAATACAGACGTTAAATCTTTATCCGCATTAGCGGCTCTTATAAGTTTCATAGCTTCCTCAAATAATTGTTGCGGAGTTCTGTCCCCCTTATCCAATAATTGAAATTCAAAACCGCCAAAAGTACCCAAACCCGGTATTGGTGTAGGTTCAAATGCAACAACCATTGCGGAAGTAAAGTCTTTGAACATTCCTCTTACTTTTTTCGCAATTTCTGCTGATTGTTGTTCTTTTTTCTTTCTTTCGTGCCAAGGTTTTAATTGCATAATGATAATTGAAGTATTTTCGCCCATCAATCCAACAATATTAATTGTTTGACGAACGCCATCTATTTTCATTACTTTATCTTCAACAACCTTTGCAACTTCTTTTGTTTTCAATGTTGAAGAACCGTCCGGAAGTTGTACTTGAACAATTACCGCACCTTTATCTTCCGTTGGAATAAATGCCGTCGGAATAATAAATGACATTATAAAGGCAAATACAACTAATACACCAAGCGTCATAAGCGTGTATTTCGGAGAATTTACAAAAAATGCCGTCGCTTCCATGTATTTATCACGAGCCTTGTTAAACCATTCATCAAATTTTTGAATTATTTCAAGCTCATTTTCGTGGCCTTCGTCTTTCAATATCATTGCGCACAACGCAGGAGTAAGAGTCAACGCTACAACTGTAGACAAACCAACCGAACAAGCAATACAAACAGCAAATTGCTGGAACATTTTACCATTTACCCCGGGCATAAAGCAAACCGGAACAAATACAGCCATCAAAACAAGTGATGTCGCAACAACGGCACTCGTAACTTCCCACATTGAAACAATAGCTGCCTCTCTGCGTTTTTTACCCTCTTGAATATGTCGCTGAACGTTCTCTAAAACTACAATCGCATCATCTACTACCAAACCTACGGCAAGTACCAAACCGAATAACATCAATAAGTTTATGGAAAATCCTATTAATCCTAAAAATATGAATACACCTACCAAAGAAACCGGAATTGCACACAATGGAATAAATGCAGCCCTTGCAGAGCCTAAGAAAACATAAGTTACCAATGCAACAAGTAAAATTGCAAGTCCGATTGCATGTTCAACTTCTTCAATTGACTCACGTATAAACTCGGTTTCATCATGTTCAACTTTATACTCCATACCTTTTGGAAAACTTTTGCTTAATTCATCCAAACGTTTAAAACATTTATTTGCCAAATCAATTGAGTTAGCTTCCGGTAATTGACTTATTACAATAACAGCATTCTTTTTACCACCAATATATGAATCGTGGTCATAATTTTCTGCGCCCAAATCAATTCTTGCAACATCTTTTAATTTCACATTAGAACCATTTGGATTTGAATAAACAACTATGTCCTCAAATTCTTTTTGAGTTGTAAGTCTGCCTTTTGTTCTCAGTGTAACTTTAATATCTTGAGGAGTTGCAAGAGGTTCTGCACCTAAGTTACCTACCGCAGCTTGCGTGTTTTGAGATTGTATTGCTGCAATCACCTCACTTGCAGATAGTTTATAGTTTGCCAGTTTTACAGGATCAAGCCATATTCTCATTGAATATGATGCTGAGCCATAAACATTAACATCACTAGCACCTTTAATACGGGCTAATTCATCTTTAATATATATAGCTGCATAGTTTGCGATATAAAGTGAATCAAAAATATTATTAGGCGAAGTAACAGCAACCATTAAAAGTCCCGGACCGCCACGTTTTTTCTGTACAGTTAAACCATAAGTTCTAACTTCTGCTGGAAGTCTTGGTAAAACAAGCTGTAATTTGTTATTTACATTAATTACCGCCATATCTGTATCTGAACCAACTTCAAAATATACGTCAAGCGAATATGAGCCATTTTTTGATGTTGATGTCATATATACCATATCTTCAACACCGTTCAATTGAGCTTCTAAAGGAGCTGCAATGGTATCTCCTATAACATCTGAACTTGCACCTGTATATGTTGCAGTTACATTTACCTGAGGCGGTGTAATTGACGGATAATCTTCTAACGGCAAACCTGTCATTACAATTAAACCGGCAAGCACAATAACCAACGAAATTACTATTGCAAATTTCGGTCTGCTAATAAAAGGGTTTTCCCCTCTTTGTGATGTTGAATTTATATTATTTTCGCTATTATCGGCCATTACTTACCTGTTTTAATTTTCGCTTTGAATAGATTTTTCATCTTCTTTTATTTTTTCTTTCATTTTTTGAATTTCTTCGCCTGAAAGTATTCTAACTTTATTGCCTGGAATTACAAACTGTAAGCCCTCAACAATAACTTTATCACCTTTGTTTAGACCGGATTTTATAATCCAATCCTGGTCCTCTTGCCCCATTGTTTCAACTTTTTGAATTTGAGGCAATCCTTTTTCGTCAAGTTTATAAACATATTTGTATTGAGGATTTTCCATAACCGCAACTTGCGGTACCACAGGTAAATTTTCTTTTTCTGATGAATATATGTATAATGAAACATAATCACCATTTATTAAAATACCATCAGGATTTGGGAAAGTTGCTCTCATCATTATTGAGCCTGTTGTATCATCAACATTGTTATCGTGAAAATCTTGTGTTCCGACATAATTATATTTCATACCTGACGGAAAATATAAATCAACTTTACGTTTTACAAACGGGTCTTTATCTACTTTTAGTAATTCACTATACATTTTTGTATCCATAGGAAAAGATACATAAATAGGGTCAATACTGTTTATTGTGGTCAACATACCCGACTGAGCAGTAACATAGTTACCAACAGTAATTTTTATCATACCGACTTGACCGTCAACAGGCGCTGTTACCTTAGTATAAGACAAATTTCTTAAAGCATCCTGATACGCGCTTTTATTCAGCTGAACCTGAGCTCTGTAAGAATCCCTTTGTGCAAGAGTTTGGTCGTACTGAGCCTTAGCTATATAATCTTTTTTTACCAATTCGCTTGCACGAACTAATTGCTTTTCATAGTAGGTTAACTGTGCTTCGGAATTTTTCAAATTTGCCTTTGCTTTTTCTGCTGCCAGTTGATATTCTTGAGGTTCGATTTCAAATAAAACTTGACCTTTTTTTACATAATCACCTTCTTTAAAATAGGATTTTGTAAGATAGCCGCTGATTCGAGCAACAACATCTATCCTTGATACGGAAACTATTCTTCCAGGAGCTTCAAATTTTCTTATAACATCTTTTGTTTCAACTTCCTTAACTATAACACCTGGTGCAGCTGCATTTTTCTTTTGCTGAGCAGATTTCCAGCCATTATAAGTATAGACTAAAAAACGTGCTAAAACAGCAAGCACTAAGACACTTAACGTCGTAATTATTATTTTTTTCATTATTTATATTTCCCGCGGCTTTTGTTCTATCAGTATAGATTCATGATAACACAATCAACATAAATGATTTATACCATAATAAATTTTTGTTACATATAAAACATAAGCCAAATGTCCGATTTTCTTAATGAAAATCGAACATTTGGCTTTTATTATTTATTCTTTATTCTTGTTTTGCTTCGGCTTTTTCTTCTTCTTTATTTTCAGTTTCTTCACCTTTTTTAGAGAAGAACATTTTGCCGTCTTTCATATCTAGAACAATAGTATCGCCTTCATGATATTTACCGGTTAATATTTCTTCCGCAAGCGTATCTTCTACCTTACGTTGAATTAATCTTCTTAAAGGTCTTGCACCGTAAGCTTCGCTATAACCGTCAGTTGCCATAAAGTCTTTAACTTCGTTGGTAACTTCCATCTTCAAACCTCTTTCATCAAGACGTTTAAACAAGTCTTTCATCATTAAATCAACAATTTCTCTGATTTCTTCCTTGCTTAAATGAGCAAATACAATAATATCATCAATACGGTTAATAAATTCTGGTCTGAAAGCTTTTTTCATTTCTTCATTAACTGTATCTTTTAATTTTTCGTATTTGTCTTTCTTTTCATCATCAGCAGTTGTAAAACCAAGTTTTGATTGATTTGCAATCATACTTGCACCAACGTTTGATGTCATAATGATGATTGTATTTTTGAAGTTAACATGTCTGCCCTTAGAGTCTGTCAAACGACCGTCATCTAAGATTTGCAACATAATATTAAATACATCAGGATGAGCTTTTTCAATTTCATCAAAAAGAATAACAGAATAAGGTTTCTTTCTGATAGTTTCTGTTAAGCTTCCTCCATCATCATAACCTACATAACCAGGAGGTGAACCGATTAATTTTGAAGTTGCATGTTTTTCCATAAATTCGGACATGTCAACTCTGACCATATTATCCTCAGAACCAAACACTGCTTCTGATAAAGCTTTTGCAAGTTCAGTTTTACCTACACCGGTAGGACCGCAGAAGATGAAACTTCCGATAGGTCTATTTGGAGATTTTAAGCCGACTCTTGCACGTCTTATGGCTTTTGAAATTGCCACAATTGCGTCATTTTGACCAATTACACGTTCGTGCAAAGTATCTTCCAATTTTAATAATCTGTCGCTTTCGCTTTCAGTCAACTTGGTAACAGGAACACCTGTCATCATACCGATAACCTCTGCGATATGTTCTTCTGTAACAACAGGTTTATTTGCATCGTGTTCGTTACGCCATTCTTCTGAAACTTCACGTATACGTTCTTTCATATCGGCTTCATCATCACGAAGTTGAGATGCTTTTTCGAATTCTTGATTTCTGATTGCATCTTCTTTTTCTTTGATAATAGCTCTCAATTCTTTATCAAGTTCTTTTCCTTCAGGAGATAAAGAGCTTACCTTCAAACGAACTTTTGAACTTGCTTCATCAAGAACATCGATTGCTTTATCAGGTAAAAATCTGTCTGTTATGTATTTGCTTGACAATTTAACAGCAGCAACAATAGCTTCGTCAGAAATTATTAATCTATGGTGTTCTTCATATTTAGGTTTCAAACCTCTGATAATTTCGATTGAATCATCAATAGTAGGTTCTTCAATGATTATAGATTGGAAACGTCTTTCCAATGCAGTATCTTTTTCAATATGTTTTCTGTATTCATCAAGAGTTGTTGCACCGATAACCTGAATTTCTCCTCTTGATAGGGCAGGTTTTAAGATATTTGCGGCATCAATAGCACCTTCTGCTGCACCTGCACCGATTAATGTATGCATTTCGTCAATAACAAGAATAACATTGCCTGCTTGACGAATTTCATCCATAATTTTTTTCAAACGTTCTTCAAATTCACCACGATACTTAGTACCTGCAATTAAAAGTCCCATATCTAATTGAACAACTTTTTTACCGTCTAAAATATCAGGAACTTCTGAATTAACTATTCTTAAAGCTAATCCCTCAACAACGGCAGTTTTACCAACACCTGGTTCACCTAAAAGTACCGGATTATTTTTAGTACGTCTTGCTAAGATTTGAATTACACGTTCAATTTCTTTTTCACGACCGATTACAGGGTCAAGCCTTAATTCAGCTGCTGCAAGCGTTAAGTCTGTACCAAACTCGTCCAAACTTGGAGTTTTTGCTTTTGTCGTTGAAGAAGATGAAGAAGAACCGGCACCTGACGAAACAGTCTGAGGTTTTGATTCTCCTAAAATTTTAACAACATTGCTTCTTATTTTGTTTAAATCAACGCCTAAATTTTCCAAAACTCTTGCAGCAACACCTTCTCCTTCACGAATTAAACCTAGGAGCAAGTGTTCTGTACCAATATAATTGTGTCCTAATTGTCTTGCTTCATCCCAAGAAAGTTCAAGAACTCTTTTAGCACGGGGGGTAAACGGAATTTCTACCGCAACAAATCCTGAACCCCTGCCGATAATTTTTTCAACTTCGGTACGAGCATCTTTTAAATTAACGCCCATTGATTTAAGTGTTTTTGCGGCAACACCTGTACCTTCACCGATTAAGCCCAACAAAACCTGTTCTGTTCCGACAAAGTTATGACCTAATCTTCTTGCTTCCTCTTGCGCAAGCATTATGACC
>JAFWGJ010000112.1 GCA_017512405.1 bacterium | reverse complement strand
GAAAATATTCTCATTCGGTATGGGCAACAAAACTTCCGCTGCTGAAAACATCGAAATGATTACCGGTGCTAAACAAACTACATCTTCTAAGGCTGGAAGCACTGTTGGTAAAGTTTTAGGTACTATTTGTACTCTTGGACTCGGATGGTTAGGTCAATAATTTAAACCAAAGATATACAAAAAAAGCTCGCATTTGCGAGCTTTTTTTATTCTTCAAACTCTTTTTTAAATAAGCCGTGAATATTACATAATGCTCTTGCCCATAATGAAGCTTCACATTTACATTTTATACTAAGCTCAGGTTCTTCTTCAACTGATAAAAATTTTGTTTTTATATATTTATTATCTTTTGATATTGCCTGTATAAAGTTAATATGATGTTCTTCTGTCATAGGATGTTTTGTTGAACCGATTCTTATAGTGTATCCGTCAACAACTTTTTCAATAACCGGAACATGTTTATCATTTAATTCTTCCATATCAGAGTTATTCGTTTTTATTTGTTCCATAGGTTTACCGCAGCAAATCAACTCACCTTGCCCGTTTTGTATAACTTCTACGAGATTTCCGCAAATATTACATTTGTATAGTTCTAAAATTTCTGTCATAAATTCTCCTTTCGTTCTTCAATTGTGCCGTTATTGCTCAAATTTATCATTAGTCAATTTACCGATTTATGGTAATATATTTTTATGGATAAATTGAAAGAACACTACACTCAACTTGTGAAAGAATATCGTGAGGTATTTGTTTCTGTGTGGAATGCAATGCAAGGTGAAATAAATTCCTTAAATCACGATAAAGATGGAATAAAAAATTATCTTGATGTTGAAGTTGAAAAACACATTCAACTTCAAAGAAATATAATAACTGACCGCAGACGATGTTTTAAATGCGGAATGTGCGGTGCATGCTGTAAATTGGCAATAAGCGAATTTTCGCCTACGGCTTTACTTGAAAAAGCTTCTCGTGGTGATAAATTTGCAAGAGAGTTTATTTCTACATTTACGCCTTATGAAAACGAAGAAGATGCTGAAAAGCAATATCCGTTATATATACAATTGTTAAAAGAATCCGGTGAAAAAGTTTATTACTATTACTGTAAGAAAGTAACCGAAGATAATAAATGTTCCGATTATGAAAACCGACCTACGATTTGCAGAGATTACCCGGATAATCCTATTCAAATGCTTCATCCTACTTGTTCGTTCATAGAATGGCACGAAAGTATTCAAAAAATCGTTTTAACAATAAAAGCAATGACTGAAATTAGAGAACATTTCAGAAAAGAACTGGAAAAAGGGGATTTATAGCTATGGATAAAATTGTCTTATCCGGAATGAACATTTCAGAATTAGAAACTCTAATGAAAGAATTGAAAGCCTCCAATTTCAGAGCTAAACAAATTCAAAATTGGATTTATTTAAAGTCAGTTTCCGATATTGAGGAAATGAATAATCTTTCAGTAAAATTCAGGGAAGAATTAAAACAAATTGCTACGGTTACAAATACAACAATAAAAAGAAAACAAACAAGCAAAGACGGAACAATAAAATATTTAGTTGAATATCCTGACGGAGAATGTGTCGAAACAGTATTAATGCGCTTTGATAACAGAGCAAATTTGACCGCTTGTGTAAGTTCTCAGGTTGGCTGTGCCGTTAATTGTTCATTCTGTGCGACTGGAAAAGGCGGTTTTAAAAGAAATCTGACATCATCAGAAATAGTTGAACAGGTACTGACGATTCAGCGTGATACAGGTTTGAAAGTTACAAATGTCGTTTTTATGGGACAGGGTGAACCGTTATTAAATCTGGAAAATGTTTTAAAAGCTATTGAAATATTAAACACGGAATGTCAAATAGGTTCAAGAAGAATTACGGTATCTACAAGCGGTATTGCACCAAAAATTGAAGATTTCGCAAAAGCTAATAATCAATCTACATTAGCTTGGTCATTACACGCACCGACTGATGAAATAAGAAATAAAATAATGCCTATCAATAAAAAGTATCCTCTTAGGGAAATGAAAAAAGCCTTAGATAAATATTTTGAAATAGCAGGCAGGCGTGTTACGATAGAATATTTACTTATAAAAGATTTAACAGACACATTAGACTGTGCCAAAAATCTTGCGCAATTACTTGAAGGTATGAAATGCAATATTAATTTAATACCTTACAATCCTGTAATAGAAAATGATTACAAAAAGCCATCAAATAATTCGGTAATGAAATTCAAATATATACTGGAACATTCCGGCAAAAAAGTTACAGTAAGACTTGAACGAGGAGCGGATATAGACGCTGCCTGCGGTCAATTAAGGGGGAAAGTTGAATAATAATCCGATACTGGATGCAAATCTTGAATGTATTGCAAGATATAATCCTGAATTAAAATCAAAAATAATGCAAATAAATTCATTAAAAAATGATATAAATTTTGTAAATACAATACTGCAAGAACCAAATATAATGTACAACGGAGTATATCTTCATAATAATTACGGTGCTGAAATAGAAGCAAAAGAAATCTTTTTAAGCTTAACTAACAATTCTTCCTCAATGCATATCATTTACGGTTTTGGTTTAGGATATTTGTTTAAAGAATTTGCAAATAATTCAAAAGGACAAATTTTAATCTATGAACCTGATATAGAAATTCTTGCTTCTGTACTTGAAGTTGCAGATTTTACACAGGAATTATCAAAAGAAAATGTATACGTATTTAATAATTTTGATCTTATGAAAAAATTATACACAAATAAATATAAAATTAATTCCCAAACAGCCATTGCATTTTTACCATCATACAAATCAATTTTTGGAGAAGATTTATCTAAATTTGCGCAAAAATTAAATCTTGTAATGGGTTCTGTCATAATAAACAATAACTACATAAAACAAAAAATGGCACCCGCAGTAAAAATGCTATGCAAAAATATAGATTATTTAGTTAAAGAACAACCGTTAGGAAATTTTAAAGATTTATACAAAGAAAAGACAGCCTTAGTAGTATCAGCAGGACCAAGCTTGGACAGAGATATTGAGATAATAAAAAAGTATAGAGAAAATATCATAATATTTTCCGTAGGGCAAGCACTAAGAGCTTTGGTTAAAAACGGAATAATGCCCGATTTTGTAAGTATTATTGAAACCGGAAATCAAATGTCGCAGGTAGAAGGCTTAGATACATCAAACATTGACTTAATTTTAGAACCAATAACCTGTAATTCTTTACATAATGCTAATTTCAGAAATATATTATTGTATCCATCTCATACTTCTGTTCCAAATCTTATCTGGACTGATATTTCAAATACGGATGCATCACTATACTATTCAAGCGGTACCGTTTCTTATACATTATTATATTCCGCGAAAATATTAGGATTTAAAAACATAATTTTATCGGGACAAGATTTGGCTTTTCTGGACGGGAAATGCTATGCGCATGATGCACGTAATACCGGTTTAATTTGTGAATATGATGAAACAACAGGTAATGTAAATATTTCAGTAGAAGATTTTAAATCTTTTGCTGAATCTTTCTTTGACAAAAATTCAAATCTGACGGAGGAACAAAAATTTGTCCGTGCACAGGGACGTTTGGAAAGAATAAAAAACAATCTGTTTTTCGTAAAAAGCATAAATGGGAAAATGCTTCCAACAACCAATGATTACGCCTCTTTTATATCCCAATTCGAAGAATTTGCACAAAAATACGGACAAGAAATACATCTTTATAATACTTCTCTCGTTGGTGCAAAAATCAATGGATTTAAAGATGTTCAAATAGAAGAAATTTTAAAAAATTTACCAAAAGTCGAACGTAAAAATTTAATTTCAGATTTTCAATATGATATAAATAAAATTATTGAAAATATAAACATTGAAATTAAAACTATTAGCGAAATATTAAAAATGCAGTTTACTGCAAGTACGTTGGTTGCAAATTTTGATAAGGAATATCAAAATAGAAAGATAGTGAACGAAACTTGTATAAAGTATTTTAAACAATTAATGACAATATATTTAGATTTGACCGAAATATATTGTAAAAAAAGTAAGATTTTTTTATATATTCATAAAGCATATAGCTACGATTTGGATGCCTGCCTCCAAGATAACAATAAAGCCTCAATTGAATCTATAAAAGCAGTATTTGAGCATTTAAAATCATATATGGAAAAATCAACAATAACATTAAAAGAAATATCTGAAATATTAAAGTTAAAGGTGATAAAATTAAATGAAATGCTTAATACAAAGAGTTAAGAGAGCATCTGTAACAATTAACAATAAACTATACTCAAAAATAGAAAAAGGAATTCTTGCACTCTTAGGTGTTGAAAAGGGTGATAATTCTGAAAATGCGATAAAACTTGCAGAAAAAGTAATTAATCTGAGAATTTTTGAAGATGAAAACGGGAAAATGAATAAATCTTTAAAAGATGTTCATGGCGAAATGCTTATTGTATCGCAATTTACATTATGCGGAGATTGCAAAAAAGGTACTCGTCCAAGTTTTGATAAAGCTGAATTACCACAAAAAGCAAATGAATTGTATGAAGAATTTGTAAAAATTGTAAATCAATCCGGAATAAGCACAGGAACGGGAAAATTTGGAGCTATGATGGACGTTGAACTTATAAATGACGGTCCTGTAACATTTTTATTGGAAAAATAAATTTTTTCTGTTATAATATAGTAAAGAAATTATAGTGTTAGATATTATTTTTAAGTTGAAATTAGTCCGTTACATTACTTTGAGAGGATTTTAGATTTAATTTTTAGTTTATGAAGAGGCATGTCTTATGTATGTGAACAAGTGTATCAAATGCGGTACCGAATTTGAAACCAAAAACCCTAAAAGAGTTATCTGTCCTAATTGCTTATACCCCGATAAAAGTATGATGCCATCAGGTGGTAATTCAGATGGCAATGAAAACCACAACCACGAAGAGCATAACCAAGAAGAACAACAAGAAACGCAACAAAATTACAGTTCTGATAATGGTTATAATCAAGGCGGATATTCTTCCGGTGGTTATTCAGCAGGAGGTTATAGTTCAGGTGGTTATGACAGACCGCAAAGAAATAATTATAACCAAGGCGGCTACCAATCAAGAGGCGGTTACGACCGCAATCAGGGTGGTTATCAATCAAGAGGCGGATATAATCAAAACAGACAAGGCGGTTATAGCTCAGGCGGTTATGACAGACCGCAAAGAAACAACTATAACCAAGGCGGCTACCAATCAAGAGGCGGTTACGACCGCAATCAGGGTGGTTATCAATCAAGAGGCGGATATAATCAAAACAGACAAGGCGGTTATAACTCAGGTCGTCCTCAACAAGGCCAAAGAAGACCAAATAACTTTCAACAAAGACGTCCTGGCGGAGGAGGCAGACCACAAAGGCCGCAAAGACCACAGCAACAGAAACAATTACTTATCAGTAAAGAACAATTAGAGCAAATTGAAGTATTATATAAGGCAATGTTACCATTGCCAAATCCTGATGCGCACGAAGTAATCGGAGAAAAAATCGGTTTAGAAGCAAAAAAAGTATTCTTTGGAATAAATCTGGTTCGTCAAAAAATGATGCTGCCAAAATTACCGTTTCCGAAAAGAAAACTTGCTATTTCACCTGACCAGCTGTTAGCAATAAGAAGTCTATATGAACCATTATTACCATTGCCGCCGATTGGCTGCCATAAAATTATTGCAATTCAGTTAAAAATTGACGAATGGCGTGTACATGTAGGTATTGGTTTAATCAGAAGTCAAATGGGGCTTGACAGATGGAATCCTGACCGTGAAGATGCTCCGGAAGAATTTAAGAAAAAAGACGAAAAAGAAAAAGAAACAAAAGCTAAAAAAACAACTAAAACTAAAAAGGTAAAAGAAGAAGCTGAAACTGCCGAAGAAGAACCAAAAACAGAAAAGAAAACTCGCGGCAGAAAGTCTAAAAAAGCTGATGATGAAGAATAAAGATTATATTTCTATCGGTAAAATTCTAAATTTTCATGGAGTTCAAGGCGAAGCAAAAGTTGGTTATTCAAAAAATCAAGCTGATTTTTTGAAATCCTTGAAGAGTGTCTTTATATACTTTGAAAACGAATATAAACCTTTTAACATCAAATCCGTAAAATTTAATAATAAATTTGCCATTATAAAATTTGAAGGTATAAATTCCATAAACGATATTCTTATGTACAAAAATTGTTTAATATATGTTCCTCAATCAGAATTTGAAGAAGCATTAGATGATGGTGAGTATTTAATTGACGATTTAATCGGACTTGATGTATATTCAAATGATAAAAAAATCGGTGTAATTGTCGGAGTTACCTCAAACGGAGCTAACGATTTATTGTCAGTAAAAAGTTTATCAAAAAAAATATCACTGGTACCTTTTGTAGACGCAATCGTTCCGGAAGTTGATTTAAAAAACAAAAAAGTTATTATAAATGAAATTCAGGGATTGATAGAATAATGCAATTTGATGTTTTAACTTTATTTCCCGAATTAATAGAAAATTATTGTAATTACAGTATTTTAAAACGTGCTTGTGAAACAAATATAATAAGCGTTAATACTATAAATCCGAGAGATTACACTCTTGATAAGCATAAAAAAGTTGATGACACTCCTTATGGTGGCGGAGCGGGTATGGTTTTAATGGCACAGCCTTATGTTGATGCTTATGAGGGTATAGAAAAGCTTGCAAAATCACTTACAATAATGATGACACCACAAGGTGAACCTTTTACAAATAACATTGCAAAAGAAATATCCGAATATAATCAGATAATAATCTTATGTGGTCATTACGAAGGTTATGACGAAAGAATACGAGATATTATAAAACCCCGAGAAATATCTATAGGCGATTTTGTTTTAACAGGTGGTGAAATTCCTGCTTTATGTTTAATTGACTGCGTAAGCCGTAAATTAGACGGCGTTTTGGGGAAAATTGAGTCAGCAGAAGAAGACAGTTTTGAAAACGGATTATTAGAATATCCTCAATACACAAAACCAAGAGAATATAGAGGATTGAATGTTCCTGAGGTTCTATTAAACGGAAACCATAAGGAAATAAATGAATTCAGACATCAACAAATGCTAAAAAAGACACAGGAAAAACGTCCGGACTTATTTGATAAATATAAAGCAAGCACTAATTATCCGAATAATCCGCATATTTAGGATTAACAGCAACCCATTCAAACGGTTTTGAATCAGGAGATTTAGGCATAGCCTTTACGTAAGTTCCGCCATATCTGCCTCTGGAAAATTCTAAATAACCATCTTTTGCAAGATTTTCAAAGGCTTTTCTTATTGTATTTGGACTAACATCCATAAGGTTTGCCATTTCCATAATTGACGGAAGTTTTGAATGAATTGAATATTTTTCAATAATCATATTTTTAATAGCGTCTTGAATACGATTATAATGATATCTTGCAGTAAATTGTGATTTCGCAAAAATTGCTGTTTCCGCCTGAGGCTGCAAATCTGAATCATACGGCATTTTTACAATACAAGTACCGTACCTGCCTCGTTTTGGAAGTAAAATACCTTCATTTATAAGTATTTCCAAAGCACTATGAATAGTTTTAACACTAACTTTTGTCATTTTAGCAAGTTCTGAATGCGTTGGTAACTTATCACCGATTTTTAGATTTTTCATTATATATTTCTTTAAATCATTTGCAACTCTGCTAATTAAAGATAATTTTTCATCCAGCTTAATTTCGAATTTATTATTTTTCAAAATCCAGCATTGGTCTTTATTACTTGTCTTTTCAACTATACCAAATTGAACCAAATTCTCCATAGCACATCCGGTAGTATTTATAGGAATATTTATATACTGTGAAATAGCTCTTACGGATGGAAGTTGTTCGCCTATTTTAAATTTATTTTTTACAATAAATGTTTTTATAAGTTCGACAGCAAGCTCTCGTTTTGAAGAAGACTTTCTCATAGTAACATTTTTGTTACCGATATCGGCTATTAATGTTCCTACACATTGTTTTGAATACAAAAGGCCTTTATTTTCAAGCTGCCTATATACATTTTGGACAGTCCCTGTACTTATATCAAGTAAGTCTGCCATAAGTTGCTTTGATGGCATTAAATCATTTGCGTGAACAGTTTTATCAAAATTATCTTTTATCCATTTTTCAATACTATTAACCAAAAATTCCGTTTTAGAACCTTTAATATCGTTTGTTATAAAATCTGCAAATTCACTTATCGGAACTTGGTTCAATTTGGATTTATCGGGTTGAATAAAGCTTTTCATAATTAAATTATAGTATTATTACAAAAAACAATCAACTCTTTCATAAAAGTTAACTAAAACACTTAAAAGTTGCTTTTTAAGCATCTTTGATATAGTATATTTGTTAACAAAGGCGTGCCGGGTTGGAAATAAAAAACTTACCGGCGAGTACATATAAATTAAGGAGAATGCAAAGTGGCATCAAAAAATTATTTATTTACGTCAGAATCCGTAACAGAAGGACACCCTGACAAGGTTTGCGATCAAATTTCAGACGCAATTTTGGACGAATTTTTAACGAAAGACAACAAATCACGTGTAGCAGCAGAAACAACAGTTACAACGGGTATGGCTCTTGTTTGCGGTGAAATAACATCCGATTGTTATGTTGATATTCCGCAAGTTGTAAGAAACACTATCAAAAATATCGGCTATATTGGTGAAAACGGCGGTGGTTTTGATTATAAAACTTGTGCAGTTTTAACAAGTATTGATGAGCAGTCAACAGATATTGCAGGAGGTGTGAACAAAGCTCTTGAATCAAGAGATAACAACGCAGATACTTCTAACAGTGAAACAGAAGATATAGGTGCAGGCGACCAAGGCATTATGTTTGGTTATGCTTGTAATGAAACACCTGAATTAATGCCTTTACCTATCAGTTTAGCTCATAAATTATCATATAGATTATCAAGAGTTAGAAAAAAAGGTATTGTTGATTACCTAAGACCTGATGGCAAATCACAAGTTACAGTAGAATACGTAAACGGAAAACCATCAAGAATTCATACAATTCTTATTTCAACTCAACACGATCCTGTTATCGGAACAGAAAGTGATAATTTAAAAGTTCAAGCTATAATTGAAAAAGACTTAAAACAGCACGTAATTGATTATGTATTCAAAAATGAAGCTATCAAGCCTGATGAAAATACAATCATATTAATTAATCCATCAGGTCGTTTCGTAATTGGCGGACCACAAGGTGATGCAGGCTTAACAGGCAGAAAAATTATTGTTGATACATACGGCGGATACTCTCGTCACGGCGGCGGAGCTTTTTCAGGAAAAGACCCAACGAAAGTTGACCGTTCAGCTGCTTATGCTGCAAGATATGTTGCTAAAAACATTGTAAAGGCAGGTTTAGCAGAAAAATGCGAAATTGAATTAGCTTACGCTATTGGTGTTGCAGAACCTATCTCAATTTTGGTAGACACATTCGGAACAGGTACAATTTCAGATGAAGATTTATCGGAATTGGTAAATAAAAACTTTGATTTAAGACCTGTTGGCATTATCAACAAATTTGATTTAAGAAATCTTCCTGCTAAAAACGGTGGTAAATTCTATCAAAAACTTGCTGCATACGGACACATGGGCAGAACTGATTTAGAAGTACCTTGGGAAGAAACAGATAAAGCTGAAACATTAAAAACACAAGCAGAAGCATACGCTGCTTTGGTTTAAAATAATAAGTAAATAAGGGGCAAAAGCCCCTTATTTTTTTGAGATAAAAAATGAGTGAAAAATTAACAAAACGAATATTATTTGTCGGCATACCGGATATGGCTTATGTTTGTTTAGACGGTCTATTGAGCGAAGGCATAAACATTGTCGGGGTTATGGGACCTAAAAAAACACATAATACATATAACAATTTTAAACAATTTGTTCTCGCAAGAGGATTAAATTTTATTGAATGGGACAGCTTAAAGGATGAACAATTTCTGGAATACTTAAAAACATTAAATATTGATGCAGCCGTTGTTGCATCATTTAATTACAAAATTCCAAAAGTTCTTTTAGATATACCAAAAATAGGCTTTATTAATATTCACCCGTCTTTATTACCTAAATACAGGGGCGGCAATCCATACTCAACGGTTATTATAAACGGTGAAGCTGAAACCGGTGTAACACTTCACTTTATGGACGAAAATTTTGATACTGGAGATATTATTGTTCAGAAAAAAGTTCCTATTTCTCCAATAGAGACAATGGGAACGCTGTTTAACAGACTTAATATGCTCGGAATGCAAATGCTTGCAGAAGTATTAAAAGAATTTGAAGTAAAAGGTGAATTACCAAGACAAAAGCAGCCGGAAGGTGAGTTTGTTTCAGGGATGAGCATTAAAGATGAAGATTTATATATAGATTATACAAAATCAGCCGTAGAAGTTGACAGATTTATAAGAGGTTTAAATCCGTTTTTAATTGCATCAACAACATTTAGAGGTAATATGATAAAAATATTTATGTCGGAAATTGTTGATAAAGATTCCTCTAAATATAAACCCGGAACTATTACAAGGGTAGATTCCGATAGATTTTATATTGCAACCGGCAAAGGTTTTATTTGCCCTAAAGCAATTCAATTCGGCAGTTTTTTTGTAGGTAACGCACAAGATTTTGTAAGGATACTAAGACCTCAGGTTGGAGAAATGTTTGAATAATGGATGAATTAAAATTTCTAACAGCAGGAATGCCGCTGCGAACAGATAAAAAACTTGGTTACTCAGATGCTTTGAAAGTATTGGAAAAAATGAATCTTGACGGTATTGAAGTTGAGTTTGTTCAGGGTGTTAGAATGAGTGAAAATTCAAGAAAACTCCTAAAAGAAGCCTCTAAAAAATTCACTTTTACTGCACACGGACCTTATTATATAAACTTAAATGCAAGAGAACCTGAAAAAATTGATGCAAGTATTACAAGAATTGTGGATACCGCAATGGTTGCAAACGAATTTGGCGGATACAGTATAACTTACCACGCGGCATTTTATCTTGGTAACGATAAAGAAGTTGTATTTAAAAGAGTCGTTGAGCAAACATCAAAAATTGTTGAAATATTAGAAAAAGAAAACAATAAAATATGGATAAGACCTGAAACAACAGGCAAAGGAACACAATGGGGCGATGTCGACGAGATTGTAAGATTATCAAAAGAATTTAAACAAGTATTGCCTTGTGTAGATTTTGCCCACGTACACGCAAGAAGCGGCGGAGGTTTTAACACTTATGAAGATTTTTGTAATATATTAGAAAAAATCGGAACGGAATTAGGTGATGTTGCTCTAAACAATTTTCACGCACACCTCGCAGGGATTGCATATACAGATAAAGGAGAAAAAAATCACTTACCGCTTGAAGAATCTGATATGAATTACAAAGATTTACTTAAAGCTATGAAAAAATTTGATATAAAAGGGGCTATCGTTTGCGAAAGTCCAAATATTGAAGACGACTGCAAGTTAATAAAGGAGTACTATAAATCGCTATGATAAACGAACAATCACCATATTATTATAATAAAGAAATATTTGTAAGATACAGCGAAATGGATTACCATAAAATGCTTAAACCGTCAGCATTTTTAAATTTTCTACAAGATGTAGCAACAGTTGCAGCTGATAAAGCACATTTTGGCTACAACGAAGTATATCCAAAAAATTTAGGTTGGTTTTTATTAAAATACCACATGGAATTTAACAACTATCCTCAAAATATAGAAAATTTACTTATTAAAACAGAAGCTAGGGGATATAATAAATTATTTGCCCACCGTGATTTCGATATTTATAACAACGAAAATAAAGAATTAATAGGCAGAGTAATAAGTTACTGGACACTTGTAAACCTTGCAGATAAATCAATGCATTCACCCGGTGAAATATTCCCTGACAGATTTCCAAAAGTTGAAAAACGTGAAGATGATTTAAGTTTTTTAAAAGTTCATCCACTTGAAAGAATTGATTACAGCCAAGAATTTAAAGTTCGCTTTGATGATATTGATGTAAACAAACACGTAAATAATATGAACTATATTGTTTGGGCATTTGAAGCTCTACCAAAAGAATTTAGAGATACATACAAGCTAAAAGTTCTTGATATGGTTTATAAAAAAGAAATTCAATACGGAAATACAGTATTGTCAGAAGTTCAAATTGATGAAAATATTATAAAAATTTCAGTAAAAAACAAAAATACAGATGACGAACTTTGTGTTATTGAAGCTGAATTTGAAAAATTTTAAAATTTTGCCCGAACAAAAATTTATGCTAAACTAAACTTATGAATGACAAGTATTGGGTTGCGTTATCGTCAATAGAACAAATAAATTCTGATTTTATCCTGAAACTGTATAATCATTTTCAGGATATTGAGAAAGCTTTTTACGCTACATACAATGATTTAACCCAAATAGAAAATTTAAGCAAAAAGAAAGCTGAAAATTTTCTTAATTTGCGGGATAAAATAGACATTGATAAAATTTACAACTATGTTATTCAAAACGATATTAAAGTAGTAACTTTTGAAAATGAAAAATATCCGTTTATGCTTAAACAAATTGATAATCCGCCTGCGGTGTTATATATAAAAGGAGATTTAGAATCTTGTAATTTAAACAAAACACTTGCAGTTGTAGGATCAAGAAAAGCATCGTTTAACGGAAAAGAATCGCTGAAAATCATATTGAAGGATTTAATAAACACTGATATTTGCATAGTTTCAGGACTTGCATCCGGAATTGACACAACTGCACACCATACAGCCATAGAAAACAATTTAAAAACAATAGGTGTAATTGCAAGCGGTTTTAACTATACTTATCCTGAAAGCAACAGAGCTTTATACAAATCAATAGAAAATGGCGCAGGCGCAATTATTAGTGAATATTATCCGACTTTTGAACCGCTAAAATTCAGATTTCCGGAAAGAAATCGAATAGTTACAGGTTTATCATACGGAACAATAGTTGCAGAAGCCGGATTAAAAAGCGGAGCCTTAATCAGTGCAAATTTGACTCTTGAACAAGGAAGAGAATTAATGTGTATTCCGGGATTAATTTCAAATCCAAATACCCAAGGTATTTATAAATTAATTAAAAACGGAGCAACAATAGTTACAGAAAGTAATGATATATTAAATGCTTTAAACTGGGAAATAAAACAACCACAGCAACAAAAATTAAATTTAACGGAACAAACGGATGATGAACAAAAAATATTATCATCAATAGAAATAGAACCGAAAGGCTTTGATTTAATTCAAAATGAAACCAATATTTCAACGGAAGATTTGTTGATGAACTTGACAACTTTGGAGCTTAAAGGCATAATAAAACAAGTAGAGGGAGACAGGTACCAAAAAATATAATTATGGCAAAAACAGCATCAAAAACAAAAGAAACCGCAAAAAAAGCAAGTAAAAAGAATGAAAAAGCACTTGTAATAGTGGAATCTCCTGCAAAATCAAAAACCATAAAAAAAATACTGGGAGAAAATTACACTATTGAAGCAAGTTTTGGACATATACGAGATTTTCCGAAAAATGTTTTGGGCTTTGATGTTGCTCATGATTTTGAACCTAGTTTTGTCATAATTCCCGAAAAGAAAAAGGTTGTAGATAAGCTTAATGAAATAGCAAAAAAATGCGCAAAAGTTTATCTTGCGTCAGACCCTGACCGTGAAGGAGAAGCAATAGCTTGGCATGTAAGACAAGTTTTAGATATAAGTGATGATAAAATTCAAAGAATAGAATTTAATGAAATTACACCAAAGGCTGTTCAACATGCCGTAGAAAATCCACGCAGTATTGATTTAGACAGGGTTAAAGCCCAGCAAACAAGACAAATTTTGGACAGACTTGTAGGTTACAAAATCAGTCCTGTTTTGTGGGAAAAATTAAGAAACAACCATCTTTCAGCAGGCAGAGTACAATCCGTTGCGCTTCGTATGATTTGCGAAAGAGAAGATGAAATAGAAGCTTTTAAACCTGTTGAATACTGGACAATAACAGCAGAGCTTGAAAAAGAAAAAACATCTTTTGAAGCTGAACTTCAAAAATTTCAAGATAAAAAAATAGAAATTCCAAACGAAGAATCTGCAAATAAAATTACTGACTTTTTAAACAATACATCAACAGAATTTTTGGTTGAAAAAGTGACTCAAAGAGATACCACTAGAAAACCTCAACCGCCGTTTATAACCTCAACACTACAACGTGAAGCATCTTCCAAACTGGGTTATGGTGTTGCCAAAACTATGCAGATAGCTCAAAAATTATATGAAGGTATTGAACTTGGTTCAGACGGTGCAGTCGGTCTTATTACATATATGAGAACCGATTCGGTTCGTATTTCTGATGATGCACAGACAATGGCAAAGGAATTCATAATTAATAATTACGGTGATAAATACTATCCGGAAACGCCTAATAATTATGTAAAAGCAGGGAAAAAGAATGTTCAGGATGCTCACGAAGCTATTCGCCCATCATACCCTGAAAGAACTCCTCAATCATTAAAAGAACACTTGACCAGTGAACAATACCGTTTATATAAACTAATTTGGGATAGATTTATGTCATCTCAAATGCAAAATGCGCTCATTGCAAACACTTCTATCGACATAAAAGCAGGTGATTACACCTTCAAATCGGGTACAAGCTCCGTTAAGTTTGACGGATTTTTAAAACTATATTCAGAAGAAGATGAAGAAATAAAAAAATCTATACCCGAATTAAAAAAAGGTGATATATTAAAGCGTAAAAAAATTAATCCTAAACAGCATTTTACACAACCTCCGCCAAGATACAGCGAAGCTTCACTGGTAAAAGCTCTTGAAGAATATGGTATAGGCAGACCTTCAACTTACGCTCCTATCATTACTAAAATTCAATCTAGGGGTTATGTGGAAAAAATTGAAAAAGCTCTTGCCCCTACACTTTTGGGAAGAACAGTTTCAAAACAACTTGTTGAACATTTTAAAAATGTTATGGATTACCAGTTTACGGCAGGCATGGAAGCTAAATTAGACGATATTGCCGACAAAAAAGCTGATTGGAATAAAGTTTTAAAAGATTTTTATGAACCTTTTGTAAAAGTAGTAGCAGATGCGAAACAAAATATGGAACGCATAAGTATTGAAAGTGATGTTGTATGCCCTAACTGCGGCAAGAAAATGGTTGTAAGAACAAGCCGTTTCGGCTCACAATTTTTGGGATGTTCAGGATATCCTGAGTGTAAGACAATGATGCCTCTTAATACAAAACCTGAAGAAGTATCCGCAGAACCTGAAATATGTGAGGAAAAATGTGAAAAATGCGGTTCTGATATGATATATAAAGTAGGTCCATACGGCAAGTATGCAGAATGTACTAATCAAGAATGCAAAAACAGAAAACGTGTCGTTAAATCAACAGGCGTTGAATGTCCAAAATGTCATAACGGTGAAATAATTCAGCGCAAATCAAAATACGGAAAAATATTCTACGGATGCAATAAATATCCTGACTGTGATTTTGTACTTTGGAATGAACCAACCGGTGATGTATGCCCTGATTGCGGTTCACTACTTGTAAAAAAAGTATTAAAAAAAGGAACTTTTGTGGAGTGTTCATCAAAAACCTGCAAATATTCAAAGGAGTTAGAAGATGTATAAATTGGGTTTAATTGGCTATCCTCTGGGACATTCACTTTCTGCAATCATACAAAAAGCAGGATTTGAAAGTATTGGTGTAAAAGGAACTTACGATATATTAGAAACTCCGCCGGAAGATTTAGTAGACAGATTAAAATTCCTAAAATCTAATGACTACAATGGTTTTAATGTAACAATACCTTTAAAAGTTCCTATTGCAATTTTTCTCGATGAAATTGACGAAACGGCAGATATTGCAGGTTGTGCCAATACAATCAAGATAATGGAAGATAAAAGCTTAAAAGGATATAATACCGACATATACGGTTTTTATGCCGCACTACCCAAAAATTGTGATTTAAAAGGTAAAAAAGCAGGTATTATAGGAACCGGAGGAGCTTCAAGAGCTGCGTCTATCGGTCTTATTCAAGCAGGAATAAAAGAAATTGACTATTTTTCAAGAAATATAATTAACTCGGCAGGCATGATTAATTCTATTAGAGAAGCTTTTCCTGAAATTAAATTTAATAGTTATCAAATACAAATGATTAGAGATTTATCCGAACTTTCCATTCTGGTAAATTGCACACCTGTCGGTATGAGAGGCAACTCAATGGATATGTCTCCAATTACAAAATTAGATGTTGAAAAAATGAATAAAGATGCTATTGTTTATGATGTTATTTATAATCCGACAAAAACTCTTTTACTACAATATGCGGAAGAATGCGGTTTAAAAACTGTTAATGGTCTGGATATGTTAATTCATCAGGGAGCTAAGGCTCTTGAAATATGGACGGGCAAAAAACCTGATGTTCAAACAATGAAAATTGCTGCACTTGAAGCATTATAATAAAAAAAATGCCGCCCGATGGGCGGCTTTAAATTTGGTTTTTGGTTTTGGTTAATTGTTTGGTTTGGTTTTAAATTGTTTGGTTAAAATTGGTTAATTGGTTAAAATTTGGTTAATTAGAAACTTTTGATTAT
>JAFWGJ010000111.1 GCA_017512405.1 bacterium | reverse complement strand
TCAGTACTTACATTTGACAATGCAGCTTCAATAACTGCTATATCATTATTACGTTCTTCTAAATAACTTTCTGCATGATTTCTATTGTTTTCAGCATCTTGCATACCATTCTTTATCTGATTAAGGGCTCCCTCAATATCACCATCTACCATTTTTGATAAAGACTCATTTTCGCCCTCAAGTGCCCTAATAGAATCATTCGTATTATTAAAATTATCAAGAGCAAGCGATCTTGCTGTCTGCAAAGCAGATCTATTTTGACCACTTTGTTCTGATTCAAACGCTTCAAGAGTTTTATTATAGCCATCTGCGGATTTTGATACATAATCAGCATTACCGTCACCACCTCCAGCAACGGTAGATCTATTACTATTACCACCGTTTGAAGAACCAAAATTGATTTGTGAGAAAGAACTTAAACCGGTTGCAATTGCACTTACAATTTCGCTTGCCGTTACAGATCTATCTACCTCATCTGAATTATCGTAAGAAGAAGCATCAACACCACCGTTTGATGTTGCAGCTTTTGGATTTACTGAAAAATCCATATTATCTATCACTGAATGTGATTTTTGACTTGCATCACTTACTATAAAATGATAAGTACTGATTCCCATAATTTGCTCCTTATACACATGTATCCACTATATACATGTTGTTTTACGGCAATTTTTCACATGAACTTTAAGATTTTAACCAAATTTTGTTACAAAAATTAACATTTGTACAATAAAATAAAAAGCAGATTTTAAAACGAATAAAACCTGCTTTTTTATTTTTATACTTTTCTTTTACGAGCTGCCTCTGATTTGCGTTTTCTTTTTACGCTTGGCTTTTCGTAACGTTCACGTTTTTTCACTTCTGATAAAACGCCGGCTTTTTGAATTTTTTTCTTGAAACGTCTTAATGCGCTTTCAATTGATTCGTTTTCGCCTACTTTTACTTCTGGCATCGCTTTTTTCACCACCTTCAAAACTTATGTATTTATTATGTGCAAATAATATCATGACAATATTTTAAAATCAATAGTTCATTTGTTTGATTGCACCCCATGCACGAATTGAACCTTTTTCATACTTTATAAGATAATAACTGCCGTCTTTTACAAATTCTATCTCCGCATTTGAATAAACATAAGGGGGTTTAGGCTTTATTCCGAATTCATCATACTTTTTTTGTATTCGTTCTCTTTTTTTCTTTTCCTTTTTAGCTTTTTTTTGCTCTTTTTTGTCGTATTGTTTTTGAGCTTCTGTTTCATCCTCTTCCAGTAAAAATACAGGAATTCTTGCAATTACATCATAAGCCTGTATAAGCAAAATCATTTCTTTTGTTTCCGAAAGTTCAACCGTATAATGTCCGGGTTTTATGACAGGAGTTCCATCCTCTGCATATATATAATCAACAATCGTTAATGTCGGACTTTGTATTGACGGAAGTGCATACCGTACATGGCTTTTACCTTCATCCAGCAAACCACCCGGGTAAATCGGATACGGTGCATGGGGCATTACCAAATCAATATCTTGATAATCGGGTGTTACTATGCCATCAATCATCTATCTTCTCCAAAAGCAATCTCATAACCTCTTTTATTCTGTTAAAGTTAAGCTTTAATGCTCTTTCGTGTCCAACAAAAATCAATGATTTATATAAATTTGCGTTTCCTGTTTCATTATTTTTCAAAAACAATCTGTAATTTTCTCTCATTAATCTTTTTAATCGATTTCTTTTTACTGCACGTTTATGAGTTTTTTTACTTACAACAAAGCCTATTTTGGTAGGCTCTTCCGTATTTTCTTTCCTAAAACCGACAAAAACAGCCACACCCTCAAGGTAAAATGATTTTTTTACCCTGTATGTAGCTGTAAATGCTGATCTTTTCTTTAATCTGTATTTTTTACTAAGCACGTTTTGAAGCTGTAATTGCTAATTTATGTCTTCCTTTTGCACGACGTCTGTTGATAACTTCTTGTCCGCCTGAAGTTGCCATTCTTGCTCTAAAACCGCTAGTGTGTTGTCTTTTTAATTTTGTTCCTTCTAATGTGCGTTTCATTTTTTCATTCCTTTTCGCTCATTTTTGTATTATTATCTTTATCGTAAATAAAAAACAATTAATAGTCAACATGGAATATAAAGGTAAGGTAACAATGAGTAACAAATTAGGCTTTATCGGATGCGGTAAAATGGCAAAAGCTATCATTAAAGGAGTCCTTTCAGGTAACAACAATATTGAAATAACTGCATCTACAAGCTCTGATATATCAGCGCAAAAAGCACAAGAAGAACTTGGCATAAAGGTTATATGCGATAATAAATTTGTTGCTGATTTTGCAGATGTTATTTTTATTGCTACAAAACCAAACCAAGTAGAAACTGTTTTAAATGAAATAAAAGATATAATTGATGAGAAAAAGCTAATCGTTTCTGTTGCAGCAGGTGTGAGTACAAAAAAAATTCAAAATGTATTGGGTAATATTCCGGTAATCAGAGTTATGCCAAACACTCCTGCATTAGTTAATGAAGGAATTAGTGCTATTGCTAAAGGTGCTATTGCCACAGATGAAGATGTTCAAAAAGTTGAAAATATTTTGAAATGTGTAGGCAAAGTTATCAGCGTTGAAGAAAATCAAATCGATGTTGTTACCGCAATTTCAGGTTCCGGTCCTGCATTTTTCTATCAAATTTTTGAAGATATGGCTCAAGCCGGTGTTAAATTAGGACTTGATTACGATAAATCTTTATTGCTTGCCGTTCAAACAGCTCTTGGTTCAGCTAAAATGACTTTAAACAGGGAAAAACCTCTTACCAATTTAATTGCAAGTGTTGCTACAAAAGGCGGATGCACAGAAGTCGGCATAAATACCATGAAAATTTTAAATAGTTCCGACTTGTTTAATGAAGTTATTCAAAAAACAACAAACAAAGCACACGAATTAGGTTAAATTTTATTTATAAGACACACTGCCGTTTATTAGCACTATCAATTGTGTTATTAACAGCAGGACTACTATTTTTACAATTAACATTTTAAACTAATCCTTCTCTTAACGCTTTTACAGCTGCCTGAGTTCTGTCATCAACAACAAGTTTTTGTATAATATTACAAACATGAGCTTTGGCAGTATGTTCGCTTATTGTAAGTATCTGGGCTATTTCATAGTTAGATTT
>JAFWGJ010000110.1 GCA_017512405.1 bacterium | reverse complement strand
TACATATACGTGCAATTTTCATAAAAAATAATACTTTATATATTCAAGGTAGGTCAGGTCTGATTTTTCATGGATTGTGTGAATAATTTTTTTGCTCATCAAAAAGCAATTAATAAGAATGATGTTCAATTAAGCGTGTTTTATACAAACGATATGCATGGTGATATTAATCGTCTTGCAAAATTAAAAAATGCAAAAGACACATTTGAAAAATCAAATGACGACAATGCTACTCTTACTTTAACTGCGGGTGATTGTTTTTACGGAAAAGATAAAAAGAGAATAGGTCTTATTTCGAAAGTTATGAACTTGATGAAATTTGATGCGCTAACTCTTGGTAACCATGAGTTTGCTCCCGGTACGGCACGTTTAGCTGAAAATCTGAAAAATATAGATGCAACAGCTGTTTCTGCAAATCTTAAAATTGGTGAAAACTGCAAATTACAAGAAAGCATAAAAGATAAAAAACTTGTAAAATCAGCGGTATTTATGAAAGGTGGTCATAAATTTGCAGTAATAGGAGCTTCACCTTTCGATGCAGAAGTTGGTATAACAGAAGATGCAAAATCAGGTGTAAGAGTAAAGAATATTGATAAAACAATAAAAGCTATTAATGAAGAAGCTCAAAATCTTGAAAAACAAGGTATTAATAAAATAATTTTGTTATCTCATTTAGGTTACGGTGAACAAGCAGACCTTAGAGTTGCCAGAGAAACAGAAGGTATTGATATTATTGTCGGCGGTCATTCACATGCCATTATTGATGGTGTTAACAGTAAAGATAAAGGCGGTGAAAATAAATTAAATCTCGTAAAATCAAAACGCGGTGAAAATGTTGTTATCACACAAGCAGGAAAATTAAATGAGAAAGCGGGATTTTTAGATGTTGTTTTTGATGAAAACGGTGTAATCAGAGAAAATTCAATTAAAAACAAATTGGCAAATGTTTCTGATTTTGAAGAAGATGATGTGGTAACAAAATTAATAACAAAAACGTTAGGTGAAAAAAAACACTTGGCAACAGTAACAAACGGTTATGATGCAGAATGTGAATTTGAAGAAAGATATACAGAAAATCCATTGCACAATGTTATTGCCGATTCAATTTTGGAAAAAGGTAAACCGCAAGGTGTTAAAGCTGTTTTGTTCTCGTCAAACATTGTTAAAAGCGGTGCTGTTAACGAAATTACAAACTACAATTTAAAATATGAAATGTTACCGTATAACAGCAAATTTGTATCAGCTGAAATTTCGGAAAAAGATATAGTAGCATTATTAAATGCAACATCATCCAAGGTTTTCGGTGAAATTGACCCGCCTCTTTTAAGATGTGCAGGTATGAAATATACTATTGAGCAGGGCAAAGGTCAAACACCTCTTACTAAATTACAATTAACTGATGAAAAAGGCAATGTAACAGCTGAGATAGATACGCAAAATCCAAGAGCAGATAAAAAAGTAAAAGTCGCATTGGAAGATTATTTATTTGCAGCAGATTATTCAAAAAATATCCTTTCAAAATATAAAAATAAAACAAAAGACGTTGGTGAACAACAAGAAATATTTACAAGCTACCTTGAAAAAAGAGGTACAATTGATTTAGCTAAACCAAAGGAAAACAGAATTACCATAAAATACAATGATTTAGAAAGCTTTTGTCCGCAATATTCTATGCAAGATAAAATTAAAACTTTAAAACCCTAAATTTGTATTGACGTTTTACAAAAAGAATGTTAATATACTTAAAAAAGAGGACTATCATGAATAAATTTACAAGAAAAGCATTTACGTTGGGTGAAGTTTTAATTGTTGTAGCTATATTGGGAGCTATTGCGGTTATGGCTGTTCCTAATTTGAAAAATAATACAACTTCCGAAACTAATATTACTGCTTTAAAAACCGCTTATAATCAACTTGAAACGGCAATAAATACTGTTGTTACGGCATACGGTTCATTACAGGATGCAAAAAACGCTCCTTCGACAGATTGCGGTAGTACCAATGAAGTTATTTGTCTTAACAATAGTATTATTAAAAATCTTGATTTACAATTAAATTGTCAAAATTCAAATTTATCAAGATGTTATTCTTCGGATGTATTACAAGATATAGATGGTGCTAATGTTGCATCAGGTGCAAGTTATGAGCGTTGTTCTTATGCATTTGTTCTTTCTAACGGAGCTTCTGTATGTTATGTAAATCGTGGTGACAGCTATCAATTTGACAATTACGAAATAGATATAAACGGACCGAAAAAAGGACCTAATGTTCTTGGCGTAGATGTTTTTGAAGCATATATTGATGCTAACGATGATTTATCTTATGATGATCCAAGTTTGGATGCATCTACAATTAACAGCAATAGAAAAGGTAAGAATGGTTTTGTTACGCAACGTGATGAAACAGCTTGGGCTATGGCTTTTGGTAATATGGATTATACAAAATGTAAAGCCAGCTTGCGTTGGAATGACATTACATCTTGTCCTGCACAGTAGTTTAATTTTATTTTGTTAACAAATTTGTAATATTTATTCTTATTTGAGCATTTTTTTGCTGAAAAAAGCGTTTATCATGTTAAGTGTGCAAGGTAAGGTAATAAAGCGTATTTAATTTATATGAGTTTATCTGTAAATCCATTCAAACCGCAAGGTAATATAAAATCAGGTGAAACAGAATTAAGTTTGTTTTATACGAACGATATGCATGGTGATGTTAATCGTTTAAGTAAGTTTAAAACTGCTCATGATATGTTTT
>JAFWGJ010000109.1 GCA_017512405.1 bacterium | reverse complement strand
CCTAATTGATAGCATTCTAATGCTTGTTCTGTCCAATTTTGAGTGATTGATTCGGAAATTTCGCCGTTATTTTGCGGTTCAAATTCTTCATCTACATAGTCATTAACGATTTTGATACTTAAAGCCATATCCGCCTCCCTAAATAATCCTATACTTGATTATTCTTTCACACCACTATTCTAAAAAATAAATAAAAATAAATTATCCTCTATTTATATGATTTTTATAAAAAAAAACGACTAAGGTTTAAACCTTAGTCGTTTCTGTATTTTAACAAATTTTACTAAACTAATGCTTTTGATTCTTCAACACATTGAATTAAAGTATCAGCAACAGTTTGTTGTTCTTCTTTTGTCAATTCAGGAAACATTGGCAATGATATTACAACTTCTGTGTTTTTTTCTGTAATAGGTAATGAACCTTTACCCATTCCCAAATATTCGTGAACTTTTTGCATATGTAACGGAATTGGGTAGTACAACATTGCACCTATACCTTTTTCTTGAAGCATTTTGTGAATGTTATCTCTGTTAGGAATTTTTACTGTGTATTGATGATATACGCAGTATGTATCATCTAATTCTTTTGGAGTTACGATATCTGAACATTTTGCAAATAATTCGTTGTATCTATATGCGTTTTCACGTCTTTTTTTGTTCCATTCGTTGATGTGTTTTAATTTAACTCTTAAAATCGCTGCCTGAACTTCATCAAGTCTTGAATTTACACCGATTTCATCGTGATGATAACGAATAGCACCACCGTGGTTTCTTAAAGCGATAACTCTATCTTTAATCATATCAGAGTTTGTAGTTAACAAACCGCCATCACCCATTGCACCTAAGTTTTTAGTAGGGTAGAAACTGAAACATCCTATGTCGCCTAATGAACCAACCATTTTGCCTTTGTATAAAGCACCAATAGCTTGGCAAGCATCTTCAATTACATATAAGTTATGACGTTTTGCTATATCCAAAATCATATCCATATCAGCAGGTTGACCATATAAATGAACAGGTATGATAGCCTTTGTTTTTGGAGTAATAGCGTTTTCGATTTTTGCAGGATCAATATTGAATGTGTCTGCGTTAATATCTACAAATACGGGTTTTGCACCTACAATACCTATTGCTTCTGCTGTTGCAACAAATGTAAATGCTGTTGAAATAACTTCATCGCCAGCTCCAATATCTAATGCTCTTAATGCCAAGTGTAAAGCATCTGTACCTGAATTTAAGCATACTGTATTTTTTACACCGATAAAATCAGCCAATTCTTGTTCTAAAGCTTTATTATGTTTGCCTAAAATGTATTGACCTGAACGAAGCACTTCTAACACTTCTTTTTCAACTTCTTCACCAATAGCCGCATACTGTCTTTTTGAATCTAAAATAGGTATCATTTTAATCTCCTTTACTATGTCCTTATTATAAGTTTAACACAATATCAGAGTACCTTTATATAAACTTAATAATACTTTTTTATAAAAAACTTTTTGCAATTTTTCATAAATTTCATTACATCTTGTGCTTTTACAACTGTTTCATAATCCTTTTGAGAAATTAATCCGTGCATACAGGCCACAAATACTGCATTTGCTCTATTTTGAACTTTCAATTTTTGATATATAATTTCTATTTGTTTTTTCACAGTTGACAGAGTAACCTTAAATACAGCCGCTATTTGATTATTTTCAAATCCGGCAGCAATAAGAATAAGCACTTCCAGTTCTCGTCTGCTTAAAATTTTATCTTCATTTTCCAAAATTAAATTTTTAGGTAAAATTTCGTAGTTCCTCATGGCTAATATTCTAGGATAATTTTATTTTCTTTTGTATTGGACAGATGACCATTTTTTTATATAATTTGTTTATGAAAACATTTTTCTTAAAATCTATGGGATGTAAATCCAATCAATTTGAGGGAGCAATTATAGAAGAAAAGCTCGCTAATGCCGGCTATAATAAAGTTGATAAAATTGAAAAAGCAGATATTTACATTCTTAATTCGTGTTCGGTAACTCATAAATCAGACAATGAGGCTATGTATCTCCTGCGTAATGCAAAACACATTAATCCGTCAATAAAAACTCTCATTACCGGTTGTGTCGCTCAAATTGAAAAAGAAAATCTACTGGAAAATGATTTTATAGATTATGTTTTAGGCAATAATGAAAAATTTGACATAACGGAATTTTTATCAGGCAAAGAACAAATTAAAGCAGATGATATTATGAATTTGTCAGAATTTAATAAAGTTGTTCTGCTTGATACAACAAAAACCAGAGCAAGTCTAAAAATTCAGGACGGTTGTGATAATCGCTGTGCTTATTGCATAATACCTTTTGCAAGAGGTAAATCTCGTTCTGCTGACAGTAAATTTATTATTGAACAAATAAATTCATTTGAAAAACACGGTTTTAAAGAAGTTATTTTTACGGGTATTCACATTGGTCAATGGGGTAAAGAATGGGGAAAAACAATCCTTGACTTATTAAAAGAAGTTGAAAATAATACAAATATCCGATACAGACTTGGTTCTCTAAATCCTCTTGAGATTACCGATGAATTATTAGAATTTTTGTCAAAATCAGAACAATTCTGTCCTCATTTTCATCTGTCGCTGCAATCAGCATGTAATAGAACCTTAGAGCGAATGAACAGGTTTTATAAAGTTGAAGATTACTTAAAACAAATTGAAAAAATTAATTCTATGTTTAATCTTCCGTTTTTAGGCAGTGATATTATTGCAGGTTTTGCAGGTGAAACAGAAGAAGATTTTGAAATTACGGTTAATAACCTTGAAAAATCAGGTTTAAGTGCAATTCACACCTTTCCATATTCAATAAGAAAAGGTACGCAGGCAGAAAATATGGACGGACATTTGTCTGATACCATAAAGGAGCAAAGAGCAGATATTATAAAGAAAATTTCCGCTAAAAAAACACAAGAATTTTTGAACAAAAATATCGGAACGACACACAATGCAATAATAGAAAAGCATTTAGACAAAAATACAGGTATGCTGAAATGTATGACTGAAAATTATATAACAGTCATTTTAAATTCAAATGACAAAAACCTAATCAATACAATGCAAACGATAAAAATTACCGAAATAAAAGACGGCAAAGTTTTTGGAATTATTGATTAAAATAGATTAAGTTTATTAGTGGTGAACTGTGAACCGTGAACGGTCGGTTCACCCAATACAGTTCACCATTCAATCATAACTACTTACATCTCGGATTTGCTTCGGTAACAGTGTTGCCATTCTTACATGTACCTGTATTATTTGTAAATTGCAAATAATCAGCATTGTCATATCTTATAATCCAAGTTGCAGCACCCAAACCACCATTATATGAGTGATTCACTAAATCATTAAAAGAATCATTATAGTATTTAGGAACAATATTATTATTTTCAATATTAAACATAAAATAATCCAATCCACTTGTTAGTGAACCTTTAGTGGGTCCATCAATATCAATTCTGATTTGATGTTGATATTCCGTAGAATCGGGTCTTATCGCTATTGACATACCATCAGCCGTTATAAATTTATATATCTCCGCATCATTATCAATACCTCCCGTAAAACAACCCTGATTTGTAGAAATTCCACAAGTTTTTGATGTTTTCATAAATTCAGTAATTCTTTCACCAGTACGCTTTGCTATTTTACTAGCATCATTGCCATCATTTACAAACCATTCGCTATGAGATCCATATACAGCTTGAGCACGACTAAATGCATCATTCAAATTTTGATATATCTTTTTAACCTTGGCAACACGCTCTTTATCACCGGTTGAACTGTTTAAGTTAGGTAATGTCAACGCAGATACAATACCGATTACGCCTATTACAATCAGTGTTTCTGCAAGTGTGAATGCTAAAAATTTTTTCATAAAATTACTCCATTAGCTATTTTAAATAGAATAATTCTATTTTAAAATATATTTTATCTATTGTCAATGGGTTTAATTCTATCTTAATGTATATTAATTTTTACTTATGGATATAAAATTACTCTTTGGAAAAAAAGTTAAAGAATATAGAATAAAATTATCAATGACGCAGGAAGAACTTGCGGAAAAAATCGGAATTTCTGCAAAAAGTTTAAGTCAAATTGAATTAGGTAATAATTTCGTGTCAGCCGAAACATTAAATGCTATTTGTAATGCTCTGAATACAAATCCCAAAAATATGTTTGATTTTTATGATAATTCACAAGAAAATTCTTTTGAATACATTAAAAATAAATTAAGTAATAACAAATATTTATCTGAAAAAATAATAAAAATTATTGATATTATCGAATAACTTATATTAGTTATCATAATTAATTTTGTTTGAAACAATATAATTAGGTCTGTTTTTTGTTTCAGTATAAATCTTGGTTATATATTCGCCAAGAACGGTCAATGCAAACAAATTCAAACTGCCTACAAAAAATGTTGAGCTTTCCTTAAAAATTGATATTAACAAGCACAAAACAGCAGGAATAAAAATTAATCTTGCCGGTCTGTTGGAATTTGTTATTCCGTCCATTGCCAGCTCAAACATTTTAATGAATGTATACTTTGGAACACCGGCAATTCTTTCTTTTCTTTCCGTATATATTATATCGTATTTAAAACCTAAATTTTTTAACAAGCCTCTCAGATATATGTTATTCTCATTTATTTTTCTTAAAAACTCAACGACATTTTTTGTAACTAATCTAAAATCAGCGCTGTTTGAAATTTGATTTCCGTCAATAAATTTGTTCAAACCATAATATATTCGTGTTAAAAAATTTTTTATAAAGGAATCTACATTGCGCTTATTTCTTACTGTATAAACAATATCTATATCATTATTTTTATATTTTTCTATCATTTGCGGAATAACACTCAAATCATCCTGCATATCAAAATCCGGTGTAATATAAATATCTGCATCATTTTCAACCATACCTGCCAATAAAGCTTTTTGGTGTCCGAAATTACACATAAATTTTATTAATTTTACTTTTTTTTCGTTTTCGGCTATTTTACTTAGTATATTCCAGGAATTATCTCTGCTGCCATCATCAACTATTGATATATAGCTATTTTCAGAAACTAAACCGTTATTTATAAGATTGTTTAACGTGTCTAATAATATTCCGCAAGATTTTTCTGCCAACTCTTCTTCATTATAACAAGGTGCAATTAACGCTAAGATTGGTAAATCCTTCATTGTATTCTCCTGTTGGTAATTATTTCACAAAAAAAATATTACGTAAATAAAAAATGTAAATATTTTGTTATTAAAGAATTGAAAACCATAAAATCAAGAGTTATAATGGTAATACACGAAATAAATAGCGAGGTAATTATATGGATATAAGCGAAATCGGCACAAGTCAAATGACACCGGAAGTTCAGGCTCAATATGCTGTAAAACTTATAAAAATGGCTCAACAAGCTGACGCCGTAGTAGCTTCTATTCTCGAAGATACCGCTGAATTTTCAAACGAAGCTATGGCAAAATATTTGAGTGAAGTTAAAAAATAATTATTATTTGCAGCTTGTGTTATTTCCTGACAGTGTTGTACCGTTAGGGCATTTACCATCTTTAAGTTTTAAATAATCCATGTTACCATAATCTATTACCCAACCTGCACAGGAATTTTGATCTACATCCTTCGCTAAACAAACATCTATTTCTCCACTATGTAATCTTTGTCCTAAGCTGGAATCACTATATCCTGCCGGATAAATACCTTCTTTTTTAACCCAAAAAGTAAATGTATCTTTTCCAAAAACATTAGCACCCTTAATTCCGTCAATATCTGCTATTATAAGACCACAAATAAAATCTCCTTCACCAATATTATCATAATCGCATTTTTGTGATGTCAGAACAAATGTCAAACCTGAACCATCAGCTGATATTACAGAATATTGTTTTACGGTATCTTGACTCGCATCGTTTCCATCCAGTAGTTTATGAACTTTGCCGGCTGTGCAAGATATTGTGTTATCCGTAGGACAAGTCTTTTGAATTTTAACATAATCCAATATTCTTTCGGCAAAACGTTTTTTTGCCGTAGTGGCATTATCATTAATAAACCAGCTGTCAATAGGGCCGTATACAGCCTCTGCTCGACCAAAAGCATCATTCAAATTTTGATATATTTTTTGCACCTTGGCTATTTTTTCTTTTTCACCAGTTGAACTGTTTAAGTTAGGTAATGTCAACGCAGATACAATACCGATTACACCTATAACTATAAGAGTTTCGGCTAATGTGAAAGCAACAAATTTTTGTGTTTTTTTAACAATAGGCACTATGGCATTAAGCACCAGGTTAAAACTATTGCTACAAGAGGCTTTTACCCCCCCCCCGATTTGAAATTGTCTGTTCATAAGCATTTTACCCCCGGCTTTTCTCATAATATATTATCATTATTTACGATTTTTGTAGGTTTGTCAATACTTGTATAGCAATAAATTTAAATTGTACTATATTTTTTCAAAACTTTTAACATTTTATCAGAAGAAAAATCAAGATTTGAACTTACGTGATGCACAGCATAGAATGTCGGATCAAAAACCAAATCTTTTGATATATACGATAATGATGTAGAAATAAATCCTATTAATTTTCCTATCCACATTGGTAAAGTTATGCTTTTAAAAGTTTTTTGAGGGAAATACTTTTCTGCCAATTGACGATAATATTCATCAATAGTTGTTTTTTCAGGGTCAATAATAGTAATTGCCTGATTATCAAAATCACTAAATTCACTAACTGCTACAATGGTCTTTGCTACATTTTTCACATTCGCTAATGGCCAGCGATTAGCACCTTTCCATTTTCCAAAATGAACTATAAAAGGTGAGGTTTTTAAAAAATCTATAAAGCGGTTTTCAAGTGTTTTATCTCCTTCTCCCCAAACCGCAGCAGGCCTTATAATTACGTAATGTTCGCAATTTTCTTTTAACCAGTTTTCAGACATAATTTTATATCGCGGATAAGGATTTTTTGGATATTCGCATAAAGGTGTGTTTTCATCAGCATTTTCAAAATCTTTTATTCCGTATACATCACTTGATGAAACATATACTATTTTATTTTTAGGTATTTTTGACAAATATTTAATAGGTTCAAAATTAATTTTACGGAAAACATTATCAGACCCTATATCAGAGGCTAATCCTGCAATATGCGCAACAACATCTACATCAAGATTTAATCCGCTTACAAATTCTTCTTTGGTTACATCACCTTGAATTATTTCAACATTTTTCAAATTTTTAAGTTCATCGGGAATATTCCTGTGAACAAGCGCAAATACATGCCAACCGGCATTTACAAATTCTTTAACGGTATTTAAACCTATAAATCCGCCTGCCCCCGTAACAAGTACAGTTTTTGTCATTATTTAATTAATCCGTACTCTTTACCTAATTCAGAAATAATTTCTACAGCTTTGTCAATTTGTTCAAAAGTTAAATCTTTCATTGTGCAAAGTCTTAAACGACATTCTTTTCTTCTAACGGCAGGATAAGTTACAATATTAACGTAAACGCCTCTTTTTCTCAATTTGTCATACATTTCAAACAAAACAGGTTCACTGTAAACCATTACAGGCACAACAGCAGATTGAGAATGTCCGATATCAAAACCTTTTTCTGTTAATTTTTGTTTTAGATAATTGGTATTTTCCCAAAGTTGTTTACGTCCTGCATTATCAGTTTCAAGAAGTTTGAATACTTCGTTTAAACCTCCTGCAACAGAAGCAGGTAAAGCAGTTGAGAAGAAGTAACTTCTTGCATACAATCTTAAATATTGAACAACCTCTTTTGAAGATGCACAATAACCGCCAAGTCCACCCGGACCTTTTGATAACATGCTTACATGTAAATCTATTTTGTCCATTACTCCGTAATGTTCAGCAGTACCACGTCCTGTTGGACCTACAATACCCAAACCGTGAGCATCATCAACCATAACTCTACATTTATATTTTTGAGCAAGCTCTGTTATCTTATCAAGATATGCCATATCTCCGTCCATAGAGAATACACCGTCTGTAATTATCAAACGACCTGTTTTTTCTTCCGGTAATCTTGATAAAACTCTTTCAAGTCCTTTCATATCTCTGTGAGGAAAAATTTTAATTTCCGCACCGGATAATACACAACCGTCAAAGATAGAAGCGTGATTAGCCGCATCATTGATTATAACGTCGTTTTTACCACATAGAGCAGAAACAATACCTATATTTGCACCGTAACCGCTTGGGAAAACGATAGCATCTTCCGTACCATGAAATTTTGCAATTCTTGCTTCAAGTTCTTTGTGAATTTCGGTAATACCCGCATAGTTTGAAACAGCACCCATACCATATCCGAATTCTTCCAATGCTTTTCTTGCACCTTCCATTACCTGCGGATGAGTAGAAAGGTTTAAATAAGAATTTGAACCAAGCATTATAACATCATGAACTGTACCGTCTTTTTCTTTTATCTTAGAATCAGGCTGAACTTTATTCATAGTAACCATGCCAAGAGCTTCATTACCCGTTAAAATGCCGCTTGATAATACTTCATTTAATCTTTTTGTTTTGTCGAATAAATCTTCATTTTCAAGAGTATCAATGAAATTTTCAAATTTTATATTCATTGTTTCTTTTTCCATTACAACCATTCTTATTCCTCAAATTCATAAATAATATTTGTAAAACCTTTTATAACGATACTAAAAAAATGCTTGAATGTCAATGTTTATAAAATTATCGGTAATAAAATTTAATTTATATTTTTCTTGTATAATGATATTATTGCATAAATACGAGATTTATAATGGAAAATAAAAGACCGTCATGGACATCTAAATATGCTTTTATTATTACCACAATCGGTTCTGCCGTAGGTTTAGGTAACATCTGGAGATTTCCTTATGTAATGGGACAAAATGGCGGAGCAGTTTTTCTTGCGGTTTATATTCTTATTATTTCAACCATTTGTTTTATTCCGCTTTTAAATGAACTCTATATTGGTAATTCCACAAAAAAAGAATGTATCGGTGCTTACGAATCGATTAATCCCAAATTAGGTTTTTTGGGTGCACTTAATCCGCTGACAGGTGTTTTAATAGCTTCTTTTTATGTCGTAGTCGGCGGATGGATTATAAATTATATTTTCAGAAGTATTTTGTCATATAAAATTACGGATTATGGAGAATATTTTATATCTTTTATTCAACAACCCTTTTATTCTTGCTTTTTAACCATATTATTTTTGTTTATTTGTATATTTTTTACAGCAAGGGGAGTTAAAAAAGGTATTGAAGCCGCAAATAAATTTTTAATGCCGCTTCTTGCCGTTCTTCTGATTTTTCTTGTTATAAATTCATTAAGGCTTCCAAATGCTGATATAGGTTTGGAATTTATGTTTAAACCTGATTTTTCAAAATTAAATTCGCATCTTTTATTATCTGCATTAGGTCAGGCATTTTTTACTTTAAGTGTTGGTATGGGGGCATTATTAACTTACGGAAGTTATATAAAAGAGGATAAAAACCTTGTTAAATCAGTTTATACCATAATTTTATCAGATACGGCATTTGCGCTTTTAGCGGGTGTTATGATTTTCCCTGCCGTTTTTTCATTTAACATGGAACCTAATTCCGGTGCAGGACTTGTGTTTGTTACTTTACCAAAAATATTTTCACAAATCCCATACGGGCATTTGATTTCTTTTGCTTTCTTTATTTTATTATTCAGCGCTGCCGTTACTTCTGCCATAAGTATTATTGAATGTCCTTGTGCTACATTAATTGAACAACTTAAAATATCAAGGGTGAAAGCTTGTATAATTTTGTTTTTTATAATTTCCTTAATTGCAATTCCTGCTACGTTGTCGTTCGGAAATTTGGAAAATATAAAAATATTTGGCAAAACAATTTTTGATACTCTGGACTTTTTAACCTCAAATATAATGCTTCCTATGAATACATTAATTTTATGTTTGATTTCGGGTTGGTACTTAAAAATAAAAGGATACAATTTATTAAATAATAAAATTTCAGGTTTGTTTTTTGACGTAGGACTAAAATATATTGTTCCTATTGCTCTGGCAGGTTTAATATTTATGGGTTTAAGATAATATGATTAAGAAATTTTTATATTCAATTTTAATAATGTTTTTTTCTGTAAACTGCGTATTTGCTTTAAACAATAACGATATTAAAATTACTAATAAATTATTTTCTGTTACTTTGCCAAATGATGTAAAAACTTTTTATTCTGTAAAAAAGAAAAATAATGGAATTTTTATATATGATAAAAATTCTAAAAAAGCAGGATTTGGAGGTTTTGCATTTGGTGTTCAACTTTACAAAAGCCCTTCAGAATACGCAATGATGCCGGGAGGAAGAAAGTTAGGCGAATTAAAAGATAAAAAAGGAATTTTATATGATGTTGTACTTGTCCAGCCGACAGATGTTCAATATGACTATATAACGAAAAACAAAGAAGATTATATGAAATTATATAAATTAGCAGATAGTATTGAACATAAAATTATCGGTAAAAACGGAGCTGAATATTTTAATAAACAGGGTATGCAAGGTGAAAATTTATATAATGCAATTTTAAAAAAACATATTCAAGCCATTAAGGAAAAATGGGATTCTATAAGACTTGAAAATGAAAATATGAGCTATATGTATAATGTTTTAGCTTCAACAAATAAAAATGTTTTAAATAAAGTCGGATATACTTATTATGATGTGAATGGCGACGGTATTGATGAACTTTTTATAGGTGAAATAGCACAAGGCAGTTGGAAAGGTGTGATTTATGATATTTATACAATGGTTAACCGTAAGCCTGTGCATGTTATCAGCGGGGGTACAAGAAACAGATATTATGTTTGTAATGATGTATTTTTGTGTAACGAGTATTCATCAGGTGCGGCAGAAAGCGGTTGGGATGTGTACATATTAGTTGAAAATTCAACAGAGCTATTCCCTCAGGTATCTTTTAAATATGACGGATACGAAGATAAAAATAATCCTTGGTTTATATCATATTCAAATGATAAAAAATGGCAAAAAGTGTCTGAAAAACTTTTCAAAGAAAGAAAAGCCACTTTTGACAAGTACAAAAGGTTTAATTATACACCGCTAAGTAGCTTTAAAAACTAGCTAATTTTTGTTTACAGCCAAAGGGGTGTCTTTTTCTCCGACATAAAATACAATTAGTTCAACAGGTTTGCTGCCTGTGTTTTTACCGTAATGATATTTACTGATAACTTCCGGCAAACATTCGCCTTCATTAACCGTAATTTGTTCGTTTGTATCTGTTGTAACAGTAAGAGTTCCTTGTTTTACGTATGCAATATTCAAAATGTCGTGTTTGTGCATTGGCAGGCTTTCTCCAATACCAATTGTTATTTTTAATACAGTTACTTCGGGATTTTTAATATCTATTTTTGAAAAATCTGTATTGTCCCATGTTTTTCTTGTTTTTAATAAGACTTCTTTGTTATTTGAATTACTAGCCATTTCTATTTCCTTTTTATATAATTTTAATGCTTTTTATTTAAAATTACTGCAATTACACCTGTTAATATCATTATAATACCTAAAAATATTTTGAGTGTTATTATTTCGTGAAAGAACAAAACCCCGAAAAATAGGGCGGTAAGAGGTTCTAAGGCTCCGATTATAGCTGTTTTTGTAGCTCCGATAAATTTTATTCCAAATGTAATTGTTTCAAGAGAAATTATTGTAGGAAAAATAGCAAGCATTAATGCACAAACTAATACAAGCCAATTATTAATAGGTTGAAGTTCTGTACAAAATTTTAAATTCCATATAAAAACACTTAATCCAAACAGCATTACGTAAAAAGATATTTTATCCGGCTTAATTTGCTTCAAAATTTTATTATGTTTTATACCAACCATATAAACAGCATCCGTTAAAGCCGATAAAATAACATAAATAAGCCCTCTTGGACTTATTTGTCCGTTAATGCTTCCGCCATATAATAATGCAACACCTCCAACTGTTAACAACAACGCAAACCAAATAACACCGGATAAATGTTCATTATAAAATATTTTCGAAATTAAAGCTATCATAATCGGATATACAAACAAAATTGTGCACGCAAGTCCTGAATCCATATATTTGAAAGATGCAAACAAAAGTAACGAAGAAAGAGCAAAGATAATACCAAAAACCAGTAATGCAAAAAATTCTTCTAACGTTATTTTTAAAGATATTTTTTTATACAATTTTATCCATAAACCGTATAATAAAACGGCAAATAGATATCTGTAAAAAAGAACTGAATTAACACCAAATCCGTGAGAATACATAGGCAGAGCAAACAATGGATTTGTTCCGTAACTAACTGCTGCTATTATTGCATTTATGTAGCCTTTTACAGTATATCTTTTCATAATTTATCTTCTGTTATTGTTTGTTGAAGATTATTTATAAATTCATCTCTGTATAAAAAGCCCATGTGTGAACCGTTATCAAGTATCGTTAAATTATCTTTTGCCAGATTTTTAAGTTGTTTTAATTGTGATTGATTTATAAAATAATCATTTTTCGTATGATATATTTTGTAATTATTTGCTGTTTTCAAATAATTTGATAACGATGTTAATTTGAAATTTTCATCTTTTATATCGGAATTTGGTCTAATATATTTATCAACATAATCTAAAAATCCCATTTTATTCGTTATTTCATATATATTGCTTTTTTTGTTGATAGGTGCATTTTCTATTGTGAAAACAATATCCGATAGTTTTGAATGCATAATAAATGTTGTAAATATTTTAGCTTCTTCTTCAGTAAACGGCATGTAATTGATTTCATATTTAAAATCATCTCTTGACTGGTATAAATTTACTATTTTAGCAGATGCAACAGCAACTTTTTGTTTTAAATCTTCAGGTAATTCATTTCCCAATTCTTTTGCATAATTATCTAATTGACTAATCGCATATATTAAATCAATTGGAGGACATATTGATATAACTTTAATTTTGCCCAAAGTATTTTTCTTTGATTCCTGTTCAGCCATAAATAGGACATCTAAGCCTGCTAAAGATGTACCAAGTATAACTTTGTTTTCAAACTGATATTTTTTACCGTGTTTTTTCTGTATTTTTTTTATAATTTTATTTGTTGTTATTCTCATCATTTTAGCATCTTTTTCAGGAATTCCCGGACGGTAGTGTTCTGGCATGCTTTTTACAAATTCCCATTGGAAGGGATTACCTTGTATAATTACAGAATATCCGGCATCATAAAACAATTTTGCAAACATAACAGGATGGCTTGCCTTTGCACCATCTCCGGTTGAAGGGTATATTATTACCAAAGGTGCCTTTTTATCTTTTTGTAAAATATATTTGAAATTATAATTTTCTCTACCTTTAAAAACGTTTACTGAGTCATATTTTAGCTTATGTGCAAATGAATGATTCCAAAGTGATAATTCAGTCCACATTGATTTATTAACATCAGGTAATACAAACAATGATGTACGCATTGAATCAACAACCGGTGATTGAGGGGAATAATTCTTTAAGTGTATATCAGGTTTTAGGGTAGTGTTACTTATTTCTATATATTCTGATGATTCTGCATCATCGTTACTTTGTATAATTTTACCTGTAACTGTTAATTTCGTTTTCTTTTTTAATTTTTCAGGTTTTTGTTTAATGCAGCGAGCTTCAATTTCAGGCATAACATTTATACGGTCATAATTGTTCTTTTTAATATAACCGTTAATACCAAATGCCGTTTTTGTTATAACGTAACCGTCAGCAAAATTTGATTCAATAAGTTCAACAATAGACTGTATATATGCTGTTCTATTAACGGTAAGACCTGCTTTTACTATTGATACTATTGGAGTACCAAAGAAAGCATAAGTAGTTGGATTAAAAGCCGCATCTAAAATTCTTCCAAAAATTCCCCTTACAGTTGTAAAATTTATTATTGGCAACACAAAATATGCACCGGATTTAACATTCCTTCTTGAAAGTGCTTTATCCATATTGTCTGTATTTCGTTTTAATTTGAAAAATCTTTTAGCTGGGTCATACATGCCGACAACACCTATTGTTGTGTTTATAAAAAATCGTTTTGTTTCATTACCCGCGTTATGAAAATCTCCCTGAACCAAACTACTCATAAGTCTTATAGGATATTCTATATTTTCTGAAACTCCTATAAACCTATCCATCCCATATTTTGGCATAACGGATG
>JAFWGJ010000108.1 GCA_017512405.1 bacterium | reverse complement strand
GATATTTTGTTTACTTTAACAGAACCGTTTAAATCTTTATTTGTCAAATTAAAATTAAAGTCAAAATCTCCGCCCAAATCTTTGAAACAAGCAAGAACTTCTCTGCCGTTAGGAATAATAAGATTTGAATCCAAAGCACTTTTCACATTTTTTATGTTAAATTTGTCTGATTTTACGTTAATATCATATTTGCCGTTTTCGTTCAGGTATCCGTTTACATTAACCATAGATTTGTCGACAATAAATCTGAAATTATCCAAATAAAGCGTCTTATTTTTGAAATAAACAGTATCAAAATCTTTAAATAATAATCTGAAACGTTGTTTATCAAATTCAATATCAGTCAAAACAGAAAAATGAACGTGTTTAGGATTTCTATCTTTTGTAATTTCTAAATTATGAGCAAATAATTTTATAAGAACATCATCAGTTTTATATAAAACCAGACATTTTTTTATGTATAAAACAGAATCTGCAAATTTTACTTTTACAGGTGAAGGTTTTGATTCCTTCTGTTCTTTTAATGAAATAGTTTGAAGTTGATTAACATCAGCAAAAACATCATCCGCACCGAATTTGTTCAAAATAATTTGTTTTAATAATATTTTTTTCAAAGATAAATTACAATGTAAATTTTCGGCACTTAAAAGAGTTTCACCATCTTTTTCAAGAACAACGCTTTTAGCTTTAAAATCTACTAACAACTTTGGTGATGTTAAAAGAACAGGTTTATCCAAAATTAAATTTGCACCGAGTGATTTTTTTACATTATTTTGTATAAACTCAATAAATTCCGGACTTGAAACGATTTTGGGCACAATAAAAAAATAACTTACAGCAACAAGTACGGTAATTACAATCGATAGTATTATCCCCAGTTTTAACAGTTTTTTCATTATTACAAAAATTATATCACAATATAGAATTTTTATTTATTTGTATTTTTTTCATGTTTTTAATATTATTCTCTTATGGAAGTCGGTACTGGAAATTTCATTTCAAATATACTAAAAAGAAAAAATTCTTCTGAAATAATTGAAACATCATCAAATGCAGAGATTAAAAAAACATTAGGTTTATTTAATCTTGTAATGCTTGGTGTAGGCGCAATTTTCGGTGCAGGCTTATACACAATTATCGGTGTAGCGACAGCAGGCTCCGGTGCAACACTTGGAGCAGGTCCGGCAGTTTGTATTTCAATGTTTATCGCAGTAATTGCCAGTGTATTTTCGGCCCTTTGCTATTGCGAATTAGCAACAATGATTCCTGTTGCAGGAAGTGCCTACATTTATACTTATGCAACATTGGGTGAATTCGTTGCTTGGCTTGTTGGCTGGTTACTCATTTTGGAATACATAATCGGCTCAATAGCAGGTGCTATTGCTTGGAATGGCTATTTATTCCAATTCTTAAAAGGATTTGATAAATATTTACCTCATTACATTACAAATCCTCCAATATGGCTTATAACAGACTATAACACACTAATGAAACAAAGTGCGGATGTAATAAACAGCGTTCCTCACATATTTAATATACCATTCTCAATTAATTTACCTGCAATTCTTTTTGTAATTTTAATGGTTTGGTGTATTACAAGAGGTACAAAAGAATCCACAATGGTTACAACTATTATGGTTGGAGTAAAAATTTGTATTGCTTTGATATTTATCTTTACAGGTATTTTCTATGTAAGACCTGAAAATTGGGTTCCTTTTGCACCAAACGGATTTAGCGGTATTGCAATGGGTGCATTTACGATTTTCTTTGCTTATGTGGGCTTTGATGCTATTGCAACAGTTTCGGAAGAATGTAAAAAGCCAAAAAGAGATGTACCTTTGGCAATTATTTTATCATTAGTGATTTGTACTATTGTTTATATTGCGGTAGCACTTGTGTTAACAGGTGTTATGCCGTTAAACGAAATTAATATTGAAGCACCTATTGCTTATGCTCTGCATTATATAGGTCAATCAAAAATAGCAGGTCTTGTTTCATTGGGTGCGTTAGCCGCAATGACTTCTGTTAACTTGGTTATGACAATCGGAGGTTCAAGGATTTTATATGCAATGAGCAGAGATAACTTTTTACCGCCATATTTCAAATTTTTAAGTAAAAGAACAAATACACCTAATCGTATTACTTGGGTTATAGGATTAGTAATTATTATAGGTATTTTAACAACAGATTTGACTATTGCTGCCGAATTGTGTAATTTAGGTACATTCTTCTCGCTAATAATCATTTGTATGGCAATTCCGATTTTAAGAAAAACCGAACCTGATATTAAACGTTCTTTTAAAGTACCGCTTTCACCTTTAATTCCGATTTTGGGCGTATTGATTTGTTTAGGCTTATGTATTCAATCATTTTTATCAGGAAGTAAATCAACTCCTATTTTTATCGGTTATATGGTTGTTGGAATTGTTTTCTATTTCGCATATAGTTACAGAAAGATAAGACAAAGCGAAAACAACGATAAAGAACAAAATTCATAACTATGAAAAAAATATTAGTTTTAATTTTAGTATTTTTTATAGCTCAAACGGCGGTATTAAGTGAGGAAACTGAATATAATACAAACAATCTTACCGTGTATTCGTTAAATAATGTTTACGGATTAAAAGATAAATCGGATAAAGTTGTTATCATTGCCAAATATAAAAAACTTATAAGACTGGGAAATTCTGCGTGGATTGTACAAAAGAGGAATAACAAATTCGGACTTATTGACTGTTATGGTAATTATCTTGTCAAACCAAAATACAGACACGTAGAAAGACTTTTTGACAAATGGGTAAAACTTGGTAATGAAAAAGATTACGGACTTTATGATGAGACGGGTAAAGTTATTATTCCACCTGAGTATACACTTATAGAGCCGCTTTTTGGAATGAAATTTTTGACCTGCAAAAATTACAAATACGGCATTTTCAATGTAGAAGGCAAAAAATTATTAGATAACGAATATGATTTTATTTATAACCCTACCCCAAAAACTTTGAGAATTAAGTATCAGGGAAACTGGTATGACATAGAACAACTTTCAAAAGAGGACGAAATAAATTTACCGAGCGATGTTGTAAAGGTTAAATTTGATGATAAAGATTTTAAAGTTACACAAGTTTTCATAAATACGGGAGTCGGAACAGGTTATTCCGTCGTAACTGCGGCAGATTACCTGCTTAAAGTTTTATCAACCGCCTCAACAGCTTATGAGGCAACAATTGACGATTTAATGTTATCTCAAGGAGCTGAAACCGTTTCTATCTTTATGAAATTTGGCTGGATACCGAGATTTCCGTTTGTTTATGCAAAAAAATATTATAATAACCTAATAAAGCCCAACTCCGGTCCGCTTTCTGATGTAAGAGAAGATATAAGAAACAAGTTTCAATAGTAAATAAAAACACTTCGTGTTTGATTGAAAAAATTATGGATTGAGAAGTTGAAAGGTTAGATACCGAAACAATTTTAGCAATGGTGCTTAGTGCTTTTTATTGTTCAACAGCATTAAGGCAATGTTTGGATTTTGATTAGCTGTTGATAATAGGCTTGCGGTTGTGTTTTGCAAGATTTGGGATTTAATATAATTACTGCTTTCTTTGGCATAATCAGCATCTTTAACTACGGAATTTGTTGCAATATTAGCACTCTTCTGTATTGATTGATATTCCATTGAAGAAGTTAATCTGTTTGATACAGCGCCCAATTCGGTTTGTTTTGTATATATTTTCGAAATTAATTTATCTATTTTATCTATTGCAGCTCTTGCACCTTTTTCTGTTGATATATTTATGGCAAATGAACCTAATTCAAATCCTGTATCAACAGATATAGAAGAATGTTCATCATCATTGATGCCTACTTGCAAATTAAATTCTGTTGATGATTCACCACGATATTTTTTCTCCATTTCACTTGCAGTGAGTTCTTTGTTATCAAGTATCTGCTTATCGGTCGGATTATTTAGTCCTCTTCCGACAGGTTGCACTCCATTATTAATTTCTGAATTATATTCGTTACCCTCTAATCTTCCGCTACTGCTTACACCTAAAAATGCTCCATATGAATTATTAGTAGTAGATAATAAAATGCACGTTGTACTACAATTTGTTATTATTCCTGAATTATACCCTCCAAATCCAGCAGAAGCATAAGCTCCTGTAATAT
>JAFWGJ010000107.1 GCA_017512405.1 bacterium | reverse complement strand
TAAGTGAACTAATATTCAAATGTTACTATTGTCCAACTGCCCTTTACTTCATATTTTAAATTTCTTGCATTAACCGGAATTGTTTTTATAATTTCATTCCTTATATTTGAAAATATTAAATACGGTAAAGGAGCTCTGCTATAATTTTTTGGATTTGTTACAATTTCTTTGAACGTATACTCGTCCAAAAATGAAATTGAATCAAGAAAAATAAATGCAACCTTCTGATTCTTTTCCATTTTTTTGTAAACATCATTATTTATCTTTTCAATAAGATAACTTCCGCTATATTCACTCAACGGCAGCACTGAATTTAAAAATGCGCCTCTGTAACGGTTTTTACCCGTTTTTAATGCCTCTTCTGTTGTCATAAATGGTACATAGTAATAATTAAAATCGCCTTTATATATGTCTTCAACATTATAATTTGAAAAATCAAAATATTTTTCAAATCTTGATTGCGGATAATATGTTAGCACTATGTAATCATTTTTCTTCAAATTTGCACTTTTTAGTAAATCCGCAACGTATTTATTTCCTTCACTTCGAGGTAACTTAGATGCGTAATTTGGTGATAAAACAAAACCTGCTTGAAATAAGAAAAATACGCTTAGCACAAAAATTTTAAACCAATTTTTATTGAAAGAATCAACAGTTGAACTGAAAACAAATATAAGTATTGGATAAATTTCAATTATATATTTTGCATTTATTGAAAGTTTACCAAGCATTGAAGCAATAATAGCAACAATAAAGGTTCCAAATGCAACATATATAACTTGATTGTTAAATCGTATGTCTTTATCAAAGAAGCTACCAATTATCACACCGAACGAAATTAAAAGAGGTATAATTAAAAACACAGAATTTATGCTTATACCGTTAATACCTTCAACAGGCGTTACGTTTGATATTATTGGAGTAAATAATCACAAAAAACCTGTATTATTCTGTAAACATTAAGATTATTCCACCATTGTGACATTGAATGAGTTAAAAATAAAATTTTAATAACTAATGGTGATGCAATTATAAATAATATTGCCGTAATAATACAAGTATACCGAACAAATTTTTTATAAAATTGTTTTAATTTTAATACAACAAATATTAAGTTAAAAAATACATAAACAAATCCGATAGTGTGTGTAATTAATATTAGAAAATTTGAAATTAATAATCCTGCTAAGTTTCTTTTTCTCGGAGATTTAATAACTTTAAAAGTAAACAAGAGTGATAAGGAAGAAAATAAGAAGAGCAAGCTATAGAATCTGACTTCCTGACCATAATATATAAGAAGGCTTGAAAAAGCAGTAAAAATCGCGCATATTATACCTGTATTTTTACATTTTTCTTTACCAACCAAATACATAACAGGAATTGAAATTATTGACGGAATAACCGATGTTATTCGTAAATAGGTATCATTGCTTGAAAACATATTGAAAAATTTCAAATACAAATAATAAAAAGGCATGTGGCATTGTGTGAGGATGCCTTTTATAAAAGCCTTACCGAACGGGATTGCGGCTATACTCCACGAAACATACTCATCATTCCAAAGACCGCCGTCCTTATCTATACAAATAATTCTTAATATTGCGCCTATTATTGTTATAATCGTTACTATAAAAATTGTAAAATTCATATTTTAATTGTATACTAAAAACTAAAATAAGGTATTAGTTATGAAGTTAATAATTCAAATTCCGTGTTTTAACGAAGAGGATACGTTAACCACGACAATAAATGCATTACCAAAACATATAGAAGGTATTGATGTTATAGAAACTCTTGTCGTAGATGACGGCTCATTTGATAAGACGGCTGATGTTGCAAGCTGGAACGGTATTAATCATATTATTAAGTTACCTCGCCATACAGGGCTTGCAGGTGCATTCAGAACAGGTTTAAATGAATGCCTAAAACGTGGAGCAGATATAATTGTTAATACAGATGCTGATAATCAATATAATGCAGATGACATTGAAAAATTAGTAAAACCTATTATTGAAAATAATGCTGATATGGTTGTAGGTGCACGCCCAATAGATGATATAAAAGGCTTTACTTTGTTTAAAAAAATGATGCAAAAATTAGGTTCATTTGTTATGAGGCTTGTATCATCTACTGAAATTTCCGATGCACCAAGTGGTTTTAGAGCTTTCTCAGCAGAATGTGCAGAAGTATTAAATGTTTTTGACAACTATACATATACAATGGAAACTATAATTCAAGCGAAGGCAAAGGGTTTGCGTATCTTATCCGTGCCTGTAAGAGTTAATCCGCAAACAAGAAAATCAAGATTGGTTAAAAACATTTTTTGTTATATTCATAAATCTTCGTTTACAATATTGAGAATGTTTATTGTTTACAGACCGTTCCGCTTCTTTGCGTTTCTTGCGGGATTATTTTTGCTTACAGGATTTATACTTGCAATAAGATTTTTATATTTTTATTTTACAATCGGAGGAAACGGGCATATTCAGTCCCTTATTTTGGCTTCAATATTAATACTAACAGGTGTACACACAGGTTTAATAGGTATACTTGCGGATTTATGTGCTATAAACAGAAAACTTTCCGAAGATATTCAACTTCGCGTAAAAAAGCTTGAAAATAAACAGAATTAAGCAATTGATTTTAATCTGCTGTCAGCTTCTACAATTTCTGTTGGTAAGCCAACATGGTGAATTTTTGGAACTAAATAATCTTCATGATATTCAACTAATTCTGGAGAATCATCATCAGTATCGTTGCATACGAATATTAATTTACCGTCAGCAGTTGTCTTTGCACCTACAATTGTAATTTCGTGACCGCCAATGATTTTGTTATCATTATCAACAGCTGTATAGCCAATAATAACATTTTGACCATCAGCTAATGAATTTATAATACTTCTTTTAATAGTTTTATCAGTAGCTCTATAACCTGTTAATTTTGCAGCAGGATTGCCGTTAGCATCAGTAACTTCTTGAACATCTTGGAATGTAACGGCTGTTTTATTTGTATCAGTAACAACAGATTCCGTAAATGTTTTTTCTATTTCAACAAGACCTCTATCGCCTGGTCCAAAAGAAGCTACACGGATATCATTTAATGAATTATATGTTTGTTGAGAACCAACATTCATAAATGTTGACTGCATTAATACATCAAGAGGTGAACGTTCCAATTCATCTTTATCTATTGTTTGAATATGTGCTCTGATAATTGCATTTTTATCCGGAGCGAGAACTACATCAGCCTTATTATTTTCTTTCATTTGATAAGGTATTTTGAAGTTGTCTAATAACCATTTAGCATCTTCTTTATTCTCGCAAAGATTATTTAAATCAATTGTCTTAGTTGCAGACATTTTTTCTGATGAAAGACCTTCTGCCACACGAGCAAATTCAGCCGGCAATTGACTTGCAAGGTTATATTCTATACTTGCGGCTACACAGCAACCTGAATTGTTAATTTCTTTTGCGCTGCTATCATATTCTTTTATTGCAGGCATATACTGTTCAGGGATATTACCGAAATGCTGAGTAATAATTGAAGGTTTAGCAATTGTTTTAACGGTATCATTTAATATTACGGCAGCATTTAAACCGTCAGCACGCTTATTTGTAATAATTTTATGCAAATTATCAAGTGTTGATGATTTATCATTAGATTTGTTATTCAATAGCAAACCGGATTTAAGCATATAGTCTAATGCTTTTTTACCTTCATTATCAAGATTTGAAGAAACATCAGTAAATTTTTTAATGTCTTCTTGTGATGTTAATGTAGTTTTTGCAACATTAACGGTATTATAAGACATAAATGATGGGGCAATTGAATTATTTTTGGGCTTAGACACAGAAACACCCGCATTAGCATTTGCTCTTGCAGGTTGAATATTATATACAGATGTATTAATACCGTTCAAATTTGATAACATGTAAAATAATTGCCTTTGCCCTTATTTATATAAACGTAAAATCCTTTATAAATTTGCTATTTTTGTTTATAATATATAAATAATTGTTACATTAAGAGGGATTAATTACGAATTTAAAAATTAAAAATTTATCATTAAATGAATTAACTGTTGCAATTGACAGATTAACAAGATTTAAGTATACGGAAGATAAGTATTTAAGAGTTTTTAAAGAAATAATATTATCAAATCTGATTGAACCTAAGTTTAAAAAGAAAGATTTGGATATTTTTGATTACAGTTCTTTAAAATATTACGCTCAATCAATTATAAATAATTCAATTTCCGAATATTGTAATATTGATTATGACGATTACGAAATTAACAAAAAATTGACTGAATACGAAAATACCATTTTTAATTTAACACCCGAAACAAATATTTTACTTGACAATAATATTAACTATAAATCATTTATAACATTAATCAATGATAGTTCACCTATAAATTTAAAATGGCTGAAATCTCTTTCAATGAATAACCAGAACAATGATTTACCTTTAAAATTTCCAATTAAATTAGTTGTGATTGCAGAAGGTATAACTGAGGAAACGTTGCTACCAGAATTTGCAAAATTTTGCGAATTAGATTTTGACAAGTATGGTGTTCAAATGATTTCGGCTGGTGGCAAAAATCAAGTTGTTAAGCTGTTTTATACATTTGCAGAACAGTTAAAGATACCTATTTTTGTTTTATTGGACAGTGATGCAAAAGAAAATTATGAACAAATAAAGCTAAGAATGCGTAAGTTTGATAAAATTCACCTCATAAATGCGGGAGAATTTGAAGATATTTTACCGATATCATTAATCAAAAAAGCGTTAAATGACTATTTTAAAAACTTAAATTCTGTATCTGATAATGATTTTTATAATGAACGAATGGTAGAAAATTTAGAAGAAATATTTAAAATAAAAGGTTTTCACGAATTCAAAAAGTCCGAATTTGCTCAACTGATTAAAAACCATATAACATCAAATATAGACATTTCTGATGAAATTTCTTCAATTGTTAAAGAAATTAAATTAACCCTTTTTTCCTTGCATCGGTAATTTCTTTTAAATAATATTTAACACCGTCAGTAACAAACAATTTTGGCTCATTCATAACAAAGTTATCCAAAACAGTTATGCCCTCATTAATTTTTCCTTTTTCAATTAAAATTAAACCTATTAAAATATCATCCAGAGGTGATTTTTTATATTTCCTGTAATATCTCAACTTACTGTCAAGCATACCTCTTGCTTTATATGACAAAACAAGATTAAGATAATATTTGAAATTAAGCGGAGATTTTTCAAGTGCACGTTCAAAACAATCTTGCGCCTGTACATAATCACCCAATTTAATGTATGTTTCGCCTAAATTTGTAAAAAATACAGCAGTAGCCTGTGTGTCAGGATTAAGGCATATAGCAATTTTAAATTCTTCTATTGCTGCGTAGTATTGACCAATATTTAAATATTGAAGCCCATAATTATTATGTACGTACGCATTTTTTTCCGGATCTAACTCCATTAACCGCATAATTACTTTGTCATTAGCTGAATAGCAATTAGAATTAATGCATACCAATAATATAAATATCAGAAAGAATTTTTTAATCATAAAATATTTATTTCAAGTCCTTCATAGGCAAAATCAGCTTTGTCAGCTAAATCACCATATAATTTTGCTATGTTATTAAGTTTTTCATCATCATAGCTTGGATCATAATGGAAGAATATAACTTTTTTTGCGTGACAATAATCCTGCGATTCAAGAGCCATATCAAAAGTAGAATGACCGAATCCTTGTTTAGGTGAATGCGGATTTAAATAATCTTCTGTTGTATATTGCGCATCATGTATTAATAAATCACAACCTCTTGCAAAGCTTGCTAATTTTTTATCACCACCAAAGTAAGATTCTTTATCAGTTGCATATACAAGACTCTTGCCCTTATATAATATTTTATAAACTGTAACACCTTCTTGTGGATGAGCATATGATTTATAAGAAGTAATTACTACATCATCCTCTTTCATTGCAAATTCATCTTTATCTGTAATATTTTTAACTATTGGTTCACTTCCGTGTCTCAATATAATGCATTCAGTATCATTAATATCACAAATATTCAGATTAGCTGCTATATCTCCTAAATCAATTGGGAATGATTTGGTAAACAGTAATTGTGCAAGCTCATCTGCAAGATTTTCATTATAATTAGTTGCACCAAAAACATTTATTCTCGAAGTTGCTATATGATTTGGAGCAAAGAATGTAAAACCAAGTATATGATCTTGATGTATATGACTTAGCAGCATTGTAGCCTCAATAGGAGTTCTTTCAAGCATATATGAACCTGTCATAATATGATTTTTTAATAATTCATTACCAAGACTTATCAAACCGGTTCCTGCATCTAAAATAACTAAATGACCACCAACATTAACCTCTATGCAAGAAGTATTACCACCATATTGCATAAATCTTTTATCAGCACAAGGATAACTTCCTCTTACACCTCTAAATTTTATTTTAAATTCATCTTTTGCTTCTGTCATTGTTTCCTCTTTTCTATCGTTATCGTAATTGTTCTGTCTTTTTCTGAGCCATAGTATGTTGATGCGTGGAAGACCAACAATTTTGCTTTTTTTTGTAATTCCAGCAACCTTGTCGGTGTATATTGTATCTCAAAAACAACTTTATTTCTATAATTATGTATTGTTATAAACCTAAATGCGTTTGGATAAGATATTAATGACGGAGTACTTACGTGAATAATATTATCCTGTTGAATAACTTTTGTAACGTGGTAATGACCTGTAAATATTCCTATTGGATTATTATATTTTTTTAAAATTCTATACATTGCCTCAGAATTTAAAAGTCGGTGTGAGTCGCTTGAAAAAGGCTGTTTGAGTGGAACATGCATAAAAATTAAAATTACACTGTTACCAGCTTCTTTTATTTCTTTATCCAAGAATTCAAGTTGTTCATCGGGTAGTTCACCATTAGCGGTAATTCTGTTATCAATTATCGGATCAAGTGCAATTACCTTATAACCTGTTTTAGGAGTGAACGAATAATATGTTTTATCAAATTTATAATATTTGTTATATTTTTGCATTAAATCAACAAATAATGATTTATTTAAAAAACCGCCAACACATATATCGTGATTACCGGGAACATCGTAGTACGGGTATTTAAGTTTATTAGCATGTTCAAAAAACATTAATAAATTCTTTTCATAAGGAACATCAATTAAGTCTCCTGTAAAAAATACAAAGTCTAAATCCGGAGTATGATTTATTAAATCAACAGCATCATCAAGAAGTTCCTTAGAATCAGCAGTAAGCCTGTATGCTTTGTTAATCGTATCAGCTGATAGATGGTCATCACTAATTTGAGCAAACTTTAATGTAGTAGCCCCTTGTGCTGTATTTGAATATATTTGAAGGCAACAAGCCACAAATACAACCAGTACTGTTGTTGCAAAAAAATTAAATATTTTATTTAAACAACTTGAACGCTTTTTTCTGCTCATTTGAATTAAATCTCACTTCAATTTTATTTTTAATGTCGGAATAATTAACTTTATCACCCAGTCTTTCATATAAGCTCATAAGTGCCATATAAATAGGTTTCGCGTTTTGGTTAAGTTCTATACCATTTTCCAATGTCTTTACCGCCATATTTTGTTTACCCGTATTATAATATATGCAGCTTAAATCAATATAATCTTGATATGTAACGGGCACCATCTGATTCGCAATATTCATATATTGAACATATTTTTTATTTTCATCAAGCGCCTTATAGCATTGAGCTAAATTGTAGTAATAAATTGGTCTTTTACTATCAATAACAATGGCCTTATTAAAGTTTATAATAGCAAGTTCATATCGTTTTAACATCAAATTACATAAACCAATATAATTGTATAACTCTGCATATTGGTATTCAGGCTCTAATATTTGAAAATTTAACAGTGCAGATTGATAATCAGCATTATTAAATTCAATTTTAGCCAATTCAAGTCTATATTGATTGGTCGGATTTATTTTGATAGCTTTTTTTATGAAGGTTTTAGCCATTGAATATTCACCCATTAAATAATAATTTTTAGCAAGCATAAAATATGCAAAGTCTGAATTTTGGTTAAGCTCTATATATTTTTTCAAAGCTGCTACTGATTGTTCATATTTATCTGTCTTAAAATATGAAACCCCAAGAGCCAAATATGATGGTGCAAAATTAGGATTAATACTAATTGAATCTTTATAGTAACTGATAGAATCAGGATACTTATCATTTGCGCTATAAAAATCACCTAAAAGGTAGTACGTCCAATAATTATCAGGGTTTACATCCAATGCTTTTTGCAAGTATG
>JAFWGJ010000004.1 GCA_017512405.1 bacterium | reverse complement strand
TTTTGGCATAACGGATGACCAAATAATGTGTATTGGCTTTATTAAAAACAAATTCAAGCCGTAATTAAAATCAAACATTTTTCTGTTGAAATTCTCATGCTTATCAGGACCTAAAAACAGGTCAGCATAATCAGGATACTTGTTTTCAGAAGCTATAACTTCAAAATTAAGTAAACTAAAACATAATACTAATATTAGAACTGTTATTTTTCGATTAGTCATTGGTATGTTTAATATTATAACCCAAATAGATTTAAAATATATTATATGATTTTAATAAAAATAAGAAATTACCCATATGTACAAAAAGCAGTTGAACAGTTGAAAGTTTAAAAGATTAATGATTTAAATTTTTCACCTTTCAACCAATGTATTGCCGTTTTATCCACTCCATAATAACAGCAACAAGATATTCCTGTTGCTTTGAGGTTAATTCAATACCTTTTGGGAATTTATACCATTTTTCAATACAACCTCTGCAACAAGTTGCTGTCGCGTGTTGTGCAATAAAAACCGGATGTCCACGCATTGGAGTTTGTTTGCCGTCATTTGGTATTTCTGCAGGTGATACACGCTTTTTTATAAAATCACAGGCATGGGAATAAATGGTATCAAGTCCTTTTTGATTAATGTATTCAATGTCTTTTGCTTTTAGTTTAAATTTACTTCTAAAATTTGATTTTGCTAATTTTTCTAAAATTTCCATATTATTCTTCAATATACTCCGTTTCAAATCTGAATGCTTTAAAATTCGGAGAAAAATAATCAGGTCTCATACCTGCTTTCATTTTTAGAGATTTTAAAAATATTTCTTTTTCAGGTAACTCTTCCCAAACAGACGGTAAATAAACCGCTTTATATCTGCCGTCCTGAATTATAATGCCGTCTTTGTACGGTACTATCTGATTTAATAAATCTGCTTCATCACTGAATGTCATTGGTTTAGGGTCGCTCAAAATTGATACATCAATTGTTAAATCGCTAACTTCATCTTTTTCAACAGGTTCAAAACGAGGATCCCAAAAAGCTGCATTTTGAGCATTATCTATTAAATCACTTATTAAGGTTTGATGTGCAGTAATTGAGCCTATGCACCCTCTTAAATCACCGTGTTTTTTTAGTGTTACAAAACAAGCTCCCAATTCGTCAAAAACAGCTGTATGGTTTGTTGAGATTTCTTTTTTGTTTAAATTGGATAAAATAACATCTCTGCAAAGTTTTAAAATAAATTCAGAATAATATTCTTTTAAAAATTTATTTTTTGTACCTTCATACAAAAACCAAGAACCATAGCCTACAACACTCGATTTATCTCCGGATGTTTTTGATGAATTATGCATGTTTATTCTTATAAGTGAATAATCAAGAGCATTTGCAAATTTTGTAAGTCCGTAAATTCCTGTCGCTCCGCAAGCTTGCTCATAATGAAAATCTTCTATATTTCCTGTTTCAATCATTTGGGCTGTTTTGTTATCAAGTTGTTTTGCCTGATTATCCGCAAGAAAATGACTTAAATCTGATGATATAACAAATCCAATGTCTTTATGCGGATAATATTCGCTTATAATTTCGGTAATCTTTTCGGGATTTTCATCACCTATTACAATAGGAATTATTTTGATATTTTCGTCAAAAAGAGTTTGTATTGCAGGAATTTGAATTTCTATTGCGTGTTCACGCTCGTGAGCTTTATCATAAAATTTTGCGCTAAAATTTATTTCAAGTTCTTTATTTATTTCCTGATTTATTTGAATATTACCTAACGGAGTTTTCCACTCGTCAAAAGTTGTAAGAGCAATACCTTCAAAACCGACTCTATGTGCGGGAGCAAATATGAAAATATTTTTGATGTTTTTATCCAGTTGGCTTATTCCCTCAAAGGCAAGCTGTCCAGAGTATATTAATCCTGCATGCGGAACAATTACGGCTCTTGTTTTGTATTCGTAACTATTGGTGTTATTATCTGCAAAACTTCTAAGCTGATTTTTTAATTCTTCTGCATTTCCTGAATAAAAGCTGTAAGCAACAGCCGGCTCTTTTATTTTTGTCATAAGAATATTATAATACATTTTATGAAATATCAAAAGATTGTAAACGAAAAAGTTCAATGTGAAATTTGTCCGAGAAATTGTAAACTTGGCTTAAATCAAAGCGGTTTTTGTAAAGTCAGAAAAAATATACAAGGGCAAATTGTACTTGAAAGTTATGCTTATAACACAGGACTTGCAATTGATCCTGTTGAAAAGAAGCCTCTATATCACTTTTATCCTGAAAGTAAAGTTCTTTCTTTCGGTACTATGGGATGTAATATGGGGTGTCTATTTTGTCAAAACTGGCATATAACAAAGGTAAAAGCTTCAATGGATGAATGCGAATACGCAGAGCCCGAACAGATTGTTGAAATTGCAAAGGCTTATGATTGCAAGAGTGTAGCATTTACTTACAATGATCCTATTATATTTTTTGAATATGCGCTTGAAACGGCTAAATTATGCAGACAAGAGGGTATTAAAACAATTGCAGTAACCTCAGGTTATATGAACAGTGAACCCGCAAAAGAGTTTTTTAATCTGATGGACGGAGCAAATATAGATTTGAAAGGGTTTAGCGAAGAATTTTATTCTAAAAATTGTTTGGCGCATATTAAGCCTGTATTGGATACCATAAAATATGTTACAAATGAAACAGATTGTTTCGTGGAATTAACGACTATGTTAATTGAGGGTGAAAACGACCAATATGTAGAAAAAGAATGTGAATGGATTTTGAATAATTTAGGTGATAATGTTCCATTGCATTTTAGTGCTTTTTATCCTCAATATAAGTTCCTCGACAGAGAACCGACAAAATATGAAACACTTTTTAAAGCTTATGAAACGGCAAAAAATATGGGTATAAAATATGTTTATACAGGTAATATTTCCAGCATATCAACATCAACAACTTATTGTAAAAACTGCGGTAAGCCATTAATAAAAAGAGATGGTTATGAAATATTGGAAAATAATCTTGAAAATGGCGAATGTAAATTCTGTAAAACTCAGTTAGACGGCAGATTTTAAATTAATAAAGAAGTTGAAAAACGTTTAAAAATAGTTTATAATATTTATACTAAGAGAATATTTGGAGGCATTTATGAACAACAAATTTTTTATAATGGCTAAAAATGCTTTTGCATTTACGTTGGCTGAAACACTCATAGTTATTGGTGTAATCGGTATTGTGTCAGCTTTGACTTTGCCAAACTTAAACAGTTCAACAGGTGAAAAAGAAAAAGTTGCAAAGGTGAAAAAAATATATCAAAACTTGCAAGATGCTTTTGGTCGTGCAGAAGCAGTATACGGACCATATAATGATTGGTTTATAAATGATGGTAATGATGAAGTAAAAACAGCAAAACGTGCAGGTGAACGTATTACTGAATTCATGAAAGTTTCAAAGACTTGTGGTAGTGGTGCCGATACTTCGGGTTGTTTTACAAATAGAGAAGCTCTTGGTACAGATTGCAACAAAGAATCTATATATAAAATAATAACAGCTGACGGTAGTTCTATTGGTTTTTACCCCGCAGCTGATAATATTATTTTTGTTGATATAGATGGTCCCACAAAAGGTAAATTTGAGGGTGGACACGATGTTTTTTTGTTTGAGTACAATACTGATGAACATGTTGTTTTTCCGTATGGATATACTGCAAAATTTTCAGATTTGTTAAATAATATTAAGCCAAACGGTTTGAGAGACATGGCTGCGACTTGGATAATTAGATATGACAATGCAGATTATTTACAATTTAAAGATGGTAATGGTACTTGCAAAAATGGTAATGTTGTTACAGAGGCTAATCCAACCTGTAAATAGTAAATAGATTGGGTGAAACTCAACTTACATTATTTACTTTTCAGTCTAAAAAAATTTTATGGTAATATTATACTGTTAGTCATAAGGAGTATTAAAATGCCATACATTCAAACAAAGTTATCAGCAAAATTAGACGAAGAAAAAAAAGAAAAAATACAAAATTTACTTACTGATGTTGTTGCATCGTCTTTTGGTAAACCAAAAGGATTTGTTATGACAGAAATTACAGATGGTCAAGATTTATATATGGGTGGTAAAAAGCTTGAAAATGGAGCCTATTTGGCAGTAAGTCTGCTTGGAAACACATCTAAACCCGTATGCGGTCAAATTACAAAAGCTATTTGCGATATTTTAAAACAAGAGCTCGGAACAGAAGGTCAAAACGTATATGTTTCATACCATCCTGTCGAATTATGGGGTTGGAACGGTCAAATGTTCTAATTTACAATGACGTATTATTAAACATAAAATCATAAGAATTTATTTCTCTTAAAAAATCAATCCAGCTTGTATAATAGTCTGATAAAGCTTCTGAATATCCGTTTACAAGATCCTGATAAGATTCTTCCACAGCGGCTAATGCGGGAAAATTAATTTTTTCAACTTTATATATCTCTTCAAACATTCTGAATAAATCTTCTGAATCCTTAAGGATTTTATCATTATAACTTTTGAAATTTAATTGTGCTGTTGTAAATTTTTCATAAGCTATTTCAACATCCTTTTTGGCTTTATTAATTGTAGAAATATAATCGATATTTGCTTTTTCAATTTCCAGTTGTGCATTTTTAATTTCAGGTTTATAAGTATAAAATACGGGAATATTAACAATATTAGCACCCAAATACGCACCTGATTTGTATCTTCTATCCTCGGCTAATCCGATAGTTTGATATGCATACCCTCCAATCAGTTCAATATCCGGAACTTTTTGGCGCATAACAACATCTAACTTTTTTTTAGCCATTTCTAATTGATTTTTAGCTATTTTTATATCAAATCTATTTTTTATCGCTAAATCTTCTATATCTTTAAATGAAGGTAATTTCTCAGTTAATGAAGGTATATTTATTTCGGGAATTTTTCTATTTTCTATTAAATTATAACTTATAGAATCATAATTATTATCTTGTGAATTTAAAATTTTATTAAATTCAATAAGAGCAATTTTTGCATTAGTTTTTGCTTTGTTAACTTCTGTTATCATTTGATTTAAAGCTATTCTTGCTTCAATCGTATCTAAGTCTAATTTTTCATGCGTCTTATTGTTTTGGTTTGATATTTTCAACAAAATTTCAAGATATTTTTGTTGTTCTTCATATTTTTGCAAAATTGATTTAGCTACAACTAATTTGATGTATGCCTGTGTTGTGTCCATTTGCAAATTAAACTTTTGCTTTTCAAATTCTTCTAATACTAAATTATAATTTGCTTTTGCTAAATTTTTTCGAGGAGCTCTTTTGAAAAGTTCCAAAGTTTGAGATATTCCTGCTTGGTTAGCGTTACCTCTTCCGGCTTTACCGAAGTTAAAAAAGGATTCCAAAGAAGGATTTTGCAATTTGTTTGCAATATCAATTTCATTTTTTGCAATATTAACATCAATTTCGTTGGATTTTATGTCCAAATTGTTTTTTTGAGCTAATTCAATGGCTGTTTTTAAATCGATTTGTTTAAGTTCGGTACCAACACAAACAGATATGTTAGTGAATATTATTAAGATTAAAATTATTATTCTACTCATTTTAGTATTTATTATATAATAAATAAGCTAGTATAAATATATAGGTGTTAAAATGAAAATTCTTGAAGATTTTTTTAATAAGTATGTACATGTTAGATATGTAATATTTCTAATTCTTGTTACGTTATTTTTACTTTTTATCTTTTGCTGTAAAGATATTGCAATAATGTTTTTTGCGACTTTTGTAATAGCTTGTTCTATAAATCCTATTGTTGATAAACTTGAAAAAAAGATGAACAGACACCTTGCAACAGTGCTTGTAACTTTTATTATAACATTTATAATTCTTGCAATACTTGTTCCTGTTTGTTTATTATCTTTTGAACAAATAAAAACATTCATGCACAAATTACCTCATTACATTGACCATTTTGATGAATATTTACTTGGACTTCCGCTTTTAAAGCAATTCCATTTTCTTGCAAATGATGCAGATGATGTTATGGAACAAATATCATTATCGTCATCAGATGTTTTATCAAAAGTAATGGATATAGGTGCTTACGCAGGTACGGCTTTTATGTATATGTTTGTTTCCGTAATAATTATTTTTAATATGGTTGCGGATAAAGCCAAAATCAAAAATTATTATCTGAAAATTTTTCCTTCAAGCATGCGTAAAAGAGCTGAAGAAGTAGGTAAGATTATTTCTGATAAAATGGGCGGTTATTTAGTTGCTCTTTTGGCAACATCATCCAGTGTAGGTGTAGTAATGTTATTGGGATTGCTTATATTAAAAATCCCTTATGCGATATTACTTGCACTTATTTCAGCAATATTTGACATTGTTCCTGTTATTGGTCCTGCATTAGCTTTAATTGTTTGTGTTATTGCAGTTTATCCATCAGGAAGCAGTGCCGTAATTGGAGTAATTGTTATATTTGCTTTGTCACAACTTATTGAAAATAACTTGGTACGTCCGTATATATTCGGTAAAGTAATGAATATTCATCCTATTGTTATATTTTTATTCTTATTCTTAGCGGCTGATTATATGGGAATTGTCGGAGTTGTTTTTGCTCCCGCAATAGCAGCACTTGTAGCAGTTCTGTTTGAAGAATTATATTTAAAGAAAGTTAATTAGTTTATATTTATACTTAAACTTAAACTTAAACAACTCTTGCAGGGTTACCAACAACGGTTGTATTTTCAGGTACATTATTTATTACAACAGAACCGGCACCTATTTTTACATTGTCGCCTATTGTTATACCGCCAATAATTACGGCATTTGAATATATTTTAACATTGTTACCGATTATCGGAACATTTCTGTTTGTTTCTTCATTTTTTTTGCCATAGCCGATAGTAACATTCTGATAAATTGTGCAATTATTACCTATTTCAACATTAGGATGAATAACTATTCCTATGGGATGCTTAAAAATTGTACCTTTTGATTTGAAATAATCTAAATTATCGATACAACAGCAATCTTCAAGTTGGTTTACAATAAAATTTCTGAATGAAAACTTTATACCCAAAATATTCAATTTAATGTGCCCATTTTCTTTACGGAGCCATAATATTGATTTGAAAATTTTTTTCATACTAAACAATTGATCTTTGTAATCTTTCAACACGATTTTCTGAAAGAATATTTTTAAGTTTCATAATGGCTTGTGCGTGAAGCTGGCAAACACGTGATTCAGAAACTTCAATAGTTTCGCCGATTTCTTTCAATGTCATATTTTCGTGATAGTAAAGAACCATAATCATTCTTTCACGTTCAGGTAAACGTTTTAAAGCATTTTCAAGTTCGGATTTAACATCTTTTTCTTCCATGACTTCTGCCGGTGTCATGCGATTTTCGTCCTGAATGGTATCAATAATTTCTACACTGTCATCAGATGTACCACGTTTATCATAAATTGAACCGACAGTTGTATCATCGGCTAAAATCTGGTCAACTTTACTTGGTTCCATTTCCAGAAAATCAGCAACTTCAAGCGTTGTAGCAGGTCTTCCCAGTTTTTGTCTTAACTGTTCTTGCGCTTGTTTAACATCTTTGATTTTCTTTCTTGCACTTCTTGGAATAAAATCTTGTGAACGGATTTTATCAATAATATTACCCCTGATTCTCATCAATGCATAAGTTTCAAACCTTGCACCTTTATCAGGTGTGTATTTTTCAACGGCATCAATTAAACCTTCGACACCGTAGCTTGAAATATCTTCAACTGAAAAACTTGGAGGCAGAGAAACTTTAACACGATTTACAACGTAGCGTGTTAGATAAATATATTGCACAATAAGAGTATCCCTGACTTTTTTGTTAGCACGATCTTCAAAGTATTTTTTCCAAAGTGCTTCTAATTCTTCGTCAGAAATCCTTTTTATGTTGTTATAAGAATTATTGAAATCCTCTGTCATTCCCTCTGTCCGGTATGTGATTGATTTTATAATCTATTACTACACTATTATTTTAAAGGAATAACTCAATATATCATCGTTTAAACAGACGATATTACTTATAATGTTTTTAAATATTCAATAATATCTGCGGATTCGTACATAACAACATTATTATCACTATCAAACAAAAGAGGCACCTGACGTTTCCCGCCAAGACGCATCATTTCGTCGTAATTTGTTTTTTCGTCAATGTTTAAAATATTGTAATTTATATCTGTTGAATCCAAATAATTTAAAACTTTTCTGCAATATGGACAAGTTGGTAAAATAAATAAACTAATCATAAAAACTCCTTTTTGAAATATTTTAAAAAACAAAATTGTAAAATAAATCCGACACAAGAGCTAGAAAATTTTGAAATTAAGAAAACTTAAAAAATAGTGTAAAACTGCTAAAATTATAGTATAATTTATTCACGGAAAATAAAGAAAGGGATATAAAATTATGCCAAATGTAAACAATGACGTAAAGGTTAAAATGCCTGTACAACAACAAGTTTCAGCAAAAAAAGAAGAACTTAAAAATGAAGAAACAAAAGATTTATCAGGAGCAGTTATGGATAAATTATCAGCAGCAGCAAACATTAATAAAGCAAATGTTGTTACAAAACCGACAGAAAAATTCGAATTAAATTTATCAACAAAAGAATTAGAAAAAAGAACAAATAAAGATTTTTTAGCACCAAAAGTTCTTTTAAAGCCTGATTCAAAAGAATATGCAAATCTTGCAGAAGGTGATAAACAAGCATTAAAACATTTGGCAAAAACAGCTAAAATAATGGATACTGTTTATATGAAGATGGATAATGAAAAAAATCTTCAATTTAAAGATTATCTTGAAAAAGAAACTGCAAAAGGCAACAAAGATGCTGAAATGTCATTAAAAATCTTCAATGCACAAAAAGGTATTTCCGGTATTGATATGGAATCAAATATGGTAACTCTTGCAAAAGGTCAAAAAGAATTACCGGGAAAAGCTTTCTATCCTGCTGATTTGGAAAAAGAAGAATTTCATAATATTTTAATCAACATGTTAGAAAATGGCGAAAAAGAAGAAGTAGGTAAAATTCTTAATCAACGTTCAATAGTAGAACGTGATGGGGATAAATTAAAAGCAGTTGATTATTGCGACAAATTCAAAGAAGAATTTAATCAAATCGCAGATGAATTAGAAAAAGCATCAGAAACATCAACTAACAAAGATTTCAATGAATATCTGAAATTACAAGCAAAAGCTTTAAGAACAGCCGATCCGATGTTAGATGCAGTAGCGGATAAAAAATGGGCAACCTTACAGGATACTCCATTAGAATACACAATTACACGTGAACAATACGCAGACAGAATGACAGGTTCTGTTGTTGAAAATCCAAAATTAAACAAATTATTGAATGAAGCAGGTATTGTTCCTCAATCAAAAGACTCTCTTGGCTGCCGTGTAGGTATTGTAAATAAACAAGGTACGGATGATTTATTGAAGATAAAACAATTCTTACCTATGCTGGCAGAGAAAATGCCTCACGCAGACAAATACAAACAAACAATAACAGGCGACGGTGATGCAAAACAAACAATGGTTGACGTTGACTTGGTAGCATTAACAGGTGACGGCGGTGCATACAGAGGTGGCGTTACATTAGCTGAAAACTTGCCAAACGGTGATAAAATGTCATTACAAATTGGCGGAGGAAGAAGAAATGTTTACCACAGACAAATCAGAGCAACTTCTCAACCTGAAAAATTACAAAAGAAATTAGATGCGGTATTAGATCCTAAATTCCACAAGCTATATAACGATGAAGCAGACCACTGGTTCACAATCGGACACGAAAATGCTCACTCGCTTGGACCAAAAGACAATTGTGATGCAGGTTTAGGAAAATACAGAAATATCATAGAAGAAAATAAAGCAGATATGGGTGCTTTGGCATTCTTGGATGATTTAACGGAAAAAGGAATGTATACAAAAGAGCAAAAAGATCAAATTTTGGTAAATTTTGCAACAAATACATTCTTAAAATCAAAACCAACAATGGATCAAGCTCACAGAGTACGTTCGGTAATGCAGGCTAATTACTTTATGAAAGAAGGCGCTATTGACGTAAATGATGAGGGAAAAATTACCGTTAATTTGGAAAAAATGGTTCCTACTGCAAAGAAAATGCTTACAGAAATTGTAGAAGTACAAATGTCAGGCGACATGAAAAAAGCTGAGGATTATGTAAACAGAAACTTTGAATGGGGTGAAAAGAACGAAACTATTGCTAAAAAATTGAGAGATGTAAACAAAACTCTAAATGGAGTAGTAGAATCACCATTAGCTGATGAATTAACGAAAGATTAATAACAAAGAATAAATAAGGCGAAATTTGTTTATAACAAATTTCGCCTTTAATTTAATAAAGAGGGGTGTCCGAGCGGTTTAAGGTGCAATCTTGGAAAGGTTGTGTGGGAGCAATTCCACCGTGGGTTCGAATCCCATCCCCTCTGAAAAGCGGTTAGGCACTCGCCTCAACCGCTTTTTAATGCGGAATGAGGATGAGAAGCCACCATTGTGGGTTTGAGCACGAACGAGCTGAGGCTAGAAAGTTTTGTTGAGTGATATAATCACGAAATCAAAACTTGTAATTGCCGTTAAACGCGAGTGAGCAAGACAATCCCATATTCTACGTATAAAGATATATAAACATGATACTTATAAAAATTGCAGTAAAATTACCGAAACAATCCAACTCGTAAATAATAATTTTTGTAATTGTAGTATAATCATACTATTATGAATAAAAGATTATTATTTTTATTTCTGTTGTTTTTAGGCTTAGGAGCTGTTTTAATTAACCGCTCTTTTATAAAATATGTTTATGTAAGTCCGCAAACAAGTATAAATACACTGCCTTATATAAACAAAAGTATAAAACGTATTGAAAATAATTTTAACCGGATAATGTTTTTATGCAGAAAAAATCATAAAGACATGAAATATGTATATAAAAATTATTACGGAAGCGGATTTTTAAAAGAAAATACTATTCCAAATGACCTTGACGTTTCTGTTGGTGTAGATTTAGGTATTTACGAGTATAACGGTACTAATGAAAACGAAATAGCCAAAGATATCGAAGATAAAATATCCCTATATCACATGTACAGCCACGTTGTTTTTGAAGAAGATAAAAAGGTTAAATATATCCTTGATAAATCTTCAATAAGATATATTATGCAATTACAAACAAAATCAAAGGAAAGCATAAAAAATATTCAAGAAGGTGTTAAAAATGTTATGAATAATAAAGAACAAATTATTCATTTTAACAAGAAATACAAAGAAAATGACGTTGATTATACGTTTATATTAAATAACAATGAAGTTTTGGTTAACGAAATTGAACCGCTTTTTGCTTACACCAAAGGAATTTTATATAACTCACAAATGACTGATTATCCTCGGGAAATATCAATTTTACCGGATTTTTACGTAAAAATTAAAAATACAAAAACTAATGAAATTAAAAATATTGAATTAATTGAAGAATCCTTTTTAGGTGAAAGATTTCAGCTTTCAAGACGCTTTTTTGTACCAATTGTATTTACCGGTAATAATTCTTTGAAATACATTCAAAATCTTGATTACTTAAAGGACGATGAAAAATATTTTGAGACAAGAATGTTCAATTATTTCAGATACATAAACGAAACAGAAGTCTTTT
>JAFWGJ010000106.1 GCA_017512405.1 bacterium | reverse complement strand
CCCATTTTTTGAATATATAGAAGGTTTTCCGTCTATTGCGCCAAAGAAATTAAAAACAGCAGTCATTTATACAATGAACGTCGATGAAAATACAGGAAATGAAATGTATGCTGATTTGTTCAGTAAAATAGAATTTTTTATGGAAGTTGCATTTTCTAAACCCGAAAGAATTTGTGCTTTTGATACTTGTCAATTCTCTGATTATGATAAATATGTTTGTGAAGTGTTTGATAAAGAACATAAATTAAAACAAAAAGAAGAACAACTGCCAAAAGATTTACAAAAAGCCTTTGAATCCGGTAAAAATTTTGTTTAAAAGATAACTGTATTTAGGAGAAAAAATGAAAAAAGTTTTAGTTGCTTATTATTCGTATTCGGGAAATACAAAATCAGTTGCACAAAAAATTCAAGAAATTACAGGTGGTGATTTGTTTGAAATAAAACCTGTTCAACAATATCCAAATAGTTACAATGAAGTTGTTAATCAGGCAAAATCAGAAAAAGCACAAGAATTTAAACCTGAATTAATTGATAACGGTAATATTTCTGATTACGATACAATTTATATCGGAACACCTGTTTGGTGGTACACTTTTGCGACACCGATAAGAACTTTCTTAGCCGAAAACGATTTTACGGGCAAAACGATTATGCCATTTTGCACTCACGGTGGTGGTGGAGCGTCTTCAACTTATGCAGATATGCAAAAACTTTGTCCAAATGCAAAAGTAAAAGAAGGTTTCACATCATACGAAAATACGGCAAAAGTTTCTGACATCCAAAATTGGATTGAAAAATAAGATTACTTATCGCCGAAATAAGAAACATCCTTTTCTAAAAATCGGCGCTTTTTTACTGTCGGATAGTTTGAATTTATATATTTGTATCTTGGGCAGTTCTTGTCGTGGTCATTTATTATTCCGCATGCCTGCAAGTGAGAATATACGGTAATCGAACCTAAAAATTTAAAGCCACGCTTTTTAAGGTCTTTGCTTATTTTATCGGATAAACCATTGCTTACAGGAATATAACCCACTTCATGCCTGTCATATAAAATAGTTTTGTTATCAGAATAAGCCCAAAAATAATTACAAAAACTGCCAAATTCTTCTCTTATTTTTTGAAAACACTTTGCATTATTAATTATTGCTTCAATTTTTCTTTGTGATTTAATCATTCCATCAGTATTCATTATTCTTTCAATATCTTGTTCATTATATTCTGCAATTAAATTATATTCAAAATTATCAAAGCATTTTCTGAAAATTTCACGCTTATTAATCATCATATTCCAATTAAGTCCGCATTGCATAACTTCCATCATTAAATATTCAAACTGCATACGGTCATCAAAAACAGGAATACCCCATTCTTTATCATGATACTTTATATTTAATTCTGACGTATTTTCCCAATCGCAATATGACATTTTATAAATTTTTCACCATTTTAATATGTTCGCAAAATTCGTCTAAATACACCTCACCTTGCTCAACATATCCCAGTTTTTTGTAAAAATTTTTTATTCTGACTTGCGCGGAAACTTCAATTAAATTTCCGCCGGCTTCCTTAATCTCATTTTCTGCAAATTGCATTATTTGTTCACCCAAATGCATACCGCGATATTCTTTCAGAAGTGCAACTCTGCCAATATGATAGATTTTTTTATCATTATAAAATCTGCAAGTCGCAACAGGTTTTTTATTTTCATAAAAAACCACATGAAAACAGTCTTCGTCAATTAAGTCAAACTCATTTTGAAAACCCTGTTCGCATACAAAAACAGTTTTTCTTACATGACGAATATCGTCATTTAACCCTTTATACAGCTTAAACATCTATTGGTTAGCAAGTTTTTCTCTGATTTCAGTTTCAATTTTTTCCATTACATCAAGATTTTGAGCTAAATATTCTTTTGCTTTTTCTCTGCCTTGACCTAATTTTTCATCGTTATAACTGAACCAAGAGCCTGATTTATCAACAATGCCTAATTTTACACCCACATCAAGTATATTACCAAATTTACAAATACCTTTTCCAAAGATAATATCAAATTCAGCAGTTCTAAACGGAGGAGCAACTTTATTTTTCAAAACTTTTACTTTAACGTGGTTACCAATATCGCCATTTTCACCTTTTAAAGTTTCAGTTCTTCTGATTTCCATACGAACAGAAGAATAATATTTTAAAGCATTACCGCCTGTTGTTGTTTCAGGGTTGCCTAATACAAAACCTATTTTCATACGTAATTGGTTAATAAAAATAACTGTTGTGTTAGTTTTTCCTATTACACCGGTTAACTTTCTCAAAGCCTTACTCATCAAACGCGCTTGCAAACCCATTTGCTGGTCTTCCATAGAGCCGTCAATTTCAGCTTTTGGAACCAATGCTGCAACTGAGTCGACAACAATAATATCAACAGCACCTGAACGAACAAGTTCTTCTGTAATATCTAAAGCTTGTTCACCGGTATCCGGTTGAGAAATTAATAAATCTTCAACCTTAACACCGATATTTTTAGCATATTCAGGGTCAAGAGCATGTTCTGCGTCAACAAATGCAGCAATGCCGCCTTTTTTTTGACATTCCGCAACAATATGTTGAGCTAATGTTGTTTTACCTGAACTTTCCGGACCGTAAATTTCTATAATTCTGCCTCTTGGAATACCACCTATCCCGAGTGCTATATCTAAATCCAAAGCTCCCGTTGGTATAGCTTCAACACTAACAGCCGGTTTGTCGCCTAACTTCATAATTGAACCTTTACCAAAATCTTTTTCAATCTTTTCTATTGCAAGTTTTAAAGCTTTTTCTCTTTCTGATGAAACTTTTACTGTTTCTTCCGCTTTATCTTTTTCTTTTACAGCCATGACAAAATCCTTATATACTATAATCTTTTACTTCATATTTTTTGTAGAAACCAAATCCGATTTTTTCAAATTTTTCTAATTCCATTTTCATATTGATATTCTCTCGATTAAGTTCCATTATTTTATTTTTTAATTTTTCATTTTCGGTTTGCAGTTTAATAACCTCAGCCGCCATGCCTTCTACATTTTGCATCTTTTCTGCAAGTTTTTTATCAAGAGTTTCAAGAATATTATTGGAAATCT
>JAFWGJ010000105.1 GCA_017512405.1 bacterium | reverse complement strand
TGTCAGATATAATTGTTCAAGTTCATCTGAAAAGGTGTCTTTATCTAAATCAAGGTAAGCATCATCTTCTGTAAAAACTATACCGGGCATCTTTTCCAGATATTGAATAACCATATCTTCTTTTTTTGATAATCTTGGCAGTTGAGGGCAAAACGGAATATCAAAATAAAATTGTCTTACTATATTCATTGCCTCATCAACACTTTTATGTGGTAATGAGCCTATAGCAAGACAATTATTTTTTAAACCCTCGTATTTATTCATTTATTCTTCTGTTGTTTCTTCAACAACTTCTTCAATTTCTTCTTTCAATACTTCAGATGCTGTAACAACTACTGTTAATTCAGTTTTAACCTTTGAAGTTAATTTAATTAACATAGTATAAGTACCGATTTTGTTGATAGGAGCATTAAGCGAAACAGTTTTTCTGTCAATTTCAATACCTGCTTTTGCTTGTAATTCTTCACAAAGTTTTTTAGTTGTGATTGTTCCAAATAATTTACCGCTTTCGCCTGCTTTTGCTGATAATTCCAAAGTTCCTACTTTTTCAATTTGTTCAGCTTTTGCCAAAGCTTCTTTATGTAATTTTTCTTGTTTTGCTTGAATTCTGGCTATATTTTGTTCTCTATTTTTTAATGCGCCGGGAGTTGCCAATTCAGCGTAATTTTGCGGCAATAAATAGTTTCTTGCATAACCGTCTTTTACTTGAACTAAATCACCTTGTTCACCCAAATTTTGAACATCTTTTTTTAATATTACTTGCATAACTTTCTCCTTTATATTCTATTCGTGTAATCATCGTAATAAAAACATGAAAAAAAGTCGAGTATTATTTTTATTTGTTAACATCTTTTAAATCTATAATTGCAACATTTTCTATATGATATGTATGGCAAAACATATCAAAAGGCTGTATACTCTCTAATTGGGCTCCTTTTGATAATAAATATTTTAAATCTCTTGCAAGTGTTGCCGGATTACAGCTTACATAGATTATTTTGTTTTTAGTTATATTTACAATGTAGTCTAATGTCTTTTCAGTTGTGCCTTTTCTTGGCGGGTCAATTATTGTAATATCAAATTTTTCTATTTGATTATTGATTGAATGTTCAAAAAATTTTTCTGCGTCCATATTATTTATTTCTATGTTTGAAATATTATTGTTTTTTATTGTTTTTTTTGCCCATTCAACTGCTTCATTATTTTCTTCAACACTTACAACTTTTTCACAAATATCAGATAAAACTATTCCAAAAGCTGTTACTCCTGCGTATGCGTCAAATATTGAAGGATTTTTAAAATTGTTTTTAATATAGTTTTTTACATATTCAAAAATATTTTCTGCACTTTTTGGATTTACTTGAAAAAATGAATTAGATCCAAAACTAAATACTTTATCTGAAAGTTTTTCCTCTATGTAGTTATTACCTATAACGCATTCTGATTTATCGGTCATTATCAAATTAGATTTTTTGGTATTAAAATTTATGCAAATGCCTGTAATATCATTAAATTCATTATAAATAGCCTTTGATAATTCATTTATTTCATTTGAAATTTTGTTTGAATTAACAACCAGTGTTAAAAGAACTTGTTCATTATATTTTGAATATCTTATTACAACGTGTCTGAGTTCTCCGATATGAGATTGTTCATTATATCCTGATACACCAAGTTGAGCACCTTTTTCTCGGATAAAATTAATTATTCTATCACATATTTCAGGTTGAATTGGACAATATTTTATATTTACTGTTTCGTGAGATTTTGGTTTGTAATATCCAGCCAATAACCTTTTGGATACTTTTGTCTGTGATATCGGATACTGAACTTTACACCGATACTCTTTTATTTCAGGACTTGCGACAGGAAGCGGAATATCTATATTAATATTTCCTATTGTTCGCATTGTATCTTTTACAATTTCCTGCTTAATTTTTAATTGATAATCATAATCTATAAATTGTAACTGGCACGCGCCGCAAACCTTTTGCATAGGGCAAAAAGGTTCAATTCTGTGCGATGATGGAGTTATTATTTCTTTTATTTCTGCATTTGCAAAATTTTTATTTACTTTTTTAATTCGTATTAAAAGTTTATCTTCCGGACAAGCATTTTCAATAAAAACAACCATTCCGTCAATTTTTGTAATTCCGAATCCTAAATTTGAAAGTTTTTCAACAGTTACGTTAAATTCTTCGTTGACTTTCATTAGTATGTAAATCCGTCCTCTTTCATACGTTTTACAACTTCCTGTAATTCTTCAAGTGAGCATACAATAGAAACCCTAACATAGCCTTGACCATATTTGCCAAATGCAGTTCCTGGAACCATTACAACACCGGATTTTGTAAGTAAATCGTCGCAAAATTCTTCTGATGTTGAATATCTGTTTGGAATTTTTATCCATTGATAAAATGTCGCTGTCGGAATATGATTTATCTCCCAACCAAGTTCATTTTTAAAGGCTTCTACAAAATAATCCGATTTCTTCTGGATTTCTTTATTTGCCCAAGCTATGTATTCATCACCTTCTTTTGTGTTGAGAATTTCAGAACAAGCTTTTTGAATACCTTTAAATATACCTGAATCAATTGTGGATTTTAATTTAGCAAATTGACTTACAACTTCTTTGTTTCCGCATATCCAACCGATTCTCCACCCTGTAATAGAATATGGTTTTGAAAAACTATGAAATTCTACCGAAATATCTTTTGCACCTTCTACTTCCAATACACTGTGCGGTTTATCTTTCTCATTAAAATATATATCAACGTAAGCTGCATCAGAAATTAATAAAATTTCGTGTTTTTTACAAAATTTTACTACTTGTTCAAGGTATTCTTTTGTACAAGTAGCACCAAGCGGATTGTTCGGATAATTTATTATTAAAGCTTTAATATTATTTTTGTTATATCCTGCTTTTTCAATATTAATTAGCTCTTTTTCCATATCCGGCATATAATTATTTTCAGCTGTCATAGGTACAGAATATCCTATACCGCCGCAAACTTTTACCATTTCTTTATAAGAAGCATAAGACGGATCAGGTATTAAGATGATATCTTTTTTGTTTTCTGTATTATTTGGTGTAATAATACCTCTGATTAAGTTTGCAATACCTTCTTTTGAACCCAATAAAGAACAAATCTCAGCAGTTTCTATTTCAACATTAAAACGATTTTTCATTCTGGTTTTTATAGCTTCTAAAAGATATTTTTCACCTTTTGGAACCGAATATGTATGAATAGTATTATCATCAAGAAGTTGTTTGAATTTTTCGATTAATTTTGCAGGCGGTGGAGCTGTCGGAGCACCCATTGCCAATGATATAGGTTTTCTGTTCTTTTTAGTTAATTCGTCCGAAAGCTCATTCATTTTTTCTTTTATTTTGAACATTATGTAAGTATCAATACTTGCTGCAAATTCATTAAAAAATTGCTTCATACTTAATCCTTTATTTGCATGGTTTTAACCAGTACATTATAGCATAAATTAAAAAAATATTATAATATTAAGTTATGGGTACAATAAGAGAAAGATTAGAGCGTCTGGAAGCTCAGAATTTGAGCAAATTTGCAACTAAAAGTTTTGAAACAGAAGGTCGAAAACATCCTGTTGAGGAGTGTACTATTCGTACAAATTTCCAGAGAGATAGAGATAGGATTATTCATTCAAAAGCATTCAGGCGTTTAAAACATAAAACGCAAGTGTTTTTATCTCCTTTTGATGACCATTTTCGAACACGCCTTACACATACTCTTGAAGTATCGCAGATAGCCAGAACAATTTCGCGAGCATTGGCACTTAATGAAGACTTAACGGAAGCAATAGCGTTAGGTCATGACCTGGGACATACTCCGTTCGGGCACTGTGGCGAAGGTATATTAAACCAGTTGGTTGAAGGTGGTTTTAGACATAATGAGCAGAGTGTAAGGGTAGTTGAGGTTATTGAAGATTTAAATTTGTGTCAGGAAACTATTGACGGAATTTATACTCATTCTTGGGGGCTAAAACCTAAAACTTGTGAGGCTCAGGTTGTACAACTTGCAGATAAAATTGCATACATTAACCATGATATTGATGATTCCATTAGAGCAGGTATAATATCCGAGGAAGATTTACCGACAGAATGTCAAAAATATTTTACTTCTGATAAAAATAAAAGATTAAGTAAAATGATTAATGAAATAATTTCAGTATCAGAGAATTCTCCAAATATAAAAATGAGTGATGAATGTTGGAATTATACAACATTACTCAGAGAATGGATGTTTAAAAATGTTTATGTAGATTCACCTGCAAAGTTAGAAGAAAAGAAAACTGCACGTATAGTTTGTGAATTATATAAATATTATACGGAATTTTTGGAAAATCATGTTGAAAAAGAAAAAATTATACAAATTGTTGTTGATTATATTTCCGGAATGACCGATCAATATGCAATTGAAAAATTTAAAGATTTATATATTCCACGTCCGATACAAGCTCTTAATAAAGACGAAGCTATTTTTAGATTAATAAAAAAATATCAATAAAAAGAGGTCTTATGACCTCTTTTTATTGATTCTTCTATTTTATTTCTGTTTTATTAAGCAGGTGGATTATCATTATATTCTGCTAAACCAACTTGGTTTCTGCCGTGCTCTTTTGCATAATACAATCCTTGGTCTGCAATTTCTATAATTTGTTGAGGTGTTTCTCCGTTTTCAGGGAAGGTTGAAACCCCAACACTTATTGTTACATTAACCGTTTGGGTTGCACTTAGCTTAAATACTCTATTTGCTACTGCATTACAGATATTATGGGCTTTTATAAGAGCTTCTTCTTTACCGGTATTTGTAAGAATTATACTCATTTCTTCTCCACCGTATCTGCATACTATATCAGTTGCACGGGAATTGCTTTTTAATGTTTGAGCTACTTGTCTTAAAACAGCATCTCCTGCTTGGTGACCGTACGTATCATTAAAACTCTTGAAATGGTCAATATCAACAATTATCATTGAAAATTCTGAATTATAACGTTGAGAATTTGCAATTTGTCTGCGCATCTGATCTTGGAAATATCTGTGATTGTAAAGTTCCGTCAAACCGTCAATTGTGGCAAGTTTGTACTGATATTCAAAATCTCTTGATTTTATAAGATATTTAGCCAAAAACGAAAGTGCAAATGCCATTACCGCTGATATTATCGGAATCACCACCGGAATCCAAAGATTATA
>JAFWGJ010000104.1 GCA_017512405.1 bacterium | reverse complement strand
AGCAGTAGCTGAGAAAATTACTGATGATATAAAAAATCACATTGACAGTTCTCAGTTTGCGGAAAAATTAGTAGAAGCGGGAGTTTATAAAAAAGACAATGAAATTCTTGCAAAACAATTGGCTGAATTAATTTCTGATAACAAAAAATTAGCAAAACGTGTTGAAGAACTTGAAAAAAATAAAAAATCTTTTTTCCGCAGAATATTTGGTTAAATAACTTTACAATATTGCTTGACATAAGAATTTCAGCGTAAATAATAATATTATAGAGAAATAGCGTTTAGAAAGGTAAATCGTTCGAAAATATCCTATAAGGGTTACGATTCCTAGAAAAGAAAGGATTTTACAATGTACGCAATAGTAGAAACAGGCGGAAAGCAATACCAAGTTGAAGAAGGTCGTTATGTAGACGTAGAACTTCTTGAAGGTGAAAAAGATGCAAAAATAGTTTTTGATAAAGTTGTAATGCTTGTAAATGGCAAGAAATCAAAAGTTGGTCAACCATACGTAAAAAATGCAAGTGCAGAAGGTGTTATTCTCGGTCACGACAAAGCAAAAAAAGTTATTGTATACAAACAAAGACCTAAAAAAGGTTATCGTGTAAAACGAGGTCACAGACAAGAATACACAAGAGTTATGATTAACAAAATCAGAACAACTGCATCAAAGAAAGCAGCTGAAACAGAAACAGCAGAAGCATAAGTAAAAATTTTAATAAGAAAGCAGGTTAAAAATGGCACATAAGAAGGGAATGGGTTCTACCCGTAACGGACGTGATTCGGAAGCTCAACGCTTGGGCGTTAAAAAGTTCGGTGGCGAGGCTGTAAAAACAGGTAACATCATTGTTAGACAAAGAGGTACTAAGTTCCATCCTGGTAACAATGTAGGTATCGGTTCTGATGACACTTTGTTTGCATTGATTGACGGTGTTGTTAAGTTTGAACCGCACAGACGTGACAGAAAACAAGTTAGTGTTTATGCGGCTGAAACTAAATAGCTGTTATTGATATAAATTTTATATGGCGAGATTTTCAAAGAAAGTCTCGCCTAAGTTTTAAAAGTATATAATATATTATATAAGGATAAGATACATGAAATTTTTAAAAGCTTTTACTCTTGCAGAAACACTAATGGTAATAGGTCTTATAGGTGTTGTGGCGGCATTAACGCTTCCTAATTTATCAAGCCGAACTAATGACAAAGAATATGTTGCAGCTTTGCAAAAGACAGTTGCCAATTTGCAAAAATCATTAGATTTGGCAAAAGATAAGTATGGCGATTTTTCGTCATGGACACTATCTGCTCAAAATGATACTGAAAGAGCACAAATTGTAGGTGATAGGCTGAGTGATTATCTTATTCCAATGAAGGTTTGTGGAACAAGTAAAGGTTGTTTTAGCAGTTCTGCTGCAAAGGCTATTGCAGGTAATGATCGAACTTCTTATGATTCTGTTTCAAACACTTATAAATATATACTTAAAGATGGTACATCTATGGCATTTGCAGTTACTAATAATGATAGTCGGACTGTTTATGTAGATTTAGATGGACCAAATAAAGGTTATAATACTAATGGACGCGATTTGTTCAAATTGCATATTGACGAAAGTGGCAATGTACAAGTGGGCATACCCCATGAGCAAGCAGCAACAGCAGCTGATAAATGTAGAGATGGTTCTGATGAAGCTTGTGCTTTCTGGGTAACAGAATTTGATAATAACGATTATGTAAGGTGTGCCGGCTTATCTGCTGATAACATTACTTGCAAGTAATTAATTGAGTTTAGTTTGCCTAAGAATTGTTAAGTTTTGTAACAATATTAATTGTATTTTTTACAATTATAAGTTTTAGTGTTATAATCATGGTATGAACATTACTCCAATTACAAAAAAATACATTAACCCTGCTTACAGCGATATTAAGGGCACATGCTCAAAGAATAACGTTGCAGGCTCTTTGCAAAATAATTTTTGTTGCCAAAAATCAATTGTAAAAAATACACGAATTGAATTTAGCAATTCAAGAGGAAATTTTCTTGCAGATATTGATTTAACAGATTGTTTTGTGAAGAATCCTTTACCTGCAAAAGTCTCATTTTTAGCCGATATGGAACTCTCAGATGCTTATGAAGCTCCGGTCAGAAAATCGAACAAGGGTCTCGCATCTAATATCTCGTTTAGCGGTAAAGGTGAAAAATATTTATACATATTAAAACAAAGTGCAATAGACTTATACAAAAATACTAAAAAGAATTCGTTATAACTTTTAGTATTTTTTTTGTTGCTTTTTGTAGATTTTATTAATAAAATACTTGCTTTTTTATTAATTGTTATTTAGAATATAAATATGAACGATATTGGAAAAGATCAAAAAGCAAAAATTTTCTTCGATGGTGAAAATGGCATCGAAATGGAGCTGGATTGTGCAGTAAAAACTATTTATGATGACAGATTAGAGTTATCATACCCTGATGATGCGGAACCTTTGAAACAATATTTGGAAGAAGGTACTCCGATTGATATTAAAATCTTTACTCCGTCAGGATTATTAGTATTTGAATCAATGGTAATAAATTCGCCTTATGATGATGAATTTATTGTTGAATATGTTGAAGATGCAGTTGTTATTCAGCGTCGTGATTATTCAAGATCTCCGTTGAAAACAAAATTGACTCTTGAATTAAGCAAAGAAGTATTTATTGCAAGTACAATAGATATCTCCGGCGGTGGTATAAAATTTTGCAGTAAGGAAGAATTAGAACCTGAACAAGTAGTTAAGGGTAAATTATATTTACGTAATTTTGATACACCGGCATCATTTGAAGCGGTTATTTTGGATAATCCGTCTTTGCAGCCGGATGAATATACTTTGGCTTTCACAAATATTGATGAAAAAGAAAGAGATAAAATTATAAAAACTTGTTTTTCAATTGATATGCAAAATCGACAAAAACAAAATGCCGAACAGTAATTTGTAAAATTATGAAAAGTAAACTTCAAGAAATTGAAAAAAAAATAAATAAACAGGTTAAAAACGGCAATATGCAGAATGCGATTGAGCTTTGTCAAGTTGAGTTGCAAAACGATCCTACAAATGCTGATTTGCATATTCGTTTGGGAGATTTATATTTAGCTTGGCATTTGGATATTCATAATTCTTATCAATATATCGATGAAGCTATAACAGAGTATCAACGAGCATTAGAAACATATATTGATTCTGCCGAAATATATTTCAAAATCGGTCAGGCACAGTATTTTAAAGGCGATTTAGACAGAGCCATTAATTATTTGAATATGGCTATTACTAAGGATGCAAAGTATTCTAAGGCTTATTATTTGTTGGCGGAAACATATACTAAAAAAGCTCATTTTTTAGAAGCTGTTTTTAATGCAAAACGTGCTATTAAGTTAAATCCTTGGACAAATTCGTCTGCTCACTTTTTATTATATAACTTATACAAAGTATCTTCTTTCCGTAATCCTTTAAGCTGGTGGAAGAGTAAATTTGAGTTATTTGCATCTCTTGTAACTTTGCCTTTTGATAAGATGGCTATAAAAAATGTGATACGTTCAATATCTTATCTGCAATTCTTGCCTGTTTTAGTAAAAGGTTATTACAAGGTTAGACAACGTGGATTAAGTAATGCAATAGAATTATATATTGATGCAATAGAAAAAGCTCCGGGCTTTGTACCTTTATATTGTTTATTAGGTGATATTTACCGCTCGATAGGTCAATATGATGATGCAATCACCGAATATAAAATGGCAATATGGCTGGATAGCTTAAATATTCCTGCTTACCGTCATTTGTGTCAGGCTTATGAGGAACAAGGCGATTATGATAATGCAATAGAAATTTATCTAAAATTGATTACAATATTGCCAAACATGCCGGAATTCCATTCTAATTTGGCAAACTTATACTATATTAAAGGCGAAATTAAAGAAGCTATTTCGCATTACCAAGCTGCTATTACGTTAAATCCGAACCGTCAATGGACAAGTATAATCACTCAAACACTTGGCTTTGTATATCAGGAAAATAAAGGTGATTTAGATGCTGCAATAAGTGCTTATCAAAGTGCTTATTTGCTAACACCTGAGGATATTGATATTTATGTAAACTTAGGTTCTGCATTTTACGATAAAGAAGATTTTGATAATGCTTTGACTGTTTACAGAAGTGCATTGGATTTAGACCCTAACAATGCAAAAATTCATTGTAATTTAGGATTTTTATATTGGGGCAAAGGTGATACGGACGAAGCTATTAAAGAATATGAACTGGCTATTGAAAATGACCCTATGTATGATATAGCATACAATAACTTAGGTGTAATTTATCTTGATGATTTAGGTCGTGTTCAAAAATCTATCGAGTTATTTAAAAAATCAATCGAATGTAACCCTAATTATGCATTAGCACATTTTAATTTAGCAAGAGCAATTACAATTGTTGGGGATAAAATTGAAGCTGCAAAACTTTATCAAGTTGCGCAAGATATCAATAAAATCACAAATGAAATTGATCCTCAAGATATAACTAATAAAATTAACAATCTATTCCAATCTTAATTATCTTATTGGGCAATATAAATAATCCTCCCTTAAAAGTTATGTTTATGGTAATATAAGTTTAAAAGGGGATGAATAATGATACAATTTTTACTAAAACTTATGGGCGATCCGCACGAAAGAAAAATAAAAGCAATAATGCCCATAATTGAACATATAAATGCGCTTGAACCTCAATTTGTAAAAATGACGGATGAAGAATTGAGGGCTAAAACAGATGAATTTAAAGAAATTTTAAAAAACAGAAGAACATCTGATAATCCAAAAGCAGACAGGATTTTGGAAAAAGAAGCTTTGGATAAAATTTTGCCTGAAGCTTTTGCGACTGTTCGTGAAGCCGGCAGAAGAGTTTTAAATATGCGTCATTTTGATGTACAGTTGATTGGCGGATATTTCTTACATAACGGTCATATTGCAGAAATGAGAACAGGTGAAGGTAAAACTCTTGTTGCGACTTTACCTGCTTATTTGAATGCTTTAACAGGCAAGGGCGTTCATGTAGTAACTGTAAATGATTACCTTGCAAAACGTGATAGTGAATGGATGGGTAAAATTTACAAATTTTTGGGATTATCTGTAGGTGTAATTCTTTCAGGCGGTCGCAGTGCAGAGGATTTTGAAGCCAAACGCAAAGCCTATGAATGTGATATAACTTACGGAACAAATAATGAATTTGGTTTTGATTACCTGCGTGATAATATGGCGGGAAGTGTTGAAATGCTTGTTCAACGCCCATACAATTATGCAATTGTTGACGAAGTCGACAGTATTTTGATTGATGAAGCAAGAACTCCATTGATTATCAGCGGTCGTCTTGAAAAATCCGCAGAAACATATCAATTAATGGCAAAAATTGCACCAAAACTGGAAAAAGTTGTTGATTACGAAGTTGATGAAAAAAATAAAAACGTAATTTTAACAGAAGACGGTATTGATAAAGCACAAGAATTAATCGGTTGCAAAGATTTATTTGATATTCAGGATAATTATGCTCATCACTTATTGCAAGCGTTAAAAGCAAAAGAATTATTTATTAAAGATACTGATTATGTTGTGAAAAATGGTGAAGTTTGTATTGTTGATGAATTTACGGGACGTTTAATGGAAGGACGTCGTTGGTCAGACGGTTTACATCAGGCTGTTGAAGCAAAAGAGGGTGTAAAAATTCAAGACGAAACTCAAACTCTTGCAAGTATAACCTTCCAAAATCTTTTCAGATTATATCCGAAACTTTCAGGCATGACAGGTACTGCAATGACAGAAGAAGCCGAATTTGGTAAAATTTATAATTTGGAAGTTACTGTAATTCCGACAAATAAAAAAGATATAAGGATAAATTATTCAGACGTAATTTATAAAGGTGAAAAACAGAAGTATAATGCGGTTGTAGAAGATATAATTGCAATGCACAAACTTGGAAGACCTGTTCTTGTGGGTACAATTAGTATCGAAAAATCAGAATATATATCTCATTTGTTGAAAGAAAGAGGTATTAAACACAATGTTTTAAATGCAAAACATCACGAAAAAGAAGCATATATTATCGCACAAGCCGGACGTAAAGGAGCCGTTACTATTGCAACAAATATGGCAGGTCGTGGTACGGATATTTTACTTGGCGGTAATGCTGAATATTTGGCAAAAGAAAAACTTGAAGAATACAATATTACGCCTGATGATGTAAATTATGAAATTAAAAAAGATGCTATATTAGCAGAAACAAGAGAAGAAACAGAGCGTGAGCATAAAGAAGTTGTAAAAGCCGGCGGTTTGCATGTAATTGGTACGGAAAGACACGAATCACGACGTATTGATAACCAATTAAGAGGTCGTGCCGCACGTCAGGGTGACCCGGGTTCAACACGATTTTTCTTATCGCTGGAAGATAACTTGATGAGAATTTTTGGTGGTGAAAAAATTATTAATCTTATGAATGCTTTGAATGTTGAAGATGATATGGCTATTGAAAACCCTATTATTACGGCTCAAATACAATCAGCACAAAAGAAGGTTGAAACATATCACTTTGATATAAGAAAATCTGTTCTTGAATATGACGATGTTATGAATGTTCAGAGGGAAAAATTCTATGAACAACGTAAAAAAGTTTTATTCGGTAAAAATCTTTCGGAAGATGTTATTTATATGATAGAAAGAGAAATTGACAGGCTTTTGAGCAGTTATATTTCACCAAATATGCATATTGAAGAATATATTGAAGAAGATTTGAATACGTTAATAAAAGAACTTCACTCAATTATTCCGCAATTGTCAGATGTTAATGTTTCAGATATAAGAAACTTAACTTATAACGAAATGTACGATAAAATTTTAGAATTGGCAAAACAAAAATATCGTGAACACGAAGAAGAAATGGTTAATTTCTATAATGAAGTAATATCTCAATACGAAGAAAATCCGACAGTTCAGCATCCGTTTGAAGATGATAATATTGCAAGAAGCGTTGAACGCGATATAATGCTTCAAGTTGTAGATAATCGATGGATAGACCATTTACACAATATTGATATTTTAAGAGATGGCATAGGTTTGAGAGCTTACGGTCAAAAAGACCCATTGATTGAATATAAAAAAGAAGCCTATGATTTGTTTAACAATATGATGTATGATATTCAGGCAGAAACCGTAAAACACTTGTTCAGAACTAAGTTTGGTGTTCAAATTGTTCAACGTGAAGAAGTGGAAACTAATCTTTCAAGAGCCGCAGAAAACTTTGACAGTTCAGAAGATAAAGATGAAGAAATAGAAGTAAGACCTGTAAAACGTGGTGAAAAAATAGGACGAAACGATCCTTGTCCTTGCGGAAGCGGTAAAAAATACAAAAACTGCTGTATGAATAAATAAAAATACTAATATATTAAATCTCTGAGGCACTAAATTTTTTCTTAGTGCCTCAATATTGTATGTTAAAGATTACTATTATTTTCGCTTTGCTGCATTTTTTCAAGTTCTAATTTGGTTTCAAGTAGTTTTTCTTCTTCTAATTTCTTTTCTTTTTTGAAGAAGATATTTTTTATTTTTGTACTTGTTTTTGCTTCTTCGGCTTGTTTTGCTTCCATATCTTCTACTGTTGCATCAAGTGAGTCAGGCTCAGGGAGAGTTGCAACAAATTCTTTTGCTGAGTTAATTTGTGATTGTAATGCAAGCCATTTGAACGATTTTACAAGTGATAACGGTTTATTTACATCACCTCTAAGTATAATTTGGAAGTTCGTAGAGTTCAAATTGTCGGTTTTAGTCTTAAATGCAGGAATTGCATCTAATTCTTCTTGAGTTACTGATTGAGTGAACAATGTAAATAGTTTTGCGGATGCTACATTCAAGCCCGGTGTTACTTTTACCAAGTTAATAGGATTTACATTTGCAATAGGACCTAAAACATTTGCTATCATTGAGGCTAATCTCGCTCTAACTTTCATATCTGCCGTATTTTTCAGTAAATCAAAATCACCTGCGATGTGCAATGTTAAAACATTACCATCTGAGGTTATAGGCTCTATTGAAGCTATACCATCTTTAAATGAAATTGAACCGATTAATTCATTAAAGTGAGTAGTGTCAATAGAAGTTAATCCGCCAAGTATACCCCCAAGAGCTGTTTTAAAGAATTGAGATTCTCGAATGTTTTCAGCTAAAATCATATTTTCCAATTTACCAAACGGACCAAATTGTCCATCATGTATTGTGAAATTAACTTTTCCTGACATATCTTTCATTTGTGAATTATAATCAGCAGCTCCTGCATTAAATAAGATGTCAGTATCAAAGGCTAATTTACCAGTTATTGCATCTTTTAAGCTTGCAGCATCAAGTAACATTTTTTCGGCATTAATATTAGCACCGTTAACATTGATTTTTAACATATTATTTAATAAATTCATAGCAATTTTACCATTGATATTTCCGTCAAATGCTCTTGTTCTGAGATTATCTATATAGAAATTGTTTCTTAGTAGTGCGATGTTTGCAAAAGTATTATAAATATTAATGTTGCCTGTTTTTATATGTCTAAAATTTATAGAACCGTTTCTTAATGCCACAGGTATTGATGTAGGCGCTGCAGCAGGCTGATTGCTTGCAGGAACTATTCTTGAAGCGGCTGTCGTAACTTTCATTAATTTGTCCAAATCAATCCTGTTTGAATTTACTCTAACATTATGTATTCTTGCTATATTTGATGGCTCTAATGATAAGTCAGCTTGTGTGTTAATATCTGAACCATTTAGAACGAGATTTCTTGCGTTAATATTTAAAGTTTTTCCTCTGAAATCAAGCGCAAGATTATCCATTGTTGTCATTAAGTCTTTTATATAAAGCTTTTTGATATTAATTTTACCGCGCATTCTTGGTGAATTTGAATTACCGAAAATGTGCAATTTACCACTCAAATCAAAACCGGCATTTCTAAATCCGCAAAGAGTACCGTTTAGTTCTTTTGGAATATTTACTCTAATTACGTTTATAAAAGGTATACCGTTTAAGTTGGCAATTGTACCGTTTATACTTGCAATTTCTTCAAGGTTTTCTATAACATTTCCATCTTCATCTTTTGTTGTTGAGATATTAAACAATCCTGTTTCTTTAATTTTTAATCTGTCGCCTTTAAAATCAATTTTTGCCTGTAAAACGGAATTTTTACCGGTAGTTTGTTGGAATTTTACAGGTGTAATATAATTATCAGGTGAAGCAAGAAGTCTTAATACAAGATTTTGACGTTTAATATCTCCGTTAATAGCTAATTCTAAAGGTATTTGTCCTTTTGCTTCTATAAACGGTGCAGCTTGTGTTCCTGCAAATTTCTTTAAATCAGTTGCATATAACCCGCCCTTACCGTTGATTTTAAATATCGGTTCTTCTTTATTTGAATCGATAACGCCGTCAAAAGTTATCTTTGATGTATTATTTACATATACATCAGTAGGATTTATTGTTAATTTTGAGCCGTCAATATTAATTTTTACAACATTATCTTTTATTGTTGAATTGGTTTGAGGTAACAGAATTGTTAATCCCTTATTTGTTATGTCAATGATATTAGAGTTAGTTTTTTCATTAGTATTCAAATTGATTTCTGCATCTTCATTTATAACTCTGAACGCATTTGATTTGTCCTGTACTCGGAAGTTAGAAACTAAAACTTTTGCATCACACAATGCTTCTTTTAATTTACCTGTGATTTTAGCGTTTAAAGTTACATTGCCATTATTGACTGTTATGTTTCTTTTTACGTCGTTAGGCGCAAATGCTCTGAATAATCCAGGAATTGGAATTCTATCGGCATAAACTTTTACATCAGTATTTGATTTTTCATCAATGCTGCCCTCAACTTTTAAAAGAGCATTGTTTATGTAAGTGTAGGTATCTTTTAAATTCAAATTATTATTTTCTAATAAAATATTTGCATTAGTCTTTGTGATACCCAATTTTATGTTTTTATTTATGATACCGCCGTTTCTGATTGTTATTTTACCGCCGGAAACAAGCTTTTTAAGGTTTGTTTTTAGTGTTGCGTTTGCTTCTAAGTAACCTGTACCTTTTATTAAGTTAAGGTCATTTTTAATGTGAAGTGAATCAAGATATGCTTTTGCAAGTGTGATTAGGTCTTGAAATTCAATTTTGTCTGTATTTATTGCCATATCAAGCTTTGTATTTTTGCCATAATCAAATATACCGTTTAATTTTATATTTTTATTTTTTGCAACAGAAATGGTTGTATCAATATCTCCTTTCGTGCCTTTAAAATTACCGTGGAAATAACATTTCGGTAAATTGTAATCAGCAAGTTTTAAGGTGGTATTATCAACATTTAAAAATCCGTTTAATTTAATAAGTCCATTTTTCTCTCTTATCTTTAATTTAGTTGCAACATTTGATTTTAAATCATATTCTCTATAAGATAAAACAGGATTAACAAAAGGCAGTTCAACTCTTTCCGGTTTATCATCGTCAGCATCAAGTTTTTCAACAGGCGGTATAAATGAATTAATATCTATATCAGCTGTAATGTTTTTCTTTTCATCGCTGTATAATTCGGCATTTGTTTTTAATTTTGCAACCTTTCCGTTAAGGTATGCAAGTTTTAAACATTCACCTTTTAATTCAAGTTTATGACCTGATTTTTCGTCAACAATTAGAACATTATAGTTATTAAGTTTTACATTTGGAACTTTTATTCTTATGAATGAAGCATCAAAACCACTCTCAACTTGTGCTGTTGCCTCAGGTGTAATAGTTTCTTCCTGTTTTTGTAAAATCTGTTCAACAAGCATTAACAGCTTAAATTGTTTTCCGTCAACGATTGTGAAATTTAATTTTGGATTATTGATTTCAGCTGTTGAAACTTTTGCTGTTAACAATAATAAACTTGGCAGGGCAATTCTGAATTTTGCGTTATCAGCGGAAAATAATGTTGCTCCGTCATCAAATTTTACGCTTAAATTATCCGCTTTTACACCAATTGAAAGCAATGGTGTTGTTGTTATTTTTAAATTTTGAAAATCGACATTTAATGGGATTTGTTCGTGAACAAGGCTTTGTACCATTGGTTTGTATTGATTTAAGTCAATTGCATTTGGTATAACAAATAAAAATGCTAAATATCCTAAAAGTATAATTCCGCCTATAATACTGCCAAATATTACCCAAAAATTTTTCATTTTCCTTACCTCTCTTTATATAAATATTATATATCAAAAAGCCGTAAAACAATCATTGTTTTACGGCTTTTTAAATGTTTTTTAACTATTGTTATAGACCTAATGATAATTTATTCATTGCAGCCACCATATCAAGTCCTGCAAACATAGTTTTTTTAGAATTTTCTATTTTTTCAACACGTTCTTTTATTGCATAAAATTCAGCTTTAACTGTTTCTGGTTTGTCAACAACTTCTGCGCCTGTCGAAATTTTTACGGTTTCTTTTGTTTTGCTAAACTGTGCTGCAACATTTTTATTAGCTTGTGCTGATGCAGCTTTTTCGTATTATTTTATAGTTGCGTCAAACTTGTCTACAAGAGCTGTAAGTTCGCTGAATGCTTTAACATCAATATTAAGTTTGTCTCCTAAATCTTTGATATCAATATTTAATTGTCTCATATCAACATTAGGACTTGAAATTTGAGGTTGAACTTGTTGAGTTCTTTGCGTATTTTGAGCAGATTGTTTTTGTTCTGCTTGCGCAATTATTGCTCTTGCTTCTTCTTCTGATTTAACATTACTTGGATCAATGCCAAGAGCCTTTAATTTTTTAATCAATTCTTCGCTTAATTGATTAGCTCCAAAACGAATGGCATTTACCGCATAAACCATATTAGCATTAACATTAGAAATCGGATCTATTCCCATAACACACACCCCTTTATTTCCAAAAAGACATGTTATATATCGGAATATTTCCTTTAAAACTTTATAAAATGTAAATAAATGTTAAATATTAAATTTATTCAAATTTTGCAACGTCTTGAACTTTCGCATAAGTTCTTAGAACTTCTGCAACTGACCAAGCTTGGTTTACGGTACCTTTTGAGTGATAATCACCTGTTGCATCAAAAATTTCTGCAATACCGCCCACACAACAACCGCTATCTGCGTGTGCAGGTACTTTGCCTGACATATGGTCAAGCAGAGGTGTAATAAATCCTGCAACTTTTTCTTTGTTTTCTTTTGTATTGCCGTATGCATTTAGATATGCATCGCAGAACGGACCTATCTGCCAGCTCCAAACAGTTCCTTGGTGGTATACAGCATCGCGTGTATCGCCGTTGCCGTTTGGATAATAAGGTGCATAACCTTCTTCGTCTTTTGCTAACGAACGAAGTCCGTATGGAGTAAGAAGTTTATCTTCAACTGTTTTAACTATACTCTTTTGAGTTTCTTTATCAAATGCACAATTTGGTAAAGCTGCTGCGATAATTTGGTTCGGACGAACTTGTTTACCGCGGTTAGCTCTGTATTCAGGATTATTAGGTGTATCGATTAAATCATATAATCCGCCTTTAGGATTAATGAATTTTTGCATACTGCCTTTAACAACATCTGCAAGTTGCGAATATTGCTTAGCTTCTTCTTTTTCCCCGAATTTGTCTGCCAATTTAGACATAATTCTCAAACCGTTGTACCATAAAGCATTGATTTCAACCGCTTTACCATCACGTGGAGTATAAGGATGAGATTTTTTAGCTTGCGGATCCCATTTCGCAGAGTCCATCCAAGTTAATTGACCGTCATCAGCAGTAATTAAGCCGTCTTTATCCATACCGATTCCACTGTTGCCGTCACCAACAGGAAGTTTGCCTTGCCCTTTTTTTACAATACCCTTCATTAACGGATTTTGTTGTTCAAGCTCTTCGGCATTCATTCTTCCGTACATGTGGTGTTTTACAACATCTTTAAGTGCGGTATATTGTTCTTTTACAAATTTATTATCAGCCTTGTCGCCTGCTGCTTCTGTATATTGGTCAAGAGCATTAAACCACCACATCGAAGCGTCAAGTGTATTATATCCGGGTCTGTCATTTGCGCCTTCAGGGAAGTTATTTGGTAACATACCGTTATTTGAATATTTTGCAAATGACGTTAAAATTGATTTTGCATCATCAAAACGTTTTGTTGTAAGTGTTAAACCCGGCAGTGCAATCATAGTATCGCGTCCCCAGTCATTAAACCAGTGATAACCTGCCATAATCGTTTTACCGTCAATTGAGTTTCTGTGAACTACAAATTGGTCAGCTGCACGTTGAAGATTGTCTATAGTTTTACTTCTTGGTAATCCTGATTGTTTGAATAAGCCTTCAAGGCGTTCCTGCTTTTTATTAACTTCATTTGTTATACTTACTTCTTTTTTTACAGGTGAAGTTGCGGCCATAAATGAGAATGTTTCACCGGGTTTAAGAGTTACTTCAAGTTCAAGAGGCTGGTATACACCATCTTCTTTCTGTTGTAGTCCTCTGTCTGCTTCTCTTTGATAATAATAATCGTTATAATAATGACCTTTATCGTTAACTTTTACAGGTTTTGACCAAGCTAAATATGTTGGTTCAACATTGTTATCCCATTTCTTTGCATTGACAACAGCACCTTTTGTACCTCTTGAATAATACCATTCTTTTACTCCGTTGTTACCACCGTGAATACTGCGGTTATTAACAAAAGGTCTAAGTTTTATTGTAATCGGTTCAGAACCTTCAGGCGCTTCATAAGTATATCCTGTTACAACTTCCGGATTACCTACTTTTTCAGGCATTACAAGTTGTTTTTTCAAAGTTTTTTTATCGCCTAAATCATATTTCCAAGTTGGTACAGGAAGTGTTGAAAAATCTTTTATTTCAGCCATTTCTTCTTTTTTATGACCGTCTTTCATTCCACCGTAAGAAACATTTGATATTTTTAAATTTTTACCGCCTACTGAAACTTCGTCGTCTATTCTTTGCAGAATGATGTTTCTTTCAACCGGAGCATTCTTTGATGATGCTAAAAGTCCGTGATATACACGTGAATTGTTACCGTCAACGGTTGCCGATGCATAAGAACCATCACCGGATGTTTCCAGCCATTCCATTTTTTCCAAGTTTTTACGCTTAATTGGATTTGTTTGATTAGATTTGAATGATAAATAAGTTGGTTTAAATGTATTAAAAATAGTTTTCATAGTTTTTTATGGGGAATATTTATATTTATTTTATAGTTTTTGCTATTATTAGATAGTTGTAGCTAATGCAGGAGCAATTTGAATGAATTTTCTTACTAATTCGGCATCCCACATAGTGCCTGCACCTGATTGAAGAATTTCGCAAGCTTTTTCAACTCCTAAACCTTTTCTGTAAGGTCTGTCGCTGATTAATGCGTGGTATGTATCTGCAACTGCAACAATTCTTGCTTCCAAAGGAATTTCGTCACCTTTTAATTTGCAAGGGTAACCGGAACCGTCAATGTGTTCGTGGTGATATTTAACCATAGGCATCAAGTCTTTTAATGCTTCATTTTGCATTAATACTTTTTCTGCACCGATGGTTGGGTGCTGCTTCATAACTTCCCATTCGTCATCTGAAAGTTGAGTAGGTTTTTTCAATACGGATTCTGGAATACCGATTTTACCTACGTCGTGAAGAAGGGCACCTAATTTAATTCTTTGAACTTCATTTTCAGGCATATTTAATGCTCTTGCAAGAGCTTCGGAATATTTAGAAACTGATGTTGAGTGACCTTTTGTATATGTATCTTTTGCATCAATTGCGCCTGCTAATGATGTTGCCAATTCTTCCAAGTGGTGTTGAGAAGAGATTTCTTCATTAGCAAATTTATTTACTAATTCTTCTTCAAAGTTTACACCTAATTGTGCGTGGCGTTTTGTTAATACTTCTGCATATGAACGTAATGCCATGTCATCCCAGAAGTTAAAGTCAGAAGCACTAATAATAGCGCTCATTCCGTCTTTATAACCTTTTGACTGAGAGATATACATTGCTTGTTCTGCGGAAACCAATAATTTTTCTTGTTCTTTTCCGCATTGAGGATATGTTGCAATACCAACAGAAACCTTAACAGGTCCGACATCATCAATAAAGCAGCATGACAAGCTGTATGTTAAGTATTCTGCCAAATATTTAGCTTCATTTGTATCTGTATCAGGAAGTATAATTGCGATTTCATCTCCGCCATATCTTCCGGCTTTATCATTAGAACGAATATTTTGTTTAACTTTTTCCGCAACCAGTTTAATAACTTCGTCACCTTTTGCGTGTCCGAGTTCTCTGTTTATTTTTGAAATGTTGTTAACGTCCATCATAACAACAGAAAGAGTAGAATTATTCTTTTCAGCTTTTTCTAATTCATTTGAAAGAATTTCTTGGAAACCTCTGTGGTTGCTTAATGAAGTTAATGTGTCAGTATTTGCATGAGCGTTAGCTTGTTCCATTAACTCTGCATTATGCATAAACAAAGCATAATGATTAGCTACTAACGTATATAAGTCAGCGTTTTCCTGAACTTTGTTATCGCCTACAACCATAACTCCCAGACATTCGCCAACAGACATAAGAGGTATAATTGCAACGGCAGGAGTTTGTAAATAAGCAAGTTTTAAAAATTTAGAATCTCTTTTAACTAATGTTTCTCTTGTATTAAAGCATTCAACAATAGGATTTGTATCGTCAGACAAAAACACTCTTGATGAATATGTTCCGCCTACTTTATCAGTTAATTTTATGTTAATACATTTGGATTTTTCTTGTAATAAACCGATAGCCGTAAACTGAGCACCCATTTTGTTTATTAACATTGAATGCAAAGAGTTATAAAAATCAGCGGTGTTTGTTTTACCTTTTAGTGCATCTTTTAATGATGTAATAACTTCTTTATAATCAATAGCAGCAAACAGACGGTCAGTATTACTTGAATTGTAGCCGCCATATAATCTGTTAGACGTAGTTCTTGCAGAAGAAACATTCATTCTGGGCATGAAACCGGTACCGGAAATCGGATTAGAGGTTACACCTTTGTTATATAAGATTTCTTTTTCCTGCTTTATCAGGGTTTCTTTGTTAATCAAACTAAAATCCTAACTTACACACTTATGTAATTATAAAAAAATAAACACCAAAAAATTTGCTAATTAACGTTAAATTTGTTTACAAACTTATATTCTAATTATATAACTTTTTTAGCTATGTTGCAAAATATTGTAACAAAAATTTACGTAGTATGGCATGCAAAAAGGTTGAACGTTTAACTGTTCAACCTTTAAACTTTTTGATTATTAAACTTAAATTATTTACATCTTGGATTGGATTCCGTAACTTTATTTCCATTTTTGCAATTTCCGCTTGCATCTTTGAATTGTAAATAATCTGCATTGTCATATCTTACAATCCATTCGGCTGTGCATTTACCTCCTGCATATACATCTGAAACTAAACTTGCAAAATTTAATTCTCTACATACAGGAATAAAACCTAATTTCTGTTCTGTATTATCCCAATCAAATAAGAAAATATCTTTTCCATAAGCATTACTACCTTTTGTTGGTCCATCTATATCTACTGCAATAGAACCTTTAGTATCATTACCTTGAACTGTAAGATAAAACAATACCGAAGTTCCATCAGCTGTTATCACTTTGTATCCTGTATCATCATCATCTAAAATTGCAGCAGTATCACCACCACCAAGATCATGCAAACCGCTTGAAGAAAAACAACCTTTGTTTTTCTCCTGTTTGCAATATTTTGAAATTTTCATAAATTCTGTTACACGTTCACCAGTGCGGAATGCCTGTTTTTTATCATTATTACCATCGCTCACAAACCATTCACTAACAGGTCCATATACAGCCTCGGCACGACCAAATGCATCCTGCAAGTTTTGATATATCTTCTTAACCTTTGCAATACGCTCTTTTTCACCGGTTGAACTGTTTAGGTTAGGCAAAGTTAATGCGGATACTATACCTATTACGCCAATTACAATCAAAGTTTCCGCCAAAGTAAATGCAATAAATTTTCTCATAATCAATCCCTCTCTCTTATTCCAATCTCATATTAATTTAATGCCACTTTTTTAATATAAAATAACTGGGAGAATTAATTATTCAGAATTAAGTTTACAATTCTTTATGACTATTGTATTTAGTACAATAGTACTATCATAATTATATAAGGCTATACAGCTTATTTTACAATTGAAATTGTTTTAATTTTTTTATTTGAATGAGATTGGATATATTCTTGGAGTAAGTTAAAGCAAACTTCACAAACTTTATTTGTTGCTTTTTTATCATATTCACTTTCATAATTGAAATCAAATTGCATCATTGCTTGTAAGAAATCTCTCATTTTATGGTGAAGTTTTAGTTTTACTCCGAGAGTTTCATTACACTCTTCACATATAACTCCGCCCATTTGGATTGAAAAGTACATATCTTCATCTAAAATCTGCTCTCGACAACATAGACAGCTGTCAAATTCTAATCCGAATCCTGCTATAAGCATCATTTTTAACTGAAATTTTATAACAGCAATAAGGACATCTTTTTTTGTTTCGGCATTGGAAATTCTGTCAAGAGCTTTATATAACAGTTCGTATATTTCTTTACTTGACGGATCATCTTCGACTCCGAAAATAGAAACTATTTCTGACACATATGATGAATAGACAAGTTTATCAAAATCTTGACGAGTGTCTTTAAATGTATTTAGCGATTCTGCCTGACAGATAGTATCCAAATTTTTCCCCTTATATAACATTACTTTATTTGCAACTAGTGAATCCATTCTGGCTCCGAGTTTGCTTTTGGGCTTTTTGACTCCTTTTGCAACTCCTTTTATTATTCCATGTTCTTTTGAATACATAACAACGATTTTGTCGGATTCTTTTAAGTTGTAAGATTTTAAATTAATTGCTTCCGTCACAACATTATTCATACAAATCTCCGTTTTTAGTACCTCTGTACACTCCACGGAAGAATTGTTCAAGTTCATTTTTATCATCGGAAGCTTCAAGTGCGGTTTCTTTTGTTATTGCTCCTATTTCTACTAATTTATGTAATGAAGCATTCATAGAGAACATATCATTGTAAGAACCATTTTTAATTGCATCATAGATACTGTCAATTTCATCTTTAAGAATAAAATCTTTTACTGTCGGAGTTACAACAAGCATTTCGCAAGCAGGGTATCTACCTTTACCAACAGCTTTTTTAACTAATTTTTGTGCGATTGTTCCTCTTAATGTCTGTGCCAATTGACGTCTTACTGTTTCTCTGTCCTCAGGATTATACATGTTTATTATTCTGTATATAGTTTGAACCGCATCATTCGTATGCAGTGTTGAGAATACCAAGTGTCCGGTTTCTGCCGCTTTTAATGCACTATCTAATGTTTCAATATCACGAATTTCGCCAACCAAAATAACATCAGGGTCCTGACGAAGTGCATATTTAATACCTGCGGCAAAAGTTGTTGTATCTATACCAACCTGCCTTTGAGTTATTTTGCATTTTTTATCCGTAAATACAAATTCAACTGGATCTTCAACTGTTATGATATGTTTTTGGTAGGTTGAATTAATATAATCTATAAATGAAGCTAATGTTGTGGATTTTCCGCTTCCTGTCGGACCTGTAACTAAAACTATACCATTGTTATAATCTGCAAATTGCTGCATTGCAACAGGTAAGTGCAATTTTTCAAAATTACTTATTGCGTAAGGAATTATACGAAATACCAGACTATATTCATTTAAACTTCTTGACAAATTTACCCTAAAACGGGCTATACCGGGAATATTATATGAATAATCCAAATCGGTTGCTTCTGCTAATTTATTTTTAACAAAATCAGGTACCGTATTATTTACAATTTGTTCCATGTCTGCTCTTGTTAGTGCAGGCATCTCAACTTTAAGTATTAATCCGTCCCTGCGAAGCATCGGACGTTCTCCGACTTTTAAGTGAATATCGGAAGAATCTGTTTTTACTGCTTTTTCTAAAAAACTATCCAAATTAAAACTGCTTGTCATATATAATTCCCATAATATCTAAATGATTTAATATGATACCATTACTTTCAGGCATGTTCAAATTTATTACAAAAATTTAGATTATATTGACATGATTTAACTTTGAATGCAAAATCGATAATGGTAAAGATTATTATGAAGCAAACTTTATTACACGATAAACAAATTAAACTTGGCGCAAAAATGGTTGATTTTGCTGGTTGGCATATGCCGGTTCAGTTCACATCAATTATTGAAGAACATAAAAATGTTCGTAAAAACGCAGGTCTGTTTGATGTTTCTCACATGGGAGAAGTTTTTGTATCAGGTAAGGATTCTTTAAATTTTTTAAATAAAATTGTTCCGCAAGATATTTCAAAATTATATAATTCAAAAGCCGTATATTGCCAGCTAACAAATGAAAATGGCGGACTTGTGGATGATTTAATTATTTATAAACTTGAAGATAACAAATATTTATTAATCGTAAATGCTTCCAGAATTGATGAAGATGTTAATTGGTTTGTAAGAAACAGTGTAGATTTTGATGTTTATATAGATAATCAATCTCATAACTATTCTTTACTTGCTGTTCAAGGTCCTAAGGCGGACAGTATTTTAAGAAAACTTGGTTATAATTTAGAACAAGAATTTTTTACAATTGAAAAAACAACTCTTAATTCCATGGATGTAATGGTTTCAAGAACCGGTTACACAGGTGAAGACGGTTATGAAATTATGCTTAAAAATAAAGATGCCGTTAAAATGTGGGATTTGTTAATAGACGCAGGAAAAGAATTTTCGCTAATGCCGATTGGGTTAGGTGCCAGAGATACTTTAAGACTTGAAGCAGCTTTACATCTGTACGGCAACGATTTAAACGAAATTACAACACCTGTTGAAGCAGGTCTTTCCTGGTCAATACCAAAAGATAAGACGGAAGATTATAACGGAAAAAACGTTATTATGAACCAAATTCAAAATGGTACGGATAAAAAGTTAATAGGTTTAAAAATGCTATCACGTGCTGTCCCAAGACACGAATATGAAGTATATTATAACCATGAAAAGATAGGAAACGTTACAAGCGGCGGATTTGCACCATCTTTAAATGAAAATATCGCTCTTGCGTACGTTAAAAATTTAAAAGAACTTAAAATAGGTTCTACAATTCAAATTATGGTTAGAGAAAAATTATATGATGCTCAAATAGTTAAAAGACCTTTTGTAGAGAAACATAATAATAATAAGGAGAAATAAATGACATTGACAGAAACGATTTTATGTTCAAAAACTCATGAATATATTTCTAACAACGAGGATAAAAATTATACAGTAGGTTTGACTGATTATGCTGTAGAACAACTTGGAGATATTGTTTTCGTTGAACTTCCTGAGGTTGGTGCAAGTTTTAATAAAGGTGATGTTTTTTCCACTGTTGAATCAGTGAAGGCTGCATCGGAAATCTATATGCCTATTTCAGGAACAATTACGGAAGTAAATGATAATGTTGTTAATTCACCGGAAATTCTTAATGAAAGCCCTTATGAAAACGGCTGGCTTGTAAAAGTTGATTTTACAGGCAATGACATAGAATTATCTGATTTATTGGATTATAATGACTACACAGAAGAAGTTAAATAATGAGAAATTTTGCAGCTTTAAATGAACAAGACAGAGCTGAAATGCTTAAATGTATTTCTAAAAGTTCCGTTGATGAATTATTTTCACAAATTCCGCAAAAAGCAAGAATGGAATTGCTTGATTTACCGGATGCTTTAAATGAAATGCAAGTGCAAAAGCAAATAAAGGCTCTTGCAAATAAAAATAATTCAGATTATATCTATTTTATAGGTGCAGGAACATATAATAAATTTATTCCTGCTGCGGTTAGTCAAATTGCTGAACGTTATGAATTTTTGACCGCATATACTCCTTATCAGCCGGAAATAGCTCAGGGTACATTGCAGGTTATGTATGAATTCCAAACTATGATTTGCAGACTCACGGGGATGGATGTTTCAAATGCTTCTGTTTATGACGGAGCAACAGCTGCGGCGGAAGCCGTTATTATGGCAAAAAGAATTTCTAAAAAGAATAAAGTTCTGGTTTCAGATAAGATTAATCCTGAATATATGAAAGTTATTCAGACATACGCTTGGGCTAATGAAATAGAACTCAAAATGTTTGATGAAATTCCTCAAAGTGTTGCTGATTATGCCGGAATTTTAATTCAAAATCCTAATTTTTACGGTGAGTTAAAAGAAATTAAAAAACTTGATAATTCCTTATTAATTGTAATAGCGGATTTATCATCGCTGGGAATTTTGAAACCTCCTGTTGAAGCGGATATTGTTGTTGGTGATATTCAAACTTTGGGTATACCAATGTCTTTTGGCGGCCCTCATGCCGGCTATATGGCGTGTAAAGAAAAATATATGCGTCAATTGCCAGGAAGACTTGCAGGCAGAACCCTTGATGCTAATGGAGAACAGGCTTTTACTTTGACTATTCAAACTCGTGAACAACATATTAAACGCGAAAAAGCAACAAGTAATATTTGTTCAAATCAAGCTTTAATAGCTCTTTGCTCAACAGTTTATTTGAGTTTACTCGGCGAAAAAGGTTTTAAACAAGCAAGTTATCTGTCAAGTAAAAATGCTCATGATTTAGCAAAAAAACTGCAAGATAAAGGTATAAAAGTACTTTCAAAAGATTTTTATAATGAATTTGTTATTGAAGTGGAATATGCAGATAACTTTCTTGCAAAATTAAAAGAACATAATATTATTGGCGGCTATAAAATTGATGAAAAGACTGTTCTTGTTTGTGCAACAGAGATGAATACCATTGAAGATATAGAAACTTATGCAAATCTTGTATAGATTTATATTTATAATTAAATTATTAGTTTACGGAGTATACAAGGAAGGTATAAAAATTCTTGTAAAATCCGTTTTGGAACACTGGCTTAGTGTTTTGGTTATATTAGCTCTGCTGATTTATTTATGTTCAAATTCCAAAACTTATTTTATTGCTTGGATTATAATTGGTATAGCAGCCTTATTTGCTGTT
>JAFWGJ010000103.1 GCA_017512405.1 bacterium | reverse complement strand
AACTTTTTAATAAAAACAGGCAAGCTTGTAGCCTACCTGCATGGATAGAATTAGTATAAATTTAGAATATAGAGTATTAAACTTAAAAAAAAGTGCCGTTATGACAGAATAATCGGAGTGCGACGGCACTATTTAACTTGGTTGAGTATTAAACTTAAATAAAAAGCGGTTGAAAAATGACTAAACACCGTTTTAAAAGATAAAAGTTCAACCGCTTGATGAATAAGTTCTAGTTTCGGGGCATTTGTAAAAGAGAAATAATTATTATACCAATACCCCGTTTTAGAACTTATGTTCTAAAAAAACTTAGAATTGTATTTTTACCTTTGCTCTCTCTGTTATAACTTTATCCGATAGATGCTGTCAAAAGTTCGAGCTTTCTTCCCGCTCACGCATAAAGTCTTTCACCAGTATATTCAATTTTCAAAGTTCAAATGTGTACTTTTTTTAAGCCCTGTAATTGTTTTTTCGGGGCTTTTATAGTAAAATTAGTTATAGTTATAACCAAATAAAGAATTAAGCGATAGCTTTTTTCTTTAACAAGTATTCTTCAATGAGGCGGTTTGCTACCTCATTCATATACTTGCCCTCGTTGGTGCAAGCATTTTTAAATTGTTTGTGCTTATCAGGCGGAAGCCTTAAAATCAGATTTACCATTGTGTAAGTCCTTCATAGTTTCTTCAATGATTTAATTAAATCACATTTGAATATAATTTGCAATTCATTTGTTATAATTTCATCCAAATATACTAGAAAAATTTAAAGAATGTAATAAAATCAATATTCAAAGGGGTTCACAAAACTTAATAATGCTTTCGACTTATAGCGAAAATCTTAAAAAAATTAGAGAGGAATTAAACTTATCAGCTCAAAAAATGGCGGATAAGCTGGGAGTTTCGCAAGGTTCTATTGCTCAATATGAATCCGCTAAAAGAGAACCAAATTTTAATTTTATGCTTCAATTGAATATAATTTTAAACATAAATCTTAACTGGTTCTGCACAGGCGAAGGTGAAATGTTTAATCAAGAGGAGTTTAAAAAAGAAGATATGAATACTTGGTTTAGAAAGATGTTAGATGATGAATTAAAAAGAAAAGGATTGATAAAATGAGAAAAATTTTTATTTTTATTTTGGTACTGGGGTATTTTGGTGCAATTCCTTTTATTAGAACAAATAAAAATATAAATAGTGCAAATGCTTATTGTTTGGTTGATGAAAATCGCTCGGGATGTTGTTCAAGGCACGGGGGAGTATGCGGATGCAATCAAAAAACTCATCAACAAAAATGCTGCGACGGTTCGCTAAGTCCTTCTTGCGGTTGTTAGGGAGACAAAATAATGGGTTTTTTCTTTAAAAAGAGAATAAAATTGTTCCCGGGTGTTTATATTAATCTTTCAAAAGATGGAGCCGGGTTATCGGTTGGCCCGAAAGGAGCAAAATATAGTATAAACGCTAAAGGTGAAGAATATTTAAGCGGTGGGGCAAATGGAATATATTTAAGAGAAAAAATTAAAAACGGTGAAGAAGAAAAAAGTATTAATGAAATTAACCCCAAAACAAGAGAAACGCTTGAACAAGACCTTGACAAAAGCAGATTGTTAAGAGCTAATGCTATGCGGTTTTTAGAAAAACAAAATGCTATTATGGAACTTGAAGCAAAATCGATAATTTCAACACAGGAACGTGAAGCAATTATTGATTTATTGCGGAAAATGAATTAAAGGAGTACACAAATGTTTTGTCAAAAATGCGGAAAAGAATTACCGGATGACGCAAAATTTTGTCAGTATTGCGGTTGGCAAAATCAAGAAAATAATAAAGAACGAAATATCAACAATTCCCAAAACAATAACGGATTGGGTTGTATGGGTTGTTTTGGCATAGCTTTTATTATTTTTGTGATTATTTTTATTATTTTAATGCTAATCCCTGAAAAACCCATTGAAAACGATTCTTATGCACAAGAGTTACTTGCTCGAACACTCTGTCAGCAAGAGGTACAATCACGTTTAAAAAACCCGAAATCAGCCGAATTTAACAGAAGCGAAGATGTTACGGAAAAAATAGAAAATATGCATTATAAAGTTGAATCAACTTTATACGCCCAAAATTCTTTTGGAACAAATATAAAAACATATTACTCTTGCAAAGTAAAAATCAATGATAAAGAGAGCGGGGACGTTTACGACGTAAAAATTAAATAACATTTGCTATTTTTTATTTTTATAAACATATTCCGGTGCCTTTATATACCACAAATCAAACTTAAAAAATTCGGTTACTTTTTTAACTCGATAAAAATACTTGAAATCTTCAGGCTTTTCAACAATTAAAAGACAAACGGGTTTCTTTTTGGTTGAAACTCCGTAATACAAAGCTTGCCCGATACATTCCGCCCATTTTTTTGCAAAATCAAACTCAACGGCATAGTTTGTTGTAACGCAATCTATGCGGGTTTTGTCATTAAGCTCATATTCCATAATTCCGTTGTATTTTCCACACCATAAATTTTGATAGTATTTTTCAGGGTGCAGGTGCTTTGCTTCGCACCAATTCGAGAGCAAGCTCGATATGGTTAAAATTAAAAATAATTTTTTCATTACAAAATTGTAACATATACTTGAAATAGTTCAAATACCATGATTACATGTTTTTTAATGAAAAAGAAAAAGTGTAAAAACTTAATAAAGATATAAAAAACAAGGGGCTAAAAAACCCCTTTTTTATTGCAATCACCCCATAAACTAAAGGATACAATATGGAAAAACTTGAAAAGGTATTATTTGAAGTGTTTAAAGCATTGTTAATTTGCAAAGGAAAAAATAAAGGGAGCAAAATCTTTAAAGAATTGCTCTTTTTTATTGATTTTGAATAATATCATAGTTTTTTATTAGTTGTTTTTTACGATATACAAAGGTTTTGAAGGTTGGTATAATAAAAGTGGCCTAGGCAAGTGGGAATTTGTTTGTAAGTCTAGCGAATAGCCTAACATTTTGAGATTTGCCGGTTCGGGTGCTAAGTTCTTGCACTCAAAATGAGGTTAAGAGGGGTTTACATTTTTGAGAAAATGCCATAATCAAGAACCGATTGTACTTTTTAAACATAGGGTCTTAAAGCCTGATTATATATATCTTGCTTATTATGAATGTCCGATTTGTTCCAACAGGTGGTTTGAAGTTTTAAGACAAAATGAGGACGGTTCGGATAAAATCAAATATTACTTTGATAAAACAGCAGAAATGCAATACAAAAAATGGCAAAAAAGAATTAATACCCCCCGATACGGCACCCAGACCAACCAATCTTTTTACTATGGCACTTATCAAAAACATAAAAACGTATGGAAAACGTTTAGAACCAATTTTAATAATGAAAAAGAGTTAATAAGTAAACAAAGAACTTTAATTGAAAAAATATAATAGTAATGGTTATAATCAACCCTCAATTTTT
>JAFWGJ010000102.1 GCA_017512405.1 bacterium | reverse complement strand
TTTAAAAATTACATTAATTTTAATAGGTTCTTTTCTGGTGATACTTTACGGAGCATTTTTATTTGCTGTTCCTTATTTTGTAAAATTTGATGATTATACTTATGAATTAAATGACGATAATGATGCGGAGCAGGGGTTAATTATAAAAGCTGAAAAAATAAGAATCTCTACCTCATGGAATTTATCAGCAGGAGCCAAAATAGGGCAAATTAACGGTTATTATAAATCAGGTAAAAAATTTGCTCAGGTGGACAATTTAGATGTAACCGTTTCTATTCCGTATCTTTTCATAAAACAAATTAAAATAGACAAAATTTCTCTGGATAAAATTATAGCTCGTTTAGGAGTAGAAAAGGACGGTACTTTTACTTTTGAAAAGTATCTTCCTAAAAATGATACGGAAGAAAATTCTCAAACAATAGCTCAATTGCCTTATGGCTTTGTATTTTCAGAAAATATGCCAAATATATCCGCAGGCAGTTACTCTGTTACTTTGACCGATAATTCAACAGATAAAAAATATGTAATAAAGGGCTCAAATTTTAAAATTTCAGATTTTTATTTGAATAAAAAAATAAGGATAAAAGCTTTAGGTGAAATTGTACTGGATAGCAGAAAACAGTTCGATTATAATCTCGATTTAACTTCTCATGTTATGCCTGATTTCACTAAACAACAAACAACAGACACAAATGACAAAAAAATTAATATTATATATATTCTGAAGAATATATATAATTTAAATTTAACGGCAAGTATTGTTGCAAACGTAAAATTAAAAGGCTCCTTAGATGATTTAAAAACATACGGAACTGCAAGTTTTCAAAATTTGTCAGTAAAAGTACAAGGTGCTCAACTACCTGCAAGCAGGGTTGATTTAGCTATTGATGGAAATACAATAAAAATTCTTTCGGATTTATATACAGGTAAAAACGAAAAAGCAAATATCGACGGATTATTTCAGTATGGGAAAAAACAATATATTGATTTAAATGTAAAAAGTAAACATTTAGAATTAAAAAGTATTTTTGCTTTAATAAATGCCTCACTTAGCAGTTTGGGTTTGAGCGATATTAACGGATTGCAGGCAAATGGTGTTATAAATGCCGATTTTAATATTAAAAGCGACTTCAAAACAATTAATTCCGATGGATTTTTAAAAGTTAGTGATGCAAATATATACTATAATATATACAAAGTTGCGCTTAAAAATATTAATTCGGATATAGATTTTTCACGTAATCAAATAAATATTAAAAAAGCGGATGCCGATTTTAATGGTGCACCGCTTTCATTGAAAGGCGCTATTGATACTAATGCATATGCAAATTTAAGTATTTTGGCGGATAAAATTCCGTTAAAAGCGGCTATTGTTTCTTTGGGGCAAATAGCATTGCTTAATGAAAATGATATAAAATCCGGTGTTGTTACTTTAAATGGTGAAATTAAGGGTAAGTTAGACAAAATTAAGCCGCAAGTTAATATAAATCTTGATAATATAAATATATATAATAAACCTAATAAAATAAGTGCAATTTTATCAAATGCAAAAATAGAGGCTCAAACAGATGGTATTAAAACTAACGGTGTAGGTACGGTTAATGGGTTAAAGCTTACTTTAACAGGACTTCCTACGTTTTCAATTCCAAGTTCAAAAGTGAGTTTTGATGAAAATAATATTAATTTGGATAATGTAAATGTTTATTTGAACAATTCAAAAATTAACGTTTTAGGTAAAATAAAAAATTATTCAAATTCTAAAATGAATATAGATATAACGGCAAACGGTATGCTCGGAGCTAATGATATTAAAAATTCACTTGATAAAAGTATAAGAGATACCGTTAGTGCAACAGGTCGATTACCTGTTGCTGTAAGAATTACAGGAAATGATAAAATCCAAAATATTAACGGGCAGCTACTTGCAAATAATACAAACCATCTATCAATAATTGATATTAGTTCTTTAAGCGGCAAGACATCTTTAATAAATGCTTCAATGCTTATCGAAAATAATGTTTTAAAAATTAATGACATAAGTATAAATGCATTGCCTGTAAATCGAAGCTTGAGTAGTGATTTTAGTGCAAATTTAAGCGGAGCGTCAAAAATACTGTCAGCAAAAGGTTCAATTTCAAATCTTACAGGTAAAGTACAAAACATAAACGGTTTAAATGTATCAATTCCGACTCAATCAACTATATCAATTCCGGGATTTAAGAATTCAAAAGTTCAATTAAAGGGTGATTTAAATCTTTCGGGTGCAATAACAAATCCTGCGATAATTGGTGTTGTTAATATTCCAAATGCTTCAATACCTACTCTTCAAACCAATGCCAAGAATATTAAGATAAATGCTACTAAGAATTTAATTGATTTATATTGCGGTCAGGTTGACGTTGCGGATTCTTCTATGAATATTGTTGCAACAATGAGCAGTAATTTATCAAAGGGTATAAACATAAAAAGTATGGAGTTTAATGCATTAAACATTAATGCCGATACTTTATCAGCAATAATAGCAAATCTTCCTCAGGCGGAAATTGCTCCCGGTACTGATGCCGGTATTACAATTACAAACGGTAAAGCAAAAATTGAGAGAATTTCGTCAGGTACAATTGTTGCAACAAATATTACTTCAGATTTTAATTTACACAATAATTTATTCAAAATGAATAATATTTCGGGGATTGCTTATGGGGGTAAAATTGCAGGAAATATAGATTATAATTTGCTTTATTCAAGTACAAATATTAATATTCAGGGAAGAAATTTGATAGCTCAGTCTGCGATGTATGCTTGCACTGGGGTAAAGAACCTTATAGAGGGCACACTTGATTTTGACGCTATAAATTTAAAAACTATAGGTTTAACCGAAGAACAAATAATGCAAACTCTTAAAGGAAATGTGAATTTTCAGGTTTTAAACGGTCAAATGGGAACTTTGGGTAAGTTGGAAAACTTGTTATATGCACAAAATATTCTTTCAAACAATATTTTAAAAGCTTCTATGGGGGCTGTTGCAGGTGCAGTAAAAGTTAAAAAGACAGGTGATTTTAAGTATATTAAAGGTCAAATTACTTTAAGAAACGGCTGGGCTTTACTTGATAAAGTGCAAACTTCGGGTTCGGCAATGAGTATGTACATTGTAGGAAAATATAATATATTAACTAATTATGCAAATATAACAGCACTGGGACGACTGTCAAATGAAGTTGTAGATGTACTTGGACCAATCGGCAAATTCTCGGTAAATAGTATTATTGCTTCTATTCCGAAAATCGGTTCAATTACGTCATCAATGATAAATCAAATAACAACAAATCCGGCAGGAGAAAATTTGTCGCTTCTTCCTGCTCTTACTCCGGCACAGGAAAACACAAAAGAATATAAGGCACTTATAGATGGAGCTATTGATTCTACTTCTTCCGTAAAATATTTCAAATGGTTGGCGACACCAAAAGCAAGTACAACAACCTCGTCTGATAATTCAGAAAATCAAACTCGGCAAACAACAAGTCCTGTCCAGCAATCTACCCAGCAAGCCGTTCAAAAAGCAAAAACAAATGTTCAAAATGCAATAAATAAAGTTATAAATATGCCGACGTCAACTCAGACAACAACACCAAATGTTCCGGCTAATAATAACGGAGTTGCTGATTTTATAAATAAATTACCCGATTTAAATAAATAATTGATGAGAATTATTTATTGTTTATTCTGTCAATTACTTTTTGTATATTATCTTTTTCTTCCTGTGGAATATCAAATTTTATATAATCTTCAAAATATTCCAAAGCATCTGCATTGTCGCCTCTTGCCATAAATAACATACCTAATTTCTTAAATGCAGGATGGAATGAATTATTTACCGCAGTAGATTTTAAATAATTTGAAATAGCTTTGTCTATCTCGTCGTTTGCTTCATATGCTTGTGCTAAATAAAAATAGATTAATTCATTTTGATCTTTATATTCAAGAATATTTTCAAAATTAGAAATAGCTCCTTCCCAATTTCCCATTTCAAAATAAATTCTGCCTAAATCGTAATATGCATCGTAATTATCAGGCTCTTGTTCTAATATTTTATCAAGCTCATCAATTGCTAAATCCATTTGAGCATCTTCCATTAAAATTCTTGCTAAATAATGGGGAATTACGGTATTATCAGGAAGTGCCTCTTCTCCCGCCCTTAAACATTCAATGGCTTCCGCTATTTGTTTTTGGCGATAATGAACATCAGACATGTTTAAGTATATCTGCGGTAGATTAGGATTT
>JAFWGJ010000015.1 GCA_017512405.1 bacterium | reverse complement strand
AGATACCTTTGAATATTCTTCTGCACCAATTCATAAACCACACAAAACAGAGAGCGAAAAAGTAAAAGAACGATACAATGATGTGGTTAAATCATTGGAATTAATAAAAGACAATGCACAGGAATCTTTTTCCGCACAGTGTAAAAAGAATGGTTTTCTTTCAAAATCGTATGACGGTATTAAAGCATTGTGGTTTTCTAATAATCGTGAAAAACTTGTAAAAAAAGATATAGATACATATAACGAACAACTTGATGAACTTTCAAAATCAGTTGAAAAAGGTAAATTTACAAAAACTTTCAAAAAAATCTTCGGATTGCCTTATAATCAGGAAAATATTGACAAATTTAACAAAGCAAATGAACGATTAATGCTTGCATCAACAACCAAATACGTGGCAGACACTATTGAAAAGACAATAGGTGAAGATTTTAAGATTGCAGTTAAAAACAAAGGTGAATTAAAAGGTTATGTAGATAACAAATTTCTGCCTTATGCTCCAACAGGTAGTATTCCTGTTGTAGAAACTTATCTTGACAAAGATAAAATTTTCAGTAAGATGGAGGCTTCACTTTCAAAGGCTGTTGGCGGAAACGAAGTTTTGAGGGGTATGCTTAAAACTCAACAGATAGAAGAAGATGCTTCAAAGGAAGATAAATATAAGGCTTATTATAGTATTGCGGATTTTCTATTAAAAACAAGCAAAAAAACATCTGAAAAATGGAGTAACGGTAAATCAATAAAAGAACTTACAAAAGATTATAATGACGCATACGAAACAGCTTTCGGACGGGAAAATAATATTCAGAAAAGAGTGGATTGTTATAATCGTTCGCAACAAATAGGTTTAAGTATGCTTAAAGCAGGTATTAAAAATCCTATGAAACTTGCTATTGTTGCGATTACTGGAATTTCCAATCCTCTTGCCATTATTCCTGCCGGTGTAGCCCTTGATTTTGGTATGGATATGCTTGAAAAATCAACAAATAGCGATAAGAAGGATGAAGAAATATCCGCTAAAACAATGAAACAACTTGCAAAAGATACCGCAATAGATTATGCGGATTACTTAATTGATGCAGGTTTTAGTGCTGTTGTGCCAAATTTTGAAACAGGGAATGTAATTTTAAACGGTATGTTGTCAGGAGCAAGAAAGACAACAATAGATGTAACAACAAGTATGATTACCGAATACATGGATACAGGCAAATGGGATAAAACTCAAATTGCTCCGAGAGCTTTTGTTGCAGCTGTATTTGGAAAAATATCACCTGATGATGAATTAGCAAAAGATCTTCTTGCAATGACACAAAATGGTGTTAAAAAATCACTCTTGTATGATGATTCCGAAAAAAATTCCGTAAAACAATTTATTAACAAATTACAAACAGAATTACAAGAAGAATATATGAAAAATCCGGAAATGTATTCAGCTATGAAGACAGTTTCCATGAGTGATCCTAAAATTTTTGAAGATATGATAGTTGATATTCTTCAAGAACAAATTGATGAAAAATCAAAATCAAAAAACGGTAAATAAAGGTATTGTTAAATATCCTCTTTTGAACTTTGCGATAACAAGAATTGTAAATTATTGTTAGTTTGCTTTACATGTACTTATATTTCATGTACGATTTAAAAGAGGAGTCTGTATGGAAGAATTAAAATATAAGAGAATTTTGTTGAAAATCAGCGGGGAAGCTTTACTTGGCGAGCAACAATTCGGTATTGATTATAAACCTGTTGAATTTATTGCGGATGAAATAAAACAAATACATGATATGGGAGTTGAAGTTGCCGTAGTTGTAGGCGGGGGTAATATTTTTAGGGGCATGAAAAATAGTGCTAAACTTGGCATGGACAGAGCGTCAGGCGATTATGTAGGTATGTTGGCAACTGTTATGAATGCAATAGCACTTCAATCAGCGCTTAAAACGGCAGGTGTTTCTTGCAGAGTTCAAACTGCAATAGATATGAATCAAATAGCAGAGCCATATATAAGATTTAAAGCCATAAGGCATCTTGAAAAAGGCAGAGTCGTTATTTTTGCGGCAGGAACAGGTAATCCTTTCTTTACGACAGATACTGCCAGTGCTCTTAGAGCTTCTGAAATTGATGCTCAGGTTATGTTGATGGCTAAAAATGGTGTCGACGGTGTTTATACTGATGATCCGAATGTTAATAAAGAAGCTAAAAAACTTGAAAATATCGATTATGACGAAATTATAAAGCACGATTTAAAAGTTATGGACAGATCAGCTTGTGATTTATGTCAGCAAAATAATATACCTATAATAGTTTTTGATTTTAAAGCAAAAGATGCAATCAAAAAAGTTATTTTAGGTGAAAAAATAGGAACATACGTAGGTAAAAAATAAATTAAGAAAGAGGTAAAAAATGTCAGAAGCATTAGATGCAATGTTTAAAAATGGTACAGAGAAAATGGAAAAAGCTATTAATCAGCTTCACAGAGAATTTTCAACAGTAAGAACAGGTCGTGCAAACCCTGTTATGCTTGATAAAGTTATGGTTGATTATTATGGAGCACCAACCCAATTGAAACAAATGGCTCAAATTACTGTTCAGGAAGGTACAACTCTTGCAATAGCTCCATTTGACAGAAGTGTTATAAAGGAAATTGAAAAAGCTTTAATCAAGGCTGAATTAGGTGTTTCACCAAATAATGACGGTGCAACAATCAGATTAAACTTTCCGCCGTTAACAGAAGAAAAAAGAAAAGAAATTACAAAAGATGTAAAAAAATACGGCGAAGATGCAAAAGTTGCAGTGAGAAATGCTCGTCGTGATTTAACCGACGAATTAAAGAAAATTGAAAAAGCTGAAAATTTGCCGGAAGATGTAGTAAAAGATAATCAAGATAAAATTCAAAAATTGACAGACAAATATACAGGCATTATTGATAAAGAAGTATCTGAAAAAGAAAAAGAGGTTATGACCGTATAATGGATAAATGCCCAAAATCAATACTCAGAATAATAACAGGTTTTGTTTTCGGCATAATTGCGCTTGCGTGCATGATTTTTGGCGGACTTCCTTTGCTATTGCTCATTGCGGTAATCGTGTATTTATCTTCAAAAGAATATGTGGATATACTTAAACACAAAGGCTTTTATCCGAGTATGAAGGTAATATTATTTGCAGATGCGGTTTTTGCAATAATAGCATTCTTTAACAAATTTAATCTGGTACCTGTTGCATTTACAATAGGTACCATAAGCGCTTTTATGTGGGTATTATTCAGAGGCAGACAACCTTATATTGCAAATGCTGCAACTACGATTTTGGGATTTGTATATAGCGGTTGGTTTCCTTTGCATTTGTTGTTCTTGAGAGATTTAGGTTCTGACAATCATACTTCACTGCAAATGCTGTTAAAAACGGATATTTTTAATGCAGGTTTTGGATATGTATTGTTTCTGTTTTTCTTGGTAATATTAACTGATGTTGGTTGTTATTATTTTGGAATGAATTTGGGTAAACATAAATTAGCACCGGTTATAAGTCCGAATAAAACTATAGAAGGTTCCTTAGGTGGAGCTTTTTGCGCCGTTATCGGAGGGTTTGTTATAGCATATTTTATAAAATTACCTTGGCATCACGCTTTAATTGCAAGTTTACTTGTTACGGTATGTGCTCAAATAGGTGATTTGTGTGAATCTTTGATAAAACGAGATGCCGGTGTAAAGGATTCCGGAGATTTGCTTCCGGGACATGGAGGTTTTTTGGATAGAACAGACAGTTATATATTCACTATACCTGTAATGTACTATTATTTCTCATTTTTTGTACAAGGTGATTTTGTGCAAACAGTTATTAATTTTGTAAAAGGATTATTTTAGTGAAAAAATCTTTGGAAGAAATTTTTAAAATAGAAATTGAGGATGAGTCGTTGTTTAAAAAAGCATTAACTCATCCGTCTTTTACAAAAGAGAATAATATAAGTTCACTGGAAAATTATGAAAGACTGGAATTTTTTGGAGATTCTGTTTTAAAACTTGCAGTTTCAGAGATGCTTATAAAAAAATATCCGGATTCAAACGAAGGGGATTTATCAAAAATTCGTTCTATAATTGTTTCAGATGCAGTATTGTCAAAAATTGCGGAACAGATAGAGATAACAGATTTAATAATCTTAGGTGAACATGCTGAAAAAACGGGTGAAAGAAATTGTACATCAATAAAAGCCTGTGTATTTGAAGCGTTATT
>JAFWGJ010000101.1 GCA_017512405.1 bacterium | reverse complement strand
CGAACCATACCTCTGAGCATGACCGCAGGAATTCTTCCCAAAATAGGGTTGTTGTAAGAATTATAATAAGCGGACATGTTAGAAATCAACTTTAACAATTCATCACCCTGTGCAGATTTTGATTTTGTCTTATCTGATAGGCAAACCGATTTAATGCCACGTTCTTTAAGCATTTTATCTAATGCTTTTTCGTCAAATAAATACTCACTTGTTTTACCCTGTGTAATCTTATACAAAGGCGGTTGAGCAATATATACATAACCCTGTTCAATTAATGGTTTGCAATATCTAAAGAAGAATGTAAGCATTAATGTTCTGATGTGAGCACCGTCAACATCGGCATCAGTCATGATAATAATTTTGTGATATCTTAATTTTTCAATATTTACTTCTTCAGGATTTCTGCTGATAGTAACACCAAAAGCCTGTACCATTGATTGAATTTCATTATTTGCATAGATTTTATCTAATCTTGCTTTTTCAACGTTTAAAATTTTACCTCTCAACGGTAAAATAGCCTGAAACATTCTGTTTCTGCCTTGCTTTGCAGAACCGCCGGCAGAATCACCCTCAACAAGGAAAATCTCGCATTTTTCAGGTTCTCTGTTTGAACAATCAGCTAATTTACCTGGAAGAGTTGAATTTTCAAGAACAGATTTTCTTCTTGTTAATTCTCTTGCCTTTCTTGCAGCCTCTCTTGCACGTTGAGCTTGAAGGGTTTTTTCTATAATTGTTCTTGCAATTTTCGGATTAAATTCAAGCCATTCCTGGAACTTATCTCTGATAGAATCCTGAACAGCACCCATTGCTTCCTGGCTTCCCAATTTTTCCTTTGTTTGACCTTCAAACTCAGGATTTGGAAGTTTTACGCTGACAATAGCGGTCAAGCCTTCTCTGACGTCATCACCCGTGAGGTTTTGATCAGAATCTTTAAGAATGTTGTTTTTTCTTGCATAATCGTTTAATACACGAGTAATACCGTTTCTAAAACCTGTTAAATGAGTTCCACCGCTATGTGTATTAATGTTATTTGCAAAAGACAAAATACTTTCGTTATAAGCGTCTGTATATTGCATTGCAACTTCAATACGCATATCATCAACCATCTTATCAATATAAACGGGTTCTTCAAATAAAGCTGTTTTATTTTTATTTAAAAATAAAACATACTCCGCAATACCGCCTTCATAGTGGAAAACTTCTTCTTCATTTGTTTTGCCATCTATGAAAATTATTTTTAAACCCTTGTTTAAAAACGCCATTTCACGAAGTCTGTTAGCTATAACATCTTTATCTACTTCAATTGTTTCTTGAAAAATTTCAGGGTCAGGCCAAAATCTTGATTTTGTACCTGTCTTGTCTGTATCTCTAATTCTTTCAACAGGCGCAGAAGGTTCACCGCGAAAATATTCTTGTTTATATACTCCGCCATCTCTTGAAACTTCGACAACCATCTTTTCTGATAAAGCATTTACAACTGATGCACCAACACCATGAAGTCCGCCTGATACTTTATAACCACCATCACCAAATTTACCGCCTGCGTGTAAAACAGTATGAACAATTTCTAATGCTGATTTACCTGAATCAGGTTTTATATCAACAGGAATACCACGACCATTATCTTCAACAGTAATACTGTGATCGGTATTAACCTTTACACGAATTTCGGTACAATAACCCGCTAATGATTCATCAATTGAATTATCGACAATCTCATATATACAATGATGCAAGCCTCTTTGTGAAGTCGAACCAATATACATACCCGGACGCATTCTTACAGCTTCTAAGCCTTCCAATACACGAATATTACTGGCATCATAACTTTGTTGAGGTTCAACGGCTGTTCCGCCTTGGATTTCTTCCATTACCATATCTCCCAATATTATCAATCTCCATAATAATATTATAATATAAACATAACCTCGTTTACATGCCTATTAAAAAAATCTTTACGTACTGTAAAGCTTTTTAATCGTTTAATTTAGACCATTTTTTTGCAGCGGAATCAAGAACTTTTTTTGTATCAACATTGTCAAGCAAAATAAGCTGTACAGCGGTATTTAATACAGTATTAACCTCTTTCTGAGATTTTAAAGTTTTTTGAACAGGTTCAATTTTATATAACTGTTTTGCACTTAATACTCTTGCTTTTGCCATCAAATCCTTTTCATCATATTTTGTATAATACTCATTTTGTAGTGCTTTTTCATTCGTTGCAAGAATATTAGTCTGTTTTGCAAGTGCCAGCTGATTTTTTTCATTAGTTAGAAATAAAGCGAACTCAAGAGCTACATCTTTATTTTTGGCCTTTTTAGGTATTACAAAATTCATCATTGAAAAGTCATACTGACCGAGTTTACCTGTAACCTGAGGAGCAACATCTGTGTCATTATATATTTTAGGAGCATTTTCCTTAATCATATTCAAAAAATTTGCGCCTGCTTGTAATGTAACAATATTTCCTGACATATATTTTTCAAGCGCTTCTCTATGAGTCTGAGTTACACTTTCTTCCGGAATTAGTTTTTGTTTATACAAATTTTTATAAAAATTGAATATATCAACTGATTCCTTACTTGTTAATTTTACAGGAGAATTTATTCCATATTTATTCAAAATTTTTAAAATTGTATCATTTTCTGTAATAGTCGGCATAAAAATATACGCATCAGACTTTTCTTTTACATCTTTTGCAAGCATACCGTAATGATCATAAGTTAAAGGCGGCATATTAAACCCAGCTTTTGATAGCAAGTTTTTATTAAATATAGTTATTGCAGAAGTAGCATACCACGGTATTGCATAAATCTTACCATCAACTTCTAAGGCTTTTAGAAGCGATTGGTTAAATTCTGATAAGTTTTCTTTAGAAATAGGTTCTAATGCACCTTTTTGGGCCAAAATACTGGAAAAATCAGGATTTAAGTTTACAAGCGACGGAGGATTATTACTTAATATAGAAGCAAGAGTTCTCTTTTCACCTTCTGAAAAAGGAACATCTATCCATTTAATTTTAACATCCGGATGTTCATATTCAAACTTAGCAATAACATCCGTCATATAAGGCGTAAAATCGTTCATTTGAAGAGTCCAGAAAACTATCTCTTTTTCATCAAGAGCATTTTTTGGAGTCACTGAAAAAGCAATAAAAATTACCAGCAATAATACAAATATTGAAGATATAGATATAATAACTTTTTTCATACAAAAATAATACCTGTTTTAGTGCTACAATTATATCATGAATAATTTATTTACGGAAATTGAAAATAAAAATAAACAAATACCTTTGGCTGAAATACTCAGACCAAAGACTTTTGATGAATATTTAGGACAATATAAAGTTATCGAAAAAAATTCACCGTTACATAATTTGCTAAATTCGGGACGACTTTTTTCATTAATTTTATGGGGACCGTCAGGATGCGGTGAAACAACTCTTGCAAGAATAATTTCAAATACGGTAAATGCTCAATTTATAGAAATTTCAGCAGTAACATCAGGTGTAAAAGATATAAAAGATGCTGTTGAAAAAGCAAAAGAAGCACTGAGAAATAATCAAAAAACGATTTTATTTATAGATGAAATACATCGCTATTCAAAAACTCAACAAGACGCTCTTTTACCACACATTGAAAACGGAACATTATTTTTAATAGGTTCAACAACAGAAAACCCATCATTCCAAGTAATACCTGCTCTTTTATCAAGAGTTCAAGTTATAAGACTTGAAAATCTTGATGACAACTCAATAAAAAAAGTTATAGAAAGAGGATTTAATTATTTGGCAGAAAACAATCAACCCGTTGAGTATTCGGAAGAAATTTCAGAATTTATAACCAATCTGTCAAGAGGAGATGCAAGATTTGCACTGAATCTTGTTGAAAATGCTTATTTTTCAAGCTCATATCAAGACGGAAAAAGAATCATTAATATCTCAGACTTAGAACGGCTTGCTCAGTCCAGAAAAACAAGATATTCACAGCAGGAACATTATGACTGCGCTTCTGCATTTCAAAAAAGTTTAAGAGGTTCGGATGCAAATGCCGCTATCTATTACCTTGCAAAAATGATAGCATCCGGTGAAGATCCTCGATTTATAGCCAGAAGATTAATCGTATGTGCGGCAGAAGATGTCGGCAACGCCAATCCAATGGCACTATCTCTTGCAGTAAGTGCATATCACGCAGTTGAAATACTTGGTTTTCCCGAAGCACGAATACCCCTTGCAGAAGCAGTAATCTACGTTGCAAACTCTAAAAAATCAAATCAAACTATTTGTGCAATAGATGAAGCTCTTTCAGACATAGAAAACGGTAAAGATTATCCACCACCAATGCATTTGAGAGATGCCCATTATAAAGATGCTGCAAAATACGGATTTGGGGTAGGATATGTATATTCACATAATGCACCTGATGAATATCAACAATTTATGCCGGATGAATTGAAAGACAGAAAATATTTAAAATAAACAAATGGCAGCTAATCCAAGACTTTTACACAAAAAAAAGTTTGCCAAACTTATTGGCAAACATTAAATAAACACGAGGATATTAAGAGAGAGAGTATAAAAATTTTGTTATAAATCCATTTAGCCTCGTCTAATGAATTTATTTTATATCTGATGATTTATTATGCCCAGCACCAAATTGATGTTTCTTCTTT
>JAFWGJ010000100.1 GCA_017512405.1 bacterium | reverse complement strand
TTAAACGAAGTCAGATTTTTGGCATTAAAATTATGTCTAACTTCAATATCCATAATTTACTTACCCATTTTTAAAAGGTATTTACCTAATTCGGTTATAGTTCCTGCTCCAAGACCAACAACAATATCGCCGTCTTTTAATGTCGGATAAATTGCTTTTGCAACATCTTCCATTGAACCTGAAATATGGCGGGCATTTTTCAATTCTTTTGCAAAATTTTCACCGCTAATACCTTCAATTTTATCCTCTGATGCCGCAAAAACATCGGTTACAATAACATTATTAATATTATCAAAGGCATTTTTGAAATCATTCCAAAGGCTTTGTAAGCGAGTGTATCTGTGTGGCTGAAAAACGGCAATAATATTTTTATCAGGAAATTCTTTTAAAGCAGAAAGTGTTGCTTTAATTTCTGTCGGATGGTGAGCGTAATCATCATATATCAAAGCCCCGTTAACTTCGCCAACAAACTGAAATCTTCTGCCCATACCCGTAAATGTTGCAAAATGCTCTTTTGTTTTTTCAATATTTATTCCTGCTTCATTTAAACTCGCAAATACTGCAAGAGCATTAATAACGTTATGCTTGCCTAAAAGTTTTATTTTTAAATCTGTTAGAAATTTATCCTTGTAATATATATCAAAAGTACTTCCTGATGGAGTTAAAACAATATTTTTTGCAGTGTAATCTGCGTTATTTAGTCCGTATGTTATAAAATTATGTCCTTTTAATTTTAAATTACCTTCATTATCATTGTTTATCAAAACTTTTTGTTTATCCGTCATTTTTGCTAACAGGCTATTGAAGGTTTCAACAAGTGAGTCTAAACCATTTTTATAAAAATCCAAATGGTCGGCTTCAAGATTATTTATTACTAAAATATCAGGATTATATTTAACAACAGTTCCGTCGCTTTCATCAAGCTCAGCAATAAAATAATTGTTGCTTTTATAATTTGCATTTGTGTGTATGTCAGGAATTATTCCGCCAACAACATAAGATGGCTCTAATCCTGCTTTGTCAGTAACATAAGCGGATAAACCGCTTGTTGTGGTTTTTCCATGTGTTCCGGCATATCCGATAAAACATTTTGAGCGTTCTGAAAGTCGTTTTAAGACATCGGAGCGGTGTAATATTTCCAAGCCTAATCTTTTTGCTTTTTGTATTTCGGGATTGCTTTCTCTTATTGCCGTACTTGCAACAACAACGCATTCTTCCGGAAGATTATTTTCATCGTGCCCGATATATACTTTTGCGCCTAAATGACGTATTTCGTCAATATATTTACTGTCGTTTATATCTGAACCGGATACCTCAAAACCTTCTTGCAACAAATATTTTGCAAGTCCGCTCATTCCGATTCCCCCAATTGCTATAAAATGATATTTTTCTTTTCCCACATCAACTATCCCAATATACAATGTAATTATATAACAAAAACTGTACAAGTCGAATGATTAATATATTTTAATCATTAAATTAATTTTGAAATTAAGGTATTATCTTGTTTTGACGTTTACTGTAAAAGGATTTTTTATTATCTTTTTTTAGATAGTAAACATCTGAATCATTGTCTTCTATATAAATTTCATCATATATAACAGGTAATAAAATTTTAATGCTGTCATTTTCAAAATCGTGTGCGATTAATCCGTATTTACCATTCAATTTTACAGTATAATGAATATCTCCTGATGGCTCAATAGTGTCATATTTCGGAGGACAAATAATTTTATCTCTTTGAAATAAACCTACTTTGTTATTTTGGTATATTTTGTACAAATCGTTTTCTTTATCTAAGACTTCAATTTTATCGTAATTTACAGGTAAAACTAGGTTGTCATATCCATTCATTGAATATTTTCCGTACAATTTACCCTTTTTTACAATGTGATTATCTTTATTTATGTAGTCATAGGTTAAGTCAAGGATGGGCGTTTCTACGGTTGAAACAGTACTAAAGACACCATATTTATTGTTTTTTACGGCAATTACATAATGATAAACATCCTTTTCAAAAAATAATCTGTCATATATAACAGGAATTAACAATTTACCGTCTGAATTATATAAACCCTTAAAATTTTTCTTTGTAACAATAATGTTAGCAGGATAGAATTCTATATTATCGTATTTTGCGGGTACTATATTTTTGTCCCATAAATAAGCCCCGTATTTTCCGTTATGTGATGTAACTTTTACGTAATTTAAACCTGCCCAGCCATAGATTTTTTCTAAATTTTTGTATTTGTTATAGCTAAAAACCGGAACATTATTATGCCTAATTATTGTTTTTTTATTATCTTTGGTAACAAGTAAATATGTTTCTTCAAAACATTCTTCAAGAAGTTCTATTTTGTCATATTCAGGCGGAATGTTAAATTTATGTTCTTTGGATAAATCTATCCAATAGCCTTTGTAACCCGTATTATATGTTCCTGTATATCCGTATTTGCCGTTAGAACTATATACTGCCGCTTGTACGTAGTTAAATAGAATATTTTGAACTATTAGCAGAAATAATAATAAAATACAAAAATGAAATTTCTTAGCAAAAAACATAAAATGAGATCCTTGTAAAAATTTTATGAGAATAACTTTTCATATATTTGGTTAAAAATATGAATATATGATTTTAATATTACAGATTTTTTGTCAGGTAAAATTTTTATAGCTTCTTGTCTTATTACCAAGTTGTTTTCAATATTTATCCAAAAACGGTTTTTTATTTTGCCTGCGTTATTTTCGTGCTCCCGCTTATAAACAAGTTCATCACTAATAGTCATTGAATTCCCTTGTAAATGTGCAATATTAAACAAAAATTTATCCGGACAAATTTTCCATAAATCTGTATTTTTATATTCTAAAACACAATTAATAAACGATTTTTTAAACATTCCGCAACTCATAGGAGCCCACCACCAACCTCCGAAAGGTGAATTTTCTGTCGTTAGAATTTTATTATCTTTGCAATTGCAGGTTACAAGCGCTATATTGTTTTTTTGTAACTTATCAACCAATGTTTGAGAGTATTCAGGCTTTATTGTGTCGTCTGAATCAATAATACTAATAAATTCTCCATTTGCTTCTTTTAAACCGCTTATGATAGCTGATAACTGCCCCTTGTTTTCCGAATGCTTTATAAGTTTTATGCCTTCTGTTTGTTCAAGAATTTTTACGGAATTATCTTCGGAACAATCGTCTACAACAATAATTTCAAAATCTCTGTAAGTCTGATTTTTAATACTTTCAATAGTTTCAGTAATATATTGAGCATAATTATAAGACGTTACAATAAAACTTACCGTCATTATTTTGCACCGTTTTCTTTCCTGTTGTGTATCAGTGAAGATATTAGCGCAGAAACAATAAATCCAAGTCCTACAAGTCCGGTCACAATTTCAGGCACTTCAATTTTTGTAGAAATGAACATTATTAATGCTAATGCACCTATTGCCCAGTGTGCACCGTGTTCTAAATATACATATTTCGCAAGTGTTTTGTGTTCAACAAGCATTACTGTCAATGAACGTACAAACATTGCACCTATTGAAAGTCCTATTGTAATAATTACTATATCCTGACTTAGGGCAAATGCACCTAAAACTCCGTCAAGAGAAAATGAAGCATCTATTAATTCCAAATATAAAAATGCAATCAGTCCGCCGCCTTTAACCGTAGCAGATAAAGCTTTTGCTCTTTCTTCTTCGTGTCTTTCAAGCCAAGCCGTTATTCCGTCAATTGCAAGATATATGATTACTCCGACAATTCCTGAAGTTAATACGGATAATTTATATTCATCAGGACAATGATGCTGAGTAACTATTACTGCGAATAGCGTTATTATTGTCTCAAAGCCTTTTATGTTTCCCAAATGTGAACAACAGTGCTCAACTCCTTTTATCCAGTGAGTTTGTTTTTCGCAGTCAAAAAAGTACGATAAAAATAACATTAAAAGAAAAGCACCGCCAAATGCAACAATAGGAGCGTGTGTTTGGTGTAAATAATGTGCATATTGATTTGAATCATTTAATGCGATATTTAATACTTTAAATATGCTTAAATTAGCAAAAATACTCACAACCAAAAGCGGAAATAAAAATCTCATTCCGAAAACTGCAATTGCAATACCCCAAGTTAAAAATCTATGCTGCCAAACAGTTTCCATTTTTTCTAATTTCATTGCATTAACAACGGCATTATCAAAGGACAAACTAACTTCAAGTATGCCTAATATAAATGCAATAAAGATACATAAAAATCCTGTTCCTGAATGTACATGTTCTCCCCATAAATATGCGGCAATAAGTCCTGCAATTGTTACAATAATAGAGCCTGTAAAATGTTTCATCGTTGTTTTATTTCCTCAATAAGTTTTAATGCTTTTTGTTTTAGCGTTTCATAATCTGAATCGTTTTTAATGACAAAATCCCATTCAGTTACATTATCTAAGCCGATTTCTGTAACATCATTTTCTCCGATTAAGTCGCCTCTTTGAGCCCTTATTTCTCTCGGACATTCTACTCGAATTGCAATCGCACCGGCAGATTTAAAAGTGTTATATTCAAACGGCACTCTAACGTCTGTTACCATAATATTACCGTCTTCCGAAATTATTTTTTTTATCCAGTAATCGTCGCTTTGACTTCTTCCCCAGTTTCCTAAATCAATTAAACCTTGTCTGTATTGTGATTTATTTTTTTCTATTTCTTCGTATGTTAAATTATGCTGACGTCCGTATTCTAATTTTATAATATCGCCCATCGCACAACGGTGATAGTCCGGCATGTTTTCTAACAAAATCTTTGCCAAAGTATCTTTTCCCGAATATTGTTTTCCTGAAAATATAATTATTTTGTCTGCCATAATCCTACCTCAAAATTTATATTATTATTATACGTCAAATAAATTAATATTTGATAATTATATTCTTGATTTTTGGCATGCCTTTAAGCTATAATGAACAAGTTACAATAGTCAGAAAGTCGGAACATAAAATGGCATTGAATTTTCAAGAATTAATTTTTAATTTGCAAAAATATTGGGCTGATCAAGGTTGTATAATTCAACAACCTTATGATATTGAAAAAGGTGCATCAACTATGAATCCTGCCACTTTCTTAAAAGCTCTTGGCCCTGAACCTTGGCATACTGCCATGGTTGAGCCTTGCAGACGTCCTACTGATGCAAGATATGGCGAAAACCCTAACAGATTAGGACATTATTATCAGTTTCAGGTTATTATGAAACCAACTCCAAAAGATACTCAAGGTATTTATTTGAAATCTTTGGAAGCTATTGGTATTGATTTAACGCAGCACGATATTCGTTTTGTAGAAGATAACTGGGAATCTCCAACATTAGGTGCTGCCGGTGTCGGCTGGGAAGTTTGGCTTGATGGTATGGAAATCACTCAGTTTACATATTTTCAGCAAGTTGGTGGCTTAGAAGTTAAACCTGTTGCTTTGGAATTAACTTATGGTGTTGAACGTATAGCAATGTATTTACAAGGAGTTCAACATTTCAAAGATATAAAATGGAATGAAAATTACAACTATGGCGAAATTTTTATGCAAAATGAAGTTGAACAGTCAAAATATAACTTTGAAGTATCAAATGCGGATGATTTATTTAAAATGTTTGATTTATTCCAATCAGAAGTAGATAACTGTGTGAATGCAGAACTTGTACTTCCTGCATACGATTACGTATTAAAGTGTTCACATACCTTTAACTTGCTTGATGCAAGAGGTGTTATAAGTAAGGATGAAAGAAATAATTTTATTAACCGTATTCGTTCTATGGCGTCAAAAGTCGCAAAATTGTACGTAGAACAAAGAGAAAAGCTGGGTTTTCCTCTATTAAAGGAAAAACAGCTAATATAAATCACCACGAAAGAAAGAAATGGCAACAAAAAGAGAATATAGAATAGATTTTACAAGAGCTGTATTAAATAATATTTTAAAGAGAAAAAAACCTGATGAAATGCTTAAAGCCGCAAAGAAAAACGGTTTAAAGAAGACTCTTAATGCTTTCGACTTGATTATGTTAGGTATTGGGGTTGTTATTGGTTCAGGAATTTTTGCTGTCGTGGGTGTAGCAGCAGCAGGCGGGCAGGAAAGTATTGGTGCAGGTCCTGCTTTATCGGTTTCTATGATTATAGCAACAATTGCGTGTGTTTTTTCAGCATTGTGTTATTGTGAATTTGCTACTATGCTTCCTGTTGCGGGTGGCGCCTATATTTACACTTATGCAACATTAGGTGAATTTATGGCTTTAATGGTAGGCTGGGTACTTGTTTTAGAATATGGAATCGGTTTTATTGCTGTATCATGTGCTTGGTCAAATCATTTTGTACAATTTATGAGAGGATTTGAAGGTAAAATACCTGCAATATTAACTAATCCTCCGGTTTGGCTGATTTCTGATTACCGTACTGCTGCAAGCCAACTTGGTGATAGTATTGCCAATGTACCTTCTTTATTTGGTATTCCTATTTGTATTAATTTACCTGCAATTTTGATAATTTTGCTGATTACTTGGATAGTTAAAAGAGGAACAAAAGATTCAACCATAATGGCATCAATTATGGTTGCGGTAAAACTGTTGGTTATAGGAATTTTTCTTGTCGTAGGTGCATTTTATGTAAAACCTGAAAATTGGACTCCTTTTGCTCCAAACGGTTTTGACGGTATATTAATGGGTGCATTTATAATATTTTTTGCCTATATAGGTTTTGATGCTTTGGCAACGACAGCTGAGGAATGTAAAAATCCTCAAAAGGATTTACCTATCGGTATAATAGGTTCTTTGTTGATAACAACAATAGTATATATATCAGTAGCGTTGGTTTTAACCGGCATGCAGCCTACTTGCGGTGCTGCTTGCGGAATGGAGGTTCCGCAGGGATTTTTGAAAGCTCCTATGGCTTATGTAATGATGATGGTTCATCAGGATTGGGTCGCAGGTTTTATTTCCGTAGGTTCTTTGGCGGGATTGACTTCCGTTCTTCTCGTGCTTTTGATGGCTTGTACTCGTATTGTTTACGCAATGAGTCGTGATAATTTCTTCCCTCCAATTTTCAGAAAATTGCACAGAAAAACAAGAACTCCTAACGTTATAACTTATGTAATTGCAGGGATTTCTATTCTGGGAGTTATCGGTCTGGATTTGAATGTTGCCGCAGAATTATGCAACTTCGGAACGTTCACTTCTTTTGTAATAATCTGTGTTGCTGTTTTAATTTTGAGAAAAATCGATCCGAACAGGCACAGACCATTTAAAGTTCCGTTTTCTCCTTGGTTTCCGCTTGCAGGAATATTATGCTGCGGTGTTCTTATGGTATTTTCTATGAGAACGCTTACCACATCTGCTATATTATTCCCGTTATGGCTTGGTTTGGGTGCATTATATTATTTCCACTACGGTTATAAAAAGAATCGTAAAAAAGAAGCAAAACTTCTGGCAATTAAAATGAAAGCTATTGAGAAAACAAGAGCGAAAGAATCAAAAAATAATGGATAATAAAAAAATAATAAAAAGTTTCATTGTTAATATTAGGCGAATAATAAAAGCTTCTTTAACGAAAAAAAATACAGATGAATTAATATCTGCAAGCAAACACTCTGAATTAAAGAAGTCTTTAAATATTTTTGACTTAATAGTTATTGGTATTGGTGCTGTTGTTGGTACCGGTATTTTTACAATTATCGGTACTGCTATTCAAGGAAGTCAGGATAGTGTGGGAGCAGGTCCTGCTATAATTATTTCAATGCTTTTTGCTGCAATTGCCTGTGTATTTTCTGCGTTATGTTATTCCGAGATCGCTTCAATGATACCGGTAGCTGGCAGTGCATATACGTACACTTATGCGGCAATGGGTGAATTTATGGCTTGGATGGTAGGATGGCTGCTTATGTTAGAGTATGCCATCAGTAATATCACTGTTGCATGCGCCTGGACAGGGTATTTAGTTCAATGTTTAAAAGGATTTAAACATGTTTTACCTGATTTTGTCGTAAATTTTCCGATGTGGTTAAGAAACGATTTCAGGTTTATGTATTCATATTGTGATAAATACGGATTGGATCCTCATACGCAAATGCCTTTTATATTTGATAGGATACCGTTTGCTGTAAATTTACCTGCGATTTTTATAGTATTTGTCTTAACGATATTATTGATTAGAGGTATAAAAGAATCTACAAAATTTGCAGGAATAATGGTTTGTGTAAATATGCTTATGATATTTTCATTTATCATTGTCGGAGCATTTTATGTAAAACCTGAAAACTGGGTGCCTTTTGCACCGGGTGGTTTGGAAGGAATTTTAAGCGGGGCATTTATAATATTTTTTGCATATATAGGTTTTGATGCTATTTCTACAACAGCTGAGGAAGTTGAAAATCCTCAAAAAGATTTGCCGATAGCAATTTTGTGAACACTTATATTATGCACGGTTTTATATGTTTTAGTTGCATTAGTTTTGACAGGTATTGTGCCATTGGGACAAATAGATACACAGGCTCCTATTGCTCATGCTATGCGATTAATTCAAAAAGACTGGATAGCAGGATTTATTTCTGTCGGTGCGCTGTGTGCATTAACCTCGGTTCTGTTAATTTACCAACTTGGTGCAACAAGAATCTTATTTGCAATGAGCAGAGACAGATTTTTGCCAAAATCTTTAAGATTAATACACAGAAAGTACAGAACACCTCACGTTTTAACATGGATAGCTGGCATTGTTGTAATGTTGTGCGCTTTATTTATGGATTTAAGTATATCTGCTGAATTATGTAACTTCGGCGTATTTACGTCATTTATCATAATTTGTATTGCAGTGCTAATTTTAAGAAAAACAGAACCGGACAGAAAAAGACCTTTTAAAGTTCCGTTTTGTCCTTGGTTTCCGCTATTAGGCATACTAATTTGTGCAGGTTTAATGTTCTACTCAATGCGTTCATTAACAACTTCTGCAATATATTTCCCTATATGGCTGTTAATAGGTTTGTTTATTTATATTAGCTACGGATACAAGCAAAAACGTTTGGAAGAACGACGTAAAAAGTTTTACAGCAGAAAAATCTAGTAAATTATGGAAATTATTGAAAATTTGATGGTTCTATTTGAGGCTGTTTTTGTATTATTACTTTTTGGAAGTATTATTTGGGGTGCAACATCCGCTTTTAAAGTTAAAGGCTTTATAATTTCCACAGGTTCAATTGTTTTGACAATTATAGCATTAGTATGGTATGAAAAATTTTTAGATTATTCACTTGATAATAATCCGCTTTTAATAGTAATCTTGCTTGGTTTAATGGCATTATTTCTTATTGGTATTACTATTTATGCTATAAAAAAAGAATTTGATACATTTGGATATAATAAGGAAGGCAGAAAAAAAATTAAGAATTTTTTATTGATTTCCCTAAAACAGTTTATATTCGCTCTTTTATTCGGTATTATTGTTGTTGGAGTTATATTTTTTCTTGTGTGGAGTTCGTATTCTTAGGCATGCTTTTACCATGCCAAAATCGTTAAAATGGGCATAAATATTGAAAAGGCAATTTTTAAATTAAAAAATACTTTATATAGGAGTAAGGAACAAAAAACAAGAGAAACATAGAAAAGAAAAGGAACAATAAAATAACGGAACAGGCATGAGTTTATATGCTTGTCCGAAAACCAAGATTTATACTCTCTCTCTTAATATCCTCGTGTTTATTTAATGTTTGCCAAGTAGGTTGGCAAACTTTTTTTTATGTAAAGTCTTGGATTGCAAATGTTGTTTTCATGGATTAGTTTGGCTCGCTATCGCTCACACTGCGTACTGCCAAAATCCTTATTTTAGAAGTCTATCTATACACGCTTTTTTAGATGTCAGCCATTCACGGTAGCTTACACGTTTTACGGTATAGCCGGAACGTTCTAAGATTGCCTGTTTTCTCATATTTTTAATTTTTTCATGAGGTTCATCTTCAACGCCGTCTACTTCTACAATGGTTTTGTCAAACATTAAATCTGCACTTAAATTTGCTATACTTGCACCTGCAACAACTTCTTTGCCCATTTCTCTCAAAGTTGTTGCTATTTCTAGTTCTAAATTATTCTTGTATATATTTTCGTCAATATCTTTGTTTAATATTGCTTCGCGTCGTTCATTATATTCGCGCAAAAATGCCATATAATTTCTGAAATGTCCGCTCGGAAGATTAGAAATATCATGTGAAATGAAATTTATCATTTTATTTTTTGCACGGGTTATTGCAACGTTAAACAAATTTGGTTTTTGTAAGAAGGTTAAACTTTGCGAATGACTATTATCGGCAAAAGCCCAAGAAATTAACATTATATCTCTTTCATCACCTTGAAAAGTATGAGCTGTACCTATCTCTACTTGATGCTTTTTAAGCATATGGTCGGAAAGTACTTTTGAAACAGATATTTTTAACTGGTCAACCTGTGCTCTAAATGGCGAAATTATACCTATTGTAACAGGTTTTTTCGGATTTTGTCTTTCATCTTCTACAATTAATTCATGTAAAACCTTAACAACGGCCTCTATTTCCGGTAAATTACGTGTAATATTTCCATCTACTTTGCCGTCAGGAACTTGTACAAGTTCAAGAACTTTATCGCCTACTTTATCTTTGCGCATTATTCTTATACGTCCGCCATAAAATTCCTCGTTTGAAAAATCAATAATCGGAGGCAAACTTCTGAAATGTTCATCCAACATTATTGAATTCATTGAATAATAGTCAGATACATCAAACATGGAATTTGTTCTAAAACGCCACATAAGTTGATATTTGTCAGGAATTCCATATTGATTCATAAACGATTGTTCTTTTGCTTTTTCTAAAAACGATAAGTGCGGTAATTGTTTATCGTCTCCGACAATAACTGCTCTTTTTGCTCTGAAAAGTATCGGAAAACAACTTGCAATATCACATTGAGATGCTTCATCTATAATCGCAACATCAAACATTCCCGGTTTAAGCGGAATTGCACTTGATATTGCATATGTTGTTGTACACCAGCATGGAAAAGCATCCATTAGTGGTTTGAAGTCTTCTTTTTCTAAGATATCATTTTGTCGTCTTAAACTTTTTTCTACAAGCGAACGGGCATGAATTTTTAATCGATTTTTCTTTACACCGTCTTTTAAAATGCCTATTAATGATTGTCTGCGTTTGTTTTTAAGAATATTTGATGCTATTGTTTTCTGCTTTTTCTTCATTTGCGATATTTGTTCAATCATTAAATGAAGATTGCCTGTATTTTGAATTTGAGTTTCTGTTTCATGTAAGGTTCTATCCAGTTTTACGAATTCAAATTCTGATTTTATTTTATCAATAACATCGTTATTAATTTTAATATCTTTTAAATTGAGAATTTTTTTCAATTGATTTTTTGAATTATGGTTTGAAATATTTGCAATGAAACCTGTTTTTCCGAAATTTTTGTCAATATTTTCAAAAATTCCTTCTAATTGTTCAATATCATCGGTAGAAAGAGCTTCTTTTATAAATTCATTCGTTTCGTAACTATTTGAATTTAACTGAATTTCTTTATAAATATCTTGCCATTTTTTTTCAAGATTAATTATTTTGTCGCATTTGTTTTGAAGTTCAAATATTTTATCAAGATGGTCTTTCATATCTTGAACATCAGCTGTCAAATAATCTTCCGCACCATCATCAATATCAATTTTACCATTTACAAGGTCTTTTAATTTTTCAGTAAGTTCTTTTTGGTAATTTAAGCGACCTGCTCTTAGGGCTAATAATGGCGCTCCTAGTTCATTTAATCTTTCTGAAACAACATCTACTGCTTTATCCATTTTAGAAGCTATTAGAACTGTTTTACCGTTTGCGATAAGGTGTGCAGCAAGATTTACTATTGTTTGGGATTTACCGGTTCCCGGAGGACCTTGCACTGCTATAAATTTTTCAGTATCGACAGCTTTCAAAACTTTTTCCTGTGTTTCGCTGAGTGAAAGCGGAGTTATCGGGTAAAACTTTTTTGTTTCGTCAATTTCAGGAATCATGTGAGAATTTTCTTTTGCTTGTATAAATTCATCATTTATAACGGCAAGAGAAGTTTCTCTATACATTCCGCTTGGCTTTTCCGCTATTTGCATTAATTCGTGAAGAACGCCGGCTGTAACAGGAGGACGTTTAGTTAATATTATTGCAGATTGTTTTGTTACGCTCACGTGTTCAACTTTCTTAGTTGCTTCTTTTATTTTGCGTTCTTCCTGTTCTTCTTGTTCAATTAGTTCGTCTATATTATCTGCAGTTATTTTTTCGTTGTAAAATTCTTTTGAAACATTATCCTCAGTTTCGTTATTTTCTTCGTCCATAGATATTTCTATATCAGGTATGATGGATTTTAACGTAGTTAAAAATATATCCATTTTTTCCTGTGTTAGAGGTAAATCCGGAACAACATCTAAAATCCCTTCTAACATCAAATCTATTTCGTCTTCATCTTCTTTCTTTTCCATTAGTGCTGCAAGAGCAGCTGTATTTAAAGATAATACATCGTCAAGCGGAACGCAATTTATATTGATTCCGTTTGCTTCAAGTCTGCAAGGTACATAGAGTAATGGTGTTAAAAATTCGTTCTGACGTCGTGTTTTTGAATTTTTTCCTACCAAAAATAAATATCCATATATTAAATATTTATCTTTTGTATTATTTTCACTCAAAATCATCATTTTTCGAAGGCTTTCATCTTCACCATCCAAACGAAGAAAATCTCTTCCCTTAGTAAAAAGGGTTTCTTCTTCCTTCAAAAATATCCACTTATTATCTTTATCTGCTTTTAAATTTCTGAAAGTTGCACTTTTTACTTCTTCACGTACGCAGTCGTGAAGATATTGGCTTAATTTTTTTACAAAACTATTATTAAATGCTGAGTTTAACGCTCTTGTTGCTTCGTGTAATTCTTGTAACATATAACTATCCTTATTTGCTTATCCTTACATTTTACGCTAGAATGCAGTTATGAGCATCATTAGTTTATATGAAAAATCAGATAAGCTTTTCTTTGTCGGCGGTTTTGTCAGGGATGAACTTTTGGGAATAAAATCTCATGATATTGACTTGACTTATGTCGGTAATGCTGTTGAATTTGCAAAAACTCTGGATTATGAAATTACCCAGATTAATGAAGAATTTGGCTCGGTGCATTTGAAAATCGGAAGTAAAACATTTGATATCACTTCAACAAGAACCGAGAATTACCCCCAAAAAGGACATTTGCCTGTTGTTGATAAAATAGGCTGTTCTTTAAAAGAAGATGTCAAAAGACGTGATTTTACAGTTAATGCTATTGCAAAAAATTGTCAAAGTGGTGAAATCGTTGATTATGTCGGCGGAAGAGAAGATTTAAAAAATAAAAAATTAAGAGTATTACATGATAAAAGTTTTATTGATGATCCTACAAGAATAATCAGAGGACTTAAATTTTCCGTAAGATTTGGATTTGAGCCCGAAGAACACACAAAAAATTTGCAAGAAGATTATTTAAAGCATGTTAATTATGACATTTCATTTAAGCGTTTAAAAGATGAGCTAAAAGATGCTTTTAATATTAATAAACAAGAAGTTTTAGATAAATTTAAAGAACAAAAAATGTATAGACTTCTTTCTGACAAACAATAT
>JAFWGJ010000099.1 GCA_017512405.1 bacterium | reverse complement strand
TTGGCAAACATTAAATAAACACGAGGATATTAAGAGAGAGAGTATAAAAATTTTGTTATAAATCCATTTAGCCTCGTCTAATGAATTTATTTTATATCTGATGATTTATTATGCCCAGCACCAAATTGATGTTTCTTCTTTTAAATCTTCGTTTCTTGCTTTTTCAAATGAATCTATTTCACCTTTTAAAAGTTCCATCTTTGTTGCTAAAAAATCTTTTTTATTTTCTATTTTTGTTGAATATGCTTGTAATGATCTGTATAATGATGTATTTTTATATGATGATGAATCACTTGATCCGTTTGAACCTGCTGCTTCTTCTATATCACAAATTCTTTGTGTAACATTTTCTAATTCTCTTGCTACTGAATCTTGTTCATCTGCACATAATCTGTATTGTTGTTTTAATGCTGTGTATTGTACGTTTAATGTGATGAACATAGATTATTTTCTCTCTCTTTATTTTATTTATCTCTCGTACTTTAATAAAGTTTTTTTTGAGAAAAAAATTGCTTTTTTTGACACATGTATCTTTACATTTCTTAACAATATAACATTATGCATTTTTTGCATCGACGTTAAGAAAGTATACATGTCATGTATTTTATTCTATTGTATTTATATAAAGTATTTTTTTATTTAAAAATTGCCTTTACTGTATTCATGCAGGTTTGAACTATTCGGACATAATAGCTGCGTAAATTACTCAATCAATTTTTTGTAATCAATCAAAGGATTCCTTTGAATGCGTTTAGCAACTTTTTGTTTATAAATATTGTCGGAAAGTACAGTTGCAAGTTCACGATAACTTTGAGCAATGTTAGAATTTTCATTAATAAGACTTACCGGTAAACCTTTGTTTATAGATGACATAATAGTAAAGTAATTATTCGGTATCTTCCAATAAACCTTTTTATTTAAAGCTTCCTCTAAATCCTCCGCTTTTACCTCATCATTTTCCATATAACGATTTACAACAATTTTCGTTTTATCTTTGTCATAACCGAGTCTTTCAAAAATATCCAAACATCTTTGACAGTTTCTTATCGCAGGGATATTTACAATAGTAACTAGCATTATAAAATCTGTATTATCAAGAACAGTAATTGTTTTACCATAGAAAACATTACTTGTATCAACAATAACATAGGAAAAAGTTTTTCTTAAAGCATCAAACAATTTTGAAATCTGCTCAGGAGTAATATCCTTTGCCTGTTCCATATATGGCGGATCGGCAAGCACATATAGATTTGTATCTTTGTATCTATCCAGCGTACTTAAAAGAAAAGAATCGTCCGTACCATCAATATTTTGAACCACATAAGAAATATCAAAAGAAGGTTTTATATCTAAAAATGTTGCAACATCACCAAGCTGAAAATTCATATCAACAAGAGCAACTTTTTCTTTTGTAATATTTGCAAGTTCAAGAGCCAAATTAGTAGCAATAGAAGTTTTGCCAATTCCACCCTTATTTGAAAATAATGTAATTATCTTACAATTAGTAGTTTTTTCTGTACCATAAAATTGTTCTTTTAGTTTATTAATAGTCTTTTCAAAATCATCTTTTATTATAGGTTTTGGTAAAAATTCCCTTGCTCCCGCACGCATCGCTTTAATTATAGAATCTGTATCATAGCTGAGCGCGGTAACAATAAATTTCGTTTTATTTTGCGTATTTATAACTTTTTCAATATAATTAAAAACTTTACCTGATACATCATTTAAATCGACAATAACAATATGAGGCTGCTCTCTGACAATAGTTGAATAAGCATCTTCTATATTATTAAAACAGTCTGTTATCTCAATAAAATCAATTTCTGACGAATAATTTCTAATTAACTCTCTTGAATTATTATCAGAATCGATAATAAATGTTGATAATTTTTCCATAAAATCCTCACAAACAATCTTGTCCAATATTAACACAAAAAAAGAGGCATAGCAAATTGCTATGCCTCTTTTTTTAAAACTGACAAAATTATTTTTTAACTGTAAGCAAAACTTCAGCTAATCTATTACCACGTCTTGGCAATGACATAGTTTTTATATCGCTAATTTTTTTAGGAGGCTCAGAAGGTTGCTGATACTTAATTAAAAAATGCATAAATTCATCACTAAACATGTAAAACTCCTTTAACCACCAAAAATATTAAATTCCTACCTACATATATTTAAAAACATGATTCAAAAAAAAATTGCCTATTTTTGTAAACAATTTTAAAATTATTAAATATATGTTATAATATATTTGAAGTATTGAGGTTTAATATGTCAGACAAAATAAACGTAGAAATAGATGACGCATTCATAAAAAATTTATTCGAAATCACAAATACAACCACCCCTCCTATTGGTGATATAAATGTGACAGTTCTAAAAAAACAACTACTAGATGTAAAAAGTGCATATAATAAATTAAAAGAAGAAAATGAAAAATTAAAAGCAACAAAACCAGAAAAAAAGACTACTGGTAATACAGAAGTACAAAAAAACGGTTCCGCTGAAAATGATATAGACAGTATGCAGCAATATAACGGAATTGACTTATCAGAATATGCTGGAAATGTTGATAATGTGCAAAAAGCTTCTGATATGGAACAACTTGGAATTCCAATGAATTACAATCAGTCGTCTTTACAATTTATAGACCCTTCGACAATAAAACGAACAAAAAAACAATATTACGACGATAATGGACATCCTGTAAAAGGTAAAATCTTAATTATTGATGACTTGGGAATTATTACATATCAACTTGAAGTAATTCTTAAAAGAGCAGGGTATTTACCGGTATCTTCAAGGGAAATCTATGATGCAGTTGAAAAATATAAAAGAAGCTCTTTTGATTACGTAATAATGGATTTGTTTATTCCGACAGAACGTGAAGGCTTTATTTTGTTAGAAGAACTAAAAAAAATAGCTGCACAAAGAAATGAAATACCTATAATCGCAATAATGTCAGCTTCCAGTAGAAAAGAACACAAGAAAGAGTGTCAAAAAAAAGGCGCTGCTTTTTACGTTGAAAAAGTAAATGAATGGCAAAAAGAATTATTTGGACTTCTATTACAATATGATTAATTAAGAAGCTTTATAATATTTTAACCAATACTCAATATTTTTGCTGCTGTTTTTTGTTAATTCAAACATTTTTGCATCAGAAGGACGTTCAGGACGTCTTAAAAGCTTCATCCCCGCTTCTTTCGGAGTTCTGTTTGCTTTGTATTGATTGCATTCCTTACAGCAAGCAACAATATTTTCCCAAGTATCCGGACCTAATCTTGATTTCGGATAAACGTGATCAAGAGTCAACTCGTTACCCGGTAATTTTTTACCGCAATACTGGCAAGTATATTCATCACGTTTATATATATTTTCTCTAGAAAAAGGCAACTCCGTACATGGAATTGCCTTTTTCTCTTTTAATATTATAACTTTTGGTATAAATGTATTATCAACTTTAATATAGTTTTCTATATTCTCAATTTTTTCCATACACTCAGCCTTACCCTTTAAAAGTAATACTAATGCTCTTCTCCAAGTTGTAAAATGGAGCGGCTTGGCATCTGAATTTAGTAATAATACTTGTTCCATGGGGGTAACTCATTTAATCTGCTACAATAGTAATATTCCACATTTTTAGGAATTTTACACGAGAAAAGCGTGATTGTGAAGATTTCTTCACAGTCACGCTTTATTATAATATTACTATTTTTGAATATCTTTAACACTTAACGCAATTCTATGTTCTTGCGGAGTGAATTTTTTAATTAAGACTTCAATTTCATCACCTATTTTGTATAAATTAAATGGGTTTGGATTTTCTCCTTCCATTTCAGCAACAGGCAATAATGCTTCAACGCCAGGGAAGATATTAATAAATGCACCGAAAGTTGCAACTTTATTTACAGTACCTTTTACAACCTGACCTTCTTCAAATTGACCTTCAATTTGCTGCCATGGATTTTCAGTCATTCTTTTTAAACTTAAACTGATTCTTTTTAATTCACTGTCTATTTTAATAATTTTAACTTCAATTTCATCACCTAATGCAAGAACATCTGAAGGATGTTTAATTCTTTGCCAAGAAATTTCTGAAATTGGTAACAAACCGTCGATACCGCTAATATCAACAAATGCACCAAAATCAGTAATTCTTACAACATTACCTTTTACAACCATTTCTTCTTCAAGTTTTGAAATAACATCATCAACAACCTGATTACGTTGTTCAGCAACTGCTTGTCTTTGAGAAAGAATTAATTTGTTTTTCTTAGGATCTGCTTCTAAAACTTTAACTTCAATTTTAGTATCTACAAGACCCTCAAAAGGAGTACCCGTTCTTAGTTGACTTGATGGAATAAAGCCTTTTAAATCTGCTACATCAACAAGTACACCACCTTTAACAATTTGAATAACTTTTGCAAGAATAGTATCACCAACATTTTTAGCATCATTTAATTGAGCCCAAGCTTGAGCGTATGCAATACGTTTAAGTGATAATTGCATGCAATCATCATCACTTTCTTCTTTTAATACATAAAATTCTCTAACATCGCCAATTTGAAGTTCCTCAGGTGCTTCATCGTTATTTGATATTTCTTTCTCAGGTAAAAATGCTTCCGTTTTAGCACCTTTTACACTAACTAAATAGCCGCCATTTTCCTTTTTCAATACGGTACCTTCAACAATATCAGCAACCGTATAAGTTTTTGACAGAGTTTCTTCTAAAAGAGACTCAAATTCATCTAAATCTGTTTTTGTCATTTCTGACCTCCTTCTTCTATTTTTTTACATACATTATCTATTATATTTTGCGGAGTTGAAGCTCCTGCTGTAACAGCTATATTTTGAGCATTTATAATCAAGTCATTATATTTTTCAAGTTCAGAATCATTCTCTATATGAATAGTTTTTGTTATATCTTGCAAAATTTCTGCAAGGTGAGTTGTATTTGCACTTTTTTTAGAACCTGTAACTATAACTAAATCATTTGTAAGCGCAAGCTCTTTTGCCTCATTCTGACGCATTGTCGTACTCTGGCAAATTGTGTTAACAAGGTGAATTTCTTTAACAAAAGTCGTTAAATAATTTAAAATATTTTGCAATGTTTCAAGTCTTTGCGTAGTTTGAACAACTACACCAACTTTTTTATGAGCTTTTATTTCG